>NZ_JBYHFN010000002.1:0-483067 GCF_057669785.1 Microbacterium sp. Y547
TACCCGTCAACCAAAGTAGGGGCAGTCCCGGTGACCCGGTACATCCTGGATCACTTCGACCAGAAGACCCGGCGGTCTGAAGGATATGCGTTGGGGGAGCGGAGGGTCCGTGGCTTCAACTCGATCTTCGCCACGGCGTCGATCACAGCCGCGCGCACCTATTACCAGGAGTTCAAGAACCAGCAGGAAGCACTCCCGCCGGATCAGCGACTCAAGGTCGCGACGATCTTCACGTACGCTGCGAATCCGGATGTTGAGTCGGGGATGCTCGATGAAGAAGGCTTTGAGACCGATGCCCTCACGGGTGACGCGCGCGTGTTCCTGGAATCTGCAATCACCGAGTACAACCGGATGTTCGGGACGAGTTTTGATACGAGCTCGGACAGCTTCCAGAACTATTACAAGGATCTCTCGCAGAAGCTGAAGACACGTGAGCTGGATCTGGTGATCGTGGTGAACATGTTCCTCACCGGCTTCGACGCGACCACGCTGAACACCCTCTGGGTGGATAAGAACCTGCGCAGTCATGGGTTGATTCAGGCGTACTCGCGCACGAACCGCATTCTGAACTCGGTGAAGACGTACGGCAACATCGTCGCTTTCCGCGACCTCGAAGAGGAAACGAACGACGCGATTGCCCTGTTCGGTAACAAGAACGCTCAGGGCATCGTGCTACTCAAGCCGTACGGCGAGTACTTCCAGCAATACGCCGCAAAGGTCACCGAACTGATGGAGACCTTCAAACCGGGCGAGCTGATCATCGGTGAGCAGGCACAGGCTGATTTCGTGAAGCTGTACGGCGAGATCTTGAAGCTCCGCAACATCCTCACCGCGTTCGACGACTTCGCTGATGACGAGATCCTGTCTGCTCGTGACATGCAGGACTACCAGTCCATCTACGTGGACATCTGGGAAGACCGCAAACGCGAGAGACAAAGTGAGAAGGAATCGATCGTCGAGGATCTTGAGTTTGAGATCGAGCTGATCAAGCAGGTCGAGATCAACGTCGACTACATCCTGCTGCTTGTGCAGAAGTACCGCGAAGAACGCGGCGACGGCGACGACAAGGAACTCCGTGCAGGCATCTCTCGCGCAATCGACTCGAGTCCCTCCCTCCGCAACAAGAAGGACCTCATCGAGAACTTCGTCGACTCGATTTCTGTCGGTGGTGACATTGATGGCGAGTGGCGCGCGTATGTCACGGCGCAGCGCGGCAAGGAACTCGCGGCGATCATCGAGGGCGAGAACCTGAAACCCGAAGAGACCGAACGGTTCGTCGAAGCCGCGTTCCGCACCGGGCAGCTTCGCACGACGGGTACGGAGATTGCGAAGGTTCTGCCGCCGGTGTCTCGGTTCTCGAAAGACAAGAACCACAGTGAGAAGAAGCGACGCGTGGTCGAGAAGCTCGGAGCGTTCTTCGAGCGTTTCTTTGGGCTCAGCGCGGCTGGGAGCGAATAATGAAGATTCAGTCAGCTCGAATTCGGAATTTCCGGACGTTGAAGGATGTGACGATCACCTTCGATAACGTCACGACCTTCATCGGCCCGAACGGCTCCGGTAAGTCGACAGTGCTCCGCGCTCTCGACTGGTATTTCAATGGCAAACCCGGGTCGCTGAGCGAGAAGGACTGCTCGTTCGGAGCGATCGATGAAGACATCGAGGTGCAGGTCACCTTCTACGATCTGACCGAAAAGGACCGTGAGGCGCTCGGCAAGTATGCGCCCGCCGGAGCCGACACCTTCACCGCCTGGAAGCAGCGATCTGCCAGCGGCCTGGAGGTCTTCTCAGCGAACGCGAAAGGCTTCCCCGATTTCAATGACATCAAGGCTGCTACAAGCGCGACCGCGAAGAAGGAGCTCTACGCGGAGCTCCGTCGAACGCGAACGGATCTGGGGCTTCCCGCGGCGACGACGGGCGCGGCGGTCGATCAGGCCATGACCACATGGGAGGCGGCGAACACCGGGCAATTGGTGGAGGCGCCGGAGGTGCTGCAGACGAACTTTTTCGGCTTCAATAGCGGCGGCAAGATGAGCGGTCTGTTCGACTTCGTCCTCGTCACTGCTGACCTTCGTGCCAGTGAGGAATCTCTCGATGGCAGGGCGAGCATCATCGGACGCATCCTTGAACGTTCTGTTGACCGCACGGCGGCCGATGACGAGATCGCGACAATCGTCGAGGATGCACGGGTCCGGCAGCAGCAGGTCTACGAGGACAAGTTCAAGGCGCAACTCGAAACGATGACGGCGCAGCTCAACGAGGTTGTGACGTCGTACACGCCGGGGCGAGCAGTCTCGGTCACTCCTGCCGAAGTAGAGCTCAAGGCCCCACGGACGACGTTCGATGTCTCGATCTTGGACGGCACAACGGAGACCGCCGTCGAGCGCCAGGGGCACGGGTTTCAACGCACCCTGCTGATCTCCGCTCTGCAGCTGCTGGCACAGTCGGGCGCGGCGTCGGCGGAGGGAGTCATCTGCCTCGCCATCGAGGAGCCGGAGCTATTTCAGCATCCGATTCAGGCTCAAACCTTCGCGAAGGTGCTGCGCTCACTGGCTGAGGACGCCCGCAAGCGGATTCAGGTGAGCTACGCCACCCACAGCCCGTACTTCCTCGAGGCACGGCATTTCGACCAAGTGCGTCGCCTCATGCGATCAACAGATGAAACCCCGGTCGTCACCGTCCACTCGGCATCGGTCGCGGACGTGAAGGCCAAGCTGGCGGGAGTCGTCAAGGAGTCGGTCGTTGATCGGCAGCTCGACGGCGTCGTGACGAATCAGCTCTCGGTCGCGCTGTTCGCTCATCGAGCATTTCTCGTCGAAGGAACCACGGAGTCCGCGGTGTTCTACGGCGTCGGAGACCGAGAAGGTGTTTGCTCTCTGGAAGCTGCGGGCCTGTCGATCGTGCCGGTCGGTGGAAAGCAGTCGATCCCGTTGGCGCACGCCATCCTGACAGCCCTGGGCGTCCCCGTATATGCGTTGTTCGACGCCGACAGCGGGTTCGAGGCCCGCGCTCAGGCAAACGGCAAGGAGCAGGACAAGATCGAAGAGGAACGAGCCGGTCATGTCGCCGCTAACCGCTCTGCCCTTAGGTACTTCGGTCGCACGGAGGATGACTTTCCCACGGCGGTCGTCGCCGACAATGTGGCAATCTTCGACGATCACCTCGAGGCGTTCCTCGGGACCGAATGGCTCGAGTGGGCGACGGCGTGCAAAGCAGTCGAGGCTGCTGCCGGGATCAGCCTCTCGAAGAACCAGATTGCCTATCGGACAGCAACGCTCGAGGCTGCCGGGGCGGTTCCTTCGATGCTCACTGAGATCTTAACGAAAGCAAAGGGGGTTTGATCATGCATGAAATCAGGTGCCCGCATTGCGGAAAGACGTTCACTATCGATGAGGCGGGATACGCCGACATCGCCAAACAGGTCCGTGACAGTGAGTTCGACAAGCAGCTCCATGAACGTCTCGAACTTGCCGACCAGGACAAGCAGAAGGCGCTAGCGCTGGCCGAAGCGAAGGCTGCGGGGGAGCTGCAGAAAGCTGCCGCAGCCAAGGACGCCGAGATTCAGGATCTGAAAGCCAGACTCGACGCCGGTGACACTCAACAGAAACTCGCTGTGACGGAGGCCCTCGCGGCCGTCGAGAAGGAGCGCGATTCCCTCGCCGGGGCGCTCGAGAAGGCCAAGCAGGAGAAACAGTCCGCCGTCGAACTCGCCGAAGCGAAGCTCTCCGCTGAATTGCAGAAGACTGCCTCGACAAAAGACGCCGAGATTCAGGGTCTGAAAGCCAGGCTTGAGAGCGCTGAGGTGTCGCAGAAGCTGGCGATCACAGAGGCGGTGAGCGCCGTCGAGAAGGAACGCGACGAGTTCAAGAGCGGGCTGGAGAAGGTGGAGTTGGAGAAGCAGCTCGCGGAGAAGTCACTCAAGGACAAGTACGAGACGCAGATTAAGGACCGCGACGACGCGATCGAGCGACTGCGAGACATGAAGGCGAAGCTGTCGACAAAGATGGTCGGCGAGACGCTCGAGCAGCACTGCGAGATCGAGTTCAACCGCATCCGCGCCACTGCCTTCCCCCGCGCCTACTTCGAGAAGGACAACGACGCCCGCACAGGGAGCAAGGGTGACTTCATCTTCCGCGACTCCGACGAGTCCGGCACCGAGATCGTGTCGATTATGTTCGAGATGAAGAACGAAAGCGACACGACTGCCACTAGGAAGAAGAACGAGGACTTCCTCAAAGAGCTTGACAAGGACCGAACCGAGAAGGGGTGCGAGTACGCAATCCTGGTATCCCTCCTGGAACCGGAGAGCGATCTTTACAATACCGGGATCGTGGACGTATCGTACCGCTACCCGAAGATGTATGTGATCCGTCCGCAGTTCTTTATCCAAATGATTACCCTGCTTCGTGACGCGGCGCTCAACGCACTCACTTACAAGAATGAGCTCGCCTTGGTGAAGGCGCAGAATATTGACATCACGAACTTCGAGAATGAACTTGACACCTTCAAAGTTGCGTTCGGCAAAAACTACGACCTCGCTGCACGACGTTTCCACACAGCTATCGGCGAGATCGACAAATCTATCGATCGGCTCCAAAAAGCGAAGGAAGCGCTTCTTGGCTCTGAACGTAACTTGCGGCTCGCCAACGACAAAGCTCAAGATGTGACGATTAAGAAGCTGACCAGGAGTAATCCGACGATGGCGGCCAAATTTGCAGAACTGGAAACCATGTAAGATGACGAAGGAGTCAACGAATGAATCGAGTATCGGTAGTAAGTAGTAACGTGGCTGAAGTCGGCTACGACCCGGATACAAACACGTTGGAGATCGCATTTATCAAGGGTGGTGTCTATCAGTACCTCGGCGTTCCGGCGTCCATTTACTCCGAACTGCTGGTCGCCACAAGCGTCGGGCGCTACTTCGATGTAAATGTGAAGAAGGCTGGGTACCCAGTACGCAAGGTTGCGAGCTAGGCGTCATCTCTCATGCACAGCGACTCAGGCCATCGAGATTCACTTGTCTCGATTTTGCGGTGCGAAATGGTGAAGTTTAGCGATCGCACTCCGGCTTTGCGCATGACACTGACTTACCTGAAGTGGAACTTGTAGTAGCGTCCTAGCCAAGAAGAGTTTGTTTTGGCAGCTAGTTCATTTATCGAAATCGCCACGATTTGCTTGCGGTGAGACGTACTTTCGAACGGTTTTATGGTTTCGCCCCGCCTGTCGTGCGATGGTCTTGAACTCCAGCCCCTCGGCATGCAGCTCTCGCCACAGCAAGATCTCTTCGTCGGTCGGCACGGCGACCCGAGAACGGACACCGGCCGAGGCAAGGTGCTTCATGATCGTGGCACGATGCTGCCCATACTTGTCGGCGACGTCGTAGGCTGACACCCCAGATTCGTAGTCGGCGATCATGGCGGTGAGGCGTTCAGGCGTGATTCTCGGCAGCCCCCGCGGGTTTTCGGGGGAGTTGCTCGATCGGGTTGCTCGTGACAAATCTTGAAGCGCCTCCCACCCCTGTTGGATTTTCGTATTTTGCGCGTCAGCCCCGCGTGGAACGTGCGGTCCTGCGGCGTGAGACGGCGCCCATCACCAGCAGCAGCGCGCCAGCCGCGATTCCGCCGCCGGCGACACACAGCAGAGGCATCAGGCTCTCCGAACCCGTGGGGGGCAGCATCGTCGCGAAGGCCGCGCGCTGCGTGACGGTGTTGGTCAGCTCGACCGTCGCGGCGGCGCCCGGCTGGATCGTGGCGTTCACCGTGCCGCTGGAGATGACGCGTACGGCGCTCGTCTCGCCGGACACCGGCTCTGTGACGGTGCACTCGGTGCCCGCGGGCAGATCCGCGAAGGTCTCGGTGTAGGTTCCCGCTGCCGCTCCCGCCGGGATGATCACGGTGTCGGTGAGCGCCGTTCCGCAGTCCACGGAGAGGGTGATCTGACCCTGCCGGCCGGCCTGTGCGCCGGTGAGGACCTTGCTGACGCTCAGCGAGCCGGGACGGACGGTCACGGTGTTGGTGATGATCGCCGTCGCCCCCGCCTGCGTTATCGGAACGCTCTGCGGCGCGTCGGTGGTCACGGCCACTGCCGTGGTCTCTCCCGTCGCTGGTTCGTTGATCAGGCACGTCGCCCCGACGGCGATGCCCTCGAATGTCGACGTCTGGGTGGTGGTGACTCCCGCCGGGATGTCCGCTACCCGTGCCACGCCGTCACCGCAATCGACGGTCAACTGACTTGCCCCTTGTCGGCCCACTCCGGCCCCCGCAAATGCCTTGTTGACGGTGAGGCTGGCCGCTGCGAAGAACTCGACAGGCGCTTGGGTGGTCGCCTCCAACGTGGCGGTTTCGGCAAGGACGAGTTTCTGCAAGTCATCAACGCCGGGTGCCAGGCCGTCGTAGAGGTACACCCGCCCGCGCTGGACGGTCACGACCGCTCGAGCGCTCAGCAGCGTCTCGTCCACAGCGTCCGTTCCGCTGCCCACCCACACCTGGGTCCCCGTGGTGGTCGTGTAGGGGTTGGGGAGAGGGGCGGTGGCCGCCGCGTCAGCGTACATCGTGTACCCGTCGGGCACGGAGAGGGTCACGCTGGGGGCGTCCGTTGTCACGGTTAACGGGCCGGCCGCCGACCCCGCCGGCGCGGCGGCAGCGGACGGGGTGATGGATACCGCCGGGGGAGGCGGCTCCGTCACCGGGCCGTTGAGCTGCGCGGCCGCGATGACTCCTGCCGTCGCTGCCCGTAGCGGTGAGGCTGCGTCCAGGATGAAGCCGTCCGTGAAGTACCAGATGGCCGATTGCACGGCGGCGGCCTGCTCGCCTTCGGAGGCCAGACCCGCCGGCTCAGCGGGGAACGAGGGGTAGAAGTTGTTGAGAATGTAGGCGACGTACCCGAGGTTCTGAACGTTCGATTGGTCCCACGAACCGTTCTGGTAACCGCCGCCGACCAGGGTCCCGGTGCGGACGTCGATGCAGTACATCTCGGCGGTCAGCGTGCGATCTGTCACGCTCACGGTGTTGATCAGCGCGGTGAAGCCGCCGCCCAGGGTGTACCCCGCAGGGGGTGCCGCGGGGTAGGGCGCCAACGGATCCTGCGGCGTCGGGGTGGCCGGATACCCACCCGTCAACCTTGCTCCGACTCCGAGACCGGTCACCTCGACATCGGTGTTCGGTCCGTCCGGCGATTCGATGATGGGCGTCTCGGCGGTAAGCCTCGCTTGAGCGGGCTCCCCGAGCGGGAGGAAGGCGAAGGCGAGAGCGGCCATCGCGGCGGTCGCCCAGAGGACGGGCGCCGGCAGACGTCTGCCTGTATTCCTGGATCTCAGGCGGGGGCGCGAGTTGGTCACGGGGAGGCCTTTCGTCCGCGGTTCGCTTCAGGCAACCAGGGTGGCTCGGGCCGAGCGCCCGCGCGGACGCCGGGGTGGCAACGAGGCCGCCGAGCGGCTCGGAGCGGCGTGCAGGTTCATGGCGTCTCCTGAGTAGCTCGTCCCCACTGAATCATCCGTGCCGAACGCCGGGATAGGGCAGAAGGTCCCTCGCCGCCCGGTGGCCGACCCCCGATCCGCGGAAAGTCACCACCGAAGTGACGGAGTCCCTCTAGGCTCGGCCCGGACGGTATGCGCGGCACCCGTCCAGTGAGTCGTATGCGCAAGCTCCAGGAGACGCAGCCGCTCTGGCACGCCCTGATCTGGGCACTCGCGAACTCTGACCCCACCACCCAGAGTGACGAGTTTCAGTTCGACCTGGTAGATCCGGCTGACATCGACGACGCTGCTCCGCCGGAGCGCGCGCCCCTGGTGCTCGACGCTGACTCTTCTCAGCGTGCTGCCGTGCCGGCGGCCATCGCCGGTCACAGCTTTACGCAATCAATGGCGGGCCGCGATTCCGTATGGAGAGGGCACGCGGGGCTGTTGCGCCCCGAAATGGTCGGTTCTGGACTCGCCAGACGTTACTCCTGGCAAGCCATCATCGACGCGCGCATCGTGGCTGCCCTCCGGGCCGGCGGCCACCGCATTCCAACGATCGCCGCCGTTCTCGAACGAGTGCGCGACTACTCAGGCCCGGGCGGCGCTGACGCGCTGCTGACCGTCCGACTGCAACACCTCGCGGACCGCAGCGTTGCTCTACTAGAGGCGTCCGCGTCAGTACATCGCCTCATCCGCAGGCTGTAGTCCGAAAACCCTCGTTCCCGGCACGGTCCAGACATCGGCCGCGAAACGGCTGCCCCAAACGCTCGACACAATCATCAGTCGGTACGAGTTTCTGGCTCGATCCGGGCGTCTGCCGACGCCCGTCGCCGCCGAGAACAAGCCTGCCGCTCGAGCACTGGGGCGCCAGACGTGCGGTGTGGGTGACGGTGGATACGCTCGGATGGACCTGGGGGGAGGACCCATTGCTTTACTTCGTCAAGCCGTTCGGACAGCTCGCGTGGACAGTGAACGCCGATCAGACCCTGATCGACGTCGCACGCACCCAGGGCAAGGACCTCGGGTTGATGAACGACTGGTGGGAGAACGCAGAGCGTCCGTCGAACGACGATGACGTGCGCGTGGCGCTCCGCTACGGCCTCGCCGCGACCGGCGGCATCGTCGTTGACGACCGTCACGTCGTCACGGTGCAGCTGCTGAGGACCCTGCGTGCCCTCGCAGGAGAAAACAGCGTACGCACGGTGGAGTACAACGCGGCCCCGCAGGTGAAGAGGGTCAACTACTACCTCGAGCAGATGATCCCGGGTTGGAAGGAGCGAGGCCTGACTGACGACGGCGTGGCCGAACCGCTCAAGCACGCGCTTCGCGAGAGCGAGGAAGAGGCCGCCGAGGAACTGGGCGTCGCTGTGCAGCCCGAGCTCCTGCGCCACTGGGAGCGGGTCGGCGGCGTCATCCCGCGGCCGGTCTGACGTGGACCCAACCCTCGCCGCCCTCCTCGCCGCCCTCCTCGGCGCAGCGCTCGGCGCGATTGAAGCGCCCTGGGTTTGGTGGAGGCTCCTGACCTTGGAAACGAGGATGGAGTCATGGTGTCGAATCAGGGATCTGGGAAGCCGACGATGCGTCGGTATTCGGCGGAGGTGAGCCGATTCGCACCCGGAAACGCCACGCTGTGGTTCGAGGACTCGAAAGCGCCGGCGAAGCCGTAAGTGGGCGCGATGCGGTTGCGAGGTCGGTGCTTATGCGCCGACCGACGGCTCTGGCCTCCGATCGTCGATCCAATCATCCCCATTCCGCCAGCGGATGGCTCGCGGCCCGTCTGGGTTTGGGTCGCGGACGGTGGAGGAGAACACAGGGTGGATGTGCCGTTGCGTGCAGCCTGGGGTTCGTGCGATGGGGTGTGGATCGGGCGCGACGGCTGTTCAGACACCCTTGCTGCGGCGGTCGGCCGTGCGCCGAACGAAGAAGAAGACGAGCGTGCCCACGAAGAGGATCACCCCGATGATTCCCAGCCAGAGCAAGCCCTTCAGGGCGAACCCGACTACCGCCAGGATCGCCCACACCACCAGGAGGATCACGATGACCGTCATCATCACAGGCTACTCCCGCCGTCGGCGCACGGCTAGGAGGTGACGTGGTCGGTGGTACCAGCGCTCGCCTTCGCAGCCTGGATGCGCTCGCACAGGAGCGGTCCGTCAGCTGCGCCCACCGGTGAGACCGCTGATGCGTCGTCGGGTCGAACCTGTGAGGCGTACATCTGGGAGGCGTAGCGTCGGGAGTATGGACACGAACATGCGCGCGAGCGATGCATATTCCGCGACGCTGGGTCTGGGATCGGTGCTGGTGGCATCGTTGCCGGCTGCGCTGATGACTGCGGCAGCGCCTGACCGGTACACGGTGGAAGCCGTGTTCACCCGCCGTCCTGAGAAGCACGAAGTGGTGGAGATTCAGGGCACCCGGACACGTGATGCTCTCGTCGGTGCTGGGTATCCGACGGTCGAGTTGGCGGTCGCCGACCGACGCCTCGTGATCGCCGACACGAATCTGAATGAGTTGCGCGACGGGCTCGCCGCCGTCATCGCCGACCGACTTGCCACGATCAGCAGGGAGATCAATGAGAGGCAGGACGCTGCCACGGTCCGGTCCGAAGAAGCGGCCGTGCGTGAGCACACACGTGCCGCAGCTGTCACCGCTCTCGCGGAATCGATCACATTCGAGAGTTCACGGAGCGCAGCGCGTCCTTGACCCGGCACGCCGACGGGCGCCCAGTCCTCCGGCAACGAGGACAGCGAGCAGATCGCCGGTCGGAGCAGCGAAGGCGGGCACGGGCGTTACGCGCGAACGTGACGGAGGACCGCGGTGGTGCGACCACTCCGCGGCACGGACGACAGCAGCGGGCCCTCAGCCGGTCCGCTCGACGATGGGTTCGCGGTGACCGCGGCGGAGTCGGTAGCCGTCACACACCGACATGCTGCCGTGGTGTACAACCCCGTCCACTCCCGACTTGACCCGATTCGCAGGGCAGTCGCTGATCAGGAACGGGCCAGCCGGTGGGGTCACACACGCTGGTACGAGACGAGCAGCGCAGATTCCGGACGGTCGGCCGCAACCCAGGCTCTGGGAGAGCAACCTGCGGTGGTCATCGTGGTCGGCGGCGATGGCACGGTCCGAACCGTCGCGGAAGTGATGCACGGAAGCGGTATCCCCGTCGCGCTGCTCCCCACCGGCACCGGCAACCTTCTCGCGCGCGAACTCCGTACGCCCCTCAACGACGTCGCCGCGTGCATCGCGGTCGCCTTCACTGGCGATGATCGCGGGATCGATGTGGGGACAGCCGAGATGGAGGACGAGACCGGAACACGCAGCACGCACGTGTTCGTGGTCATGGCGGGCATCGGACTGGATGCGGATATGGCCCAGCACACCAGCGCGATCGCGAAGAAGCATCTCGGATGGTTCGCGTACGTCAGCCCGATCGCGAGATCGATCATCAGGAACCGACTCTTCCATCTCCACTACCGGATCGACGACGAACGCGTCAGTTCCACCCGCGCCCACACCGTCATCGTCGGTAATTGCGGAACACTGACGGGGAATCTGCTCCTGCTGCCCGCCGCAGTCATCGACGACGGGCTTTTGGACGTCGTGATGATGCGCCCGGAGGGCCCATTCGGGTGGGCGCGGATCGGGACACGGCTGACCCTCCAGGGCATCGCCCGTCACTCCCGGATGACCGGAAACATGATCCGGCGCACTCGAGACCTTCGCTCGCTCGCCTATGTCCAGGGTCGGCGGTTCGAAGCACACTTCGACACGCCGCACGCCATCGAGCTCGACGGGGACAGCTTCGGACGTGTCACACGCGTCAGAATAGGCCTGCACCCCACCGCACTGCTCGTACGTGTCGCGCCGTCAAGCATTCCGCCGTCAGTCCCCCATGGCGCCCGGGAGCTCCCGGCCGAGCCTGGGACCATGTAGATGGCGGCGCCCGTTCTACCGCGTGACCCGCAGATGAGGACGGCTCCCGGTCGCGACGACCCCTTCGGGATCAGCGACGTCGATCGTTCGCCAGACAGGACTGCCGCATGGCCGGGACCGGAACGGGCGCGTCCGATCGTTCTTGGGTGAACGTTGTGCTTGCGGTGGCTGCGGCCGGGCCTTCAGCCGAGCAGGGACCCCATCTGCTTCGCGATCGTTCGAGCCGCGAGCCGCGGGTTGAGGCGGGCGAGCTTGTCCATCGCGGCGGCGTCCTGCCCGATGGTCTTTCGGAAGCTGCCCTTGCGGATGGCATCCACGATGGCTTCCCCTGCATCGGCCGCAGAGGTCATCTTGAATGCGGGCGCATCGGTCGACGAGCCGTCGGCCATGGCGACTCCAGAGTTGCTCGCGATGTCGGTTGCAATCGCTCCGGGGAAGATCGACGTCACCGTGACGTTCGTGTCGAGCAGTTCGGCGTAGAGAGCCTCGGTGAGAAGTCGCACCGCAGCTTTCGACGCGCCGTAGACCGCTTGGCCGGGAACGGGTGCGTAGGCACCCATGCTCGCCACGTTCACGATGCTGGCCTCGGGGCGTTCGACCAGGATCGCCAGGAAGGCCTTCACCATGTTCATGGTGCCCCAGAAGTTGACGTTCATGACCTTTTCGATCTCTTCGAACGGAAGGTCGATGACTTTGACGAACTTCTGGATGACTCCCGCGACGTTGACCAGACCGTCGACCTGCCCGTGTGCGGCGAGCACCGCGTCCGGCAGCGCCAAGACCTCGTCCCGGTCGGTGATGTTGACGACGTGACTCGAGAATCTGGGGCCGGCGTCTGCGAGCGCGGCAGTAGCGCTCAGGCCCGACTCACTCAGGTCCACGCCTGCCACCGATGCGCCGCCGGCGAGCAGAATGCGGGTGACTTCGCGGCCGATTCCGTTGCCCGCGCCCGTGACGACGAAGACCTTTCCAGTGATGTTCATGCGCTCTCCGTGTCGGTGTCGATGTGGGCGGGGGCTGGCTGTGCCCCGTGTGCGCCCGCGCGTCTCCCGTCGAACTCGCAGTCTGCGAGCGAGAGTCCGCTGATGTAGAGCTATTGGAGCACACGCTCATGGGAGTTCGTCCTGCGGCGTAGAAGGGCGTTTACCGACAGGGGGTACGCAGCCGCGACGCAGTGCCATGCTGGAAGCCGCGACGAGAGGAACAACATGCAGCAGCGCGCGTTGGGCGGAACCGGCCGTCAGGTATCTGCGATCGGTCTGGGAACGTGGCAGTTGGGCGCCGATTGGGGCGACGTCTCGCGAGGCGAGGCGCGGGACGTGCTCGCGGCAGCCGCCGACGCCGGGGTGACGCTGTTCGACACAGCCGATGTGTATGGCGACGGCCGCAGCGAGTCGATCATCGGCGAGTTCCTGGCCGAGCGACCCGGTCACGCGATCACGGTGGCCACCAAGATGGGGCGCCGGGTCGCTCAGGAGCCCGAGAACTACACGCGCGAGAACTTCCGCGCCTGGGCTGATCGCTCGCGCCGCAATCTCGGCGTCGACACGCTCGATCTGGTGCAGCTGCATTGCCCACCGACGGCAGTGATCGAGGATGACGCGACCTTCGACGGCCTCGACGACCTGGTCGAAGACGGCGTCATCGCGGCGTACGGAGTCTCGGTCGAGACGTGCGCGCAGGCGCTTGCGGCGATCGCGCGCCCGAACGTCACCAACGTGCAGATCATCCTGAACCCCTTCCGTCTCAAGCCGCTCGACGAGGTGCTTCCGGCCGCTGCGTCGGCCGGTGTCGCTGTGTTCGCCCGCGTGCCGCTGGCATCGGGCCTGCTGTCCGGGCGGTACACGCGCGAGACGACCTTCGCCCCTGATGACCACCGCACCTACAACAGGAACGGTGAGGCGTTCGACCGCGGCGAGACGTTCTCAGGCGTGGACTTCGAGACCGGTCTTGCCGCCGTGCGCGAGCTGACCGCCGCGGTCCCCGAGGGCGCGACCCTGCCGGCCACGACGCTCGCGTGGATCGCCGGGCTTGAGGGCGTCACCAGCGTCATCCCGGGTGCCCGCAACGTCGGCCAGGCACAGGCGAACGCGGGCGCGGCCGATCTGCTGAGCGCGGACCTGACCGAATTCGACCACGCTGTCCACGACGTCTACGACCGAATGCTGCGCGCCTCCATCCACCCGCTGTGGTGACTCTGAACGGCCAAGCCGACGCTTAAGAGTCCTGCTCGTGCCCTACCGGGTGAAGGTGACGTGGATCGTGCCGCTTTCCGCAACCTCTGTCGTCACCGTGTGAGTGAGCTCGAGGCCGCGAAGACCTTCCCACACCCGGTGGCCGCGGTCCAGCACGATCGGAGCGATGGCGACGTGCAGATCATCGACGAGCCCGGAGCGAACGAACGCTTGGGCGGTGCGCAGACCGCCGCCGATGCGCACGTCGAGGTCGCCGGCTGCCGCTGTCGCCTCGGCGAGCACGTCCTCGATCGCGCCGGTGCGGAACTCGAAGACGGTGCCGCCGGCCATCGTGATCGGGGCACGCGGGGCGGTGTGGGTGAGCACATAGACGGGGTAGCCGAACGGTGGCTCATCACCCCACCAGCCCTTCCAATCCGGGTCGTCGGGGTACGTGTGCAACCCGAACATCGCCGCTCCCATGATCTCGGCGCCCACTCCGGCGTAGTACCTCGCCGCGTAGTCGTCGTCGACTCCGGCCGTGCCGGCGCCGCCGGCATCGCCGAACACTGTGCGCTGGAAGGTGCGCGTCGCCGTGTAGGCGGCGGTGAGCGGCCCCCAATCCTCGCCCATCGGGTTGTCCGATGCCGCGTCGGGTGCAGAGGTGTATCCGTCGAGCGATGAGAACAAGCTGACGCGGACGCGGGTCATGAGCGCTCTCCTCCGGTGTGGCGGACCAGGCGGACGCCGAGCCGGTCCGCCTGCTGCTCCCGCCGAGGTTCGTTGCCAGAAAAGTCAGGCACGAGCCTGAGCATTGCGATGTTCTTCGCCACCGTCAACGGTGTATCGCGCAGGGGAGGGAACCCATCGAGGCGGCATGCTAGAACGCATGCCCTTCACATGCACCGAGTGCCACCATGCGCACGACACCGTGACCCCGCTCGTGATCGCGTGAGGCACCGCCGAATCGCCGGTGCCGTGGCGCTCGCCGCGGTCGTCGCGACGGGACTCGCGGTGCACCTTCTACTGCCCGACGTGCCCGCGACCGACATCGCCGGTGATGCGCTGTACGCCGTGGCTGTCTTCGCGTTCGTCGTGATCCTCGCTCCACGGTGGTCTTCGCTTGCGACGGGTGGTGTCGCGGTGGCCTGGTGCGTCGGGGTGGAACTGTTCCAGCTGACGGGCATTCCGCTCGCGCTCGGGGCGGGATTTCCGCCGGTGATGCTCGTGCTCGGCACGGTCTTCGATGCCCGCGACCTCGTGGTCTACGCCACGGCGGTCGTCGTGGCCGTCGCGCTCGACGTCGTCGTGCGGCGCGCACGAGCGCGCGCGTGAGCTGTCGCCCGCGAGATGCCGCCGTGTCAGCGGCCGGCGAGGACGGCGCGCTGCTGCTCGGTCTCGTCGAGCCTGTCTCGTAGCTCGGCGGTGAGCGCGCACAGTCGCTCGTTGCACGCGTCGATCTCGTGCGCGAGCAGGTCGTGGTCGGCGCTCGCGAGTGACTGCTCGGCTTGCAGCGCGGCATCGCGCACCGCGTCGAGAGCGAGCGCGATGTCGGCGACGTGCAAGAGGATCGTCTCGTTGTCACCGCTCGAGGCAAGAAACGGTGCCCAGCGGCTCAGGATGTCGGCGAGACGTGTCCGCTCGTCGACGACAGCTTCGCGCACACGGCGCATCTCGTCGGCGTAGTCGGTCGACGCGGGCGACGTGCGCAGCTCGGGCAGCGACCGCGTCACAACGTGCCCGCGGGAGATCTCGCTGTGCTCGTCGGCGAGGGCGTGCAGGAACTCCGTGAAGGCGAGCCGGTTGATGGGCGCCCAGCGCCGCGCGGTCGATCGCGCGACGACGCGGTCGAGGACGAGCACCGTGAGCAGGAAGGTCACGAGCCCCGCGGCGAGCCCCGACAGCACGACGAGGTCCTGCCAGAGCCCCGATGAGATGTCGAGCCAGACGATGATCGCGACGACGGCGAGACCCGCTGCCAGCGCGACGGCGTCCCGAACCTGTCGACTGCCCTTCACTGCCCGCTCCTTCGCTCGGTGCGCCGGTCGCCCGGCGTATATCCGGCCACCATAGCCCGAACCTCACGCCCGAGAGACGGCGTGCCGAGACGACGGCCTGACCCCGCAGGGTCGGTTGTTCGCTGCGGTGTCACGTGGGGGTCGGGGTTGTGCACAGGGGGTGCCGGACGGCGGCTCGGCGGTGGCATGCTGGGGCGCGGTGTGAGGGGCCCCGAACGAAGAGGAGACAGCAGTGATCGTCGATTTCGACGGCGAGGTCTTCCGCTGGGAGACCCGCCAGCAGGACTGGCACTTCGCTGCGCTGCCCGAAGTGCTCAGTGCCGACATTCGCGAGTTGCCCCGTCCGCCCCGCGGGTTCGGGTCGGTTCGTGTCGAAGCGCGGATCGGCGGCTCGCAATGGCGCACATCGATCTTTCCCGACGCGGAGCGCAACGCATACGTCCTCCCGCTCAAGAAGGCGGTGCGCGATGCCGAAGGCATCGTCGACGGGGGGACGATTCTTGTGCGCCTGCACATCCTCGATGTCTGAGGTTCGTTCGGACTTGACGCGACATGAGAAACCTCTCATGATCATGGGTGGGGGAGGCCGGGCCGCTCTGGGATTGCGTGCATCCCGTCACGGGATGCACGTGTGTCTGCGGTGAACCTCACGCTCAGCGTCGCACTGGCTCTGTTCGCGGCGCTGAGCGTTTCCCTCAGCGTGATCGACATCCGCCGGCACCGCCTGCCGAACGTGCTCGTGCTGCCGGCGTATCCGCTCGGGATCGGGCTTCTCTCGCTCGCCTGCCTGCTGGGCGCCGAGGGGCACCGCCTGCGCACATCGCTGCTCGCGATGGTCACGATGTTCGTCTTCTACCTCGTGCTGCGGCTGATCAGCCCGCGCGGCATGGGCGGCGGTGACGTCAAGCTCGCGGGAGTCATCGGGCTCGTGCTCGGGTGGATCGGATGGGATGCAGTCGCCTTCGGTGCGCTCGCCGCATTCCTGCTCGGCGGGCTGTTCGGCACAGCGCTGCTCGTGACGCGGCGAGGGGATCGGCGCACGCGAATCTCGTTCGGCCCGTTCATGCTCGCGGGCGCGTGGCTCGGCATCCTCGCCGGCCCTGCCCTGAGCGCCGGGCTCCTGTCAACGGGGGCCTGAGCCAGCCGACCCCGCGGATACCCTGACGACATGGATACCGCTTCCGCGCCTCGCCCCGGCCTCATCGCGCGCGTCACGGCCTGGGCGCTCTCGCGTCGGGCGGTGCGCGCGTTACTGCACTACAGCGAGCACCGTGGACCGATGCTCGCTGACAGTGTGACCTACCGCACCCTCTTCAGCGTCTTCGCGGGCGTGCTGCTGGGCTTTTCGATCGCTGCCCTGTGGCTCGCGGGAAATCCCGCCGCATGGGAGGCGCTCATCGAGGCGGTCGACGCTGCGATCCCCGGACTCATCGGCTCGATCGTCGACCCCAACGACATCCAAGCGCCGGCGGGGCTGACGACCGCCGGCATTCTTTCGCTCGTGGGACTCGTCGTCGCCGCGATCGGTGCGATCGGGTCGCTTCGTGTGGCTCTGCGCAACCTCGCCGACATCGTCAACGAAGACGTGCTGTTCATCTGGGTCATCCTGCGCAACCTGGCTCTCGCGATCGGCATCGGCGCGGCGCTCGCCGCCGCGGCCGGCGCCATGTTCCTGGCCGACATCGGCATCGGCCTCGTGACGGGCTGGGTCGGACTGACCGAGAACGACCCGGTCGCGGTCTTCATCGCCCGCGCCGGCAGTATCCTGATCGTGTTCCTCTTGGATGCCACGGTGGTCGCCGTGCTTTTCCGCGTGCTATCGGGTGTGCGCGCGAGTCGACGTGTGCTGTTCACGGGTGCCGCCCTCGGCGGCGCGGCGCTGACGGTGCTTCAGCAACTGTCGTCGTGGTTCGTCGGAGGCGCGTCGTCGAATCCCCTGCTGGCGACGTTCGCAGCGCTCATCGCCCTGCTGCTGTGGCTCAATCTCTCGACGCAGGCGATCCTGATCGCGAGCTCGTACATGATCGTGGCGACGCGCGAAGAGACCGACCGCGTGCGTCAGCGTCATGGCGCGCCGTCGCTGACTCTGAGGCGCGTCCAGCGTGCCGAGGACGCCGTGCAGGTCGCGACCGATGAACTGCGCAGCGCGCGCGAGGCCGTCGAGAAGGAGCGCGCGGATGCAGAGAAGAAGCAGCGCGAAGAAGAAGCGAAGAAGACGCGCGAAGAGGCCGCGAAACACGGCGGCACGCGGACATCCGCCGGGTCCTGATGAGGCAGGAGTAGTCTCGGGGAATGGCACTTGCGCGACTGCACGGCGGCCCGCTCGACGGGCAGATCCTTCCCCTCGAGGAAGGCACCACCGACACCTATATCGCCCCCTACGGTGAGGGACAGCTCGTCTATCACCGCGACGGTGACGAAATCAACACGGGCGATGACGACGGTCCCACCGAGGTCCGCTTCGTCTACGTCGAGGCGACCGAGGACATCAACCCGAACCCCGATGGTCGGGACGACTGACCCCGACCAGCCGATCCGCTCCGTCGAGATCGAGCTGACGTTCGACGTCGACGATCGGGCGCCGCTGCCCGAGTGGGACGACCTGCCGAGCATCGCCCGCGTCGCCGAAGCGCCGCGGCGCGACCTGGATGCCCGGTATTTCGACACCGCCGGCCTCGATCTCGCCCGCGCCGGTTTCGCCGTGCGGCGGCGCACGGGCGGTCCGGATGCCGGGTGGCACCTGAAGGGCCCTCGTGAAGGGCTTGCTCGGGTCGAGCTCGGCTGGCCGCTGGGCGCCGAAGCGGACGCCGACGTCGTGCCCGACGTCGTGCGTGCCGCCGTCGCCCACGTGACCGACGAGCCGTTTCAGCTCATCGCGCGCATCCTCAACACCCGCACGCCGTACCTGCTGCTCGACGATGACGGAGGCGTCGTCGCCGAGTTCGTCGACGACCGGGTCGTCGCGACCGACGAGCGCTCGGGCACCGTTCGCCGTTGGCGCGAGTGGGAGATCGAGCTCGGGCCCGCCGCACCCACCGACGCCGACGCGCGGGCGGCGTTGTTCGCCGCCGCCGGTTCAGCCGTCAGCACCGTCGGCGGCCAGCCCGCGGAATCCGCGTCGAAGCTCGCACGCGCACTCGGGCAGTGATCTGACTCGAAGGGGTCGATGCCGCTGGGCAGCATCGACCCCTTCGCATCACATGTTGATCATGTGGCCGGCGAGGCCGTGGAAGGCCTCCTGCACGGCTTCGGACAGCGTCGGGTGCGTGTGCACGTTGCGCGCCGCCTCGAGGGCCGTCAGGTCCCACTTCTGTGCGAGCGTCAGCTCGGGAAGAAGCTCGGACACGTCGGGGCCGATCATGTGGCCGCCGAGCAGCTCGAGGTGCTCGGCGTCGGCGATGAGCTTGACGAAGCCGACGGGCTCGCCGAGGCCGTTCGCCTTGCCGTTGGCCGAGAACGGGAACTTCGCCACCTTGATCTCGTGGCCGGCGGCCCGGGCCTGATCTTCGGTCAGTCCGAACGACGCGACCTGCGGCGAGCAGAACGTCGCGCGCGGCATCATGCGGTAGTCGCCGAGCGTCATCGTCTCGGCTTTGCCGATGGTCTCGGCTGCCACGACGGCCTGAGCCTCGGCGACGTGCGCGAGCTGCAGCTTGGCGGTGACGTCGCCGATCGCATAGATGTGGGGGACCGAGGTGCGCATGTGGTCGTCGATGTCGATCGCGCCGCGCTCCGTGAGCTTGACGCCGGTGTTCTCGAGCCCGAAGCCCTCGACTCTCGCCGCGAAGCCGATCGACATGAGCACCTTGTCGGCCTCGATCGAGCCCTGCGAGCCGTCCTTGCCGGTGTAGGTGACGGTGACCTTGTCGCCCGAGTCGACGACCGTCTCGACCTTCGTCGAGGTGAGGATGTCGACGCCGAGCTTCTTGTACTGGCGCGCGATCTCCTTCGAGACGTCGGCGTCTTCGTTGGGCAGTGCACGGTCGAGGAACTCGATGATCGTGACCTTGACGCCATAGTTCGAGAGGACGAACGCGAACTCCATGCCGATCGCGCCGGCGCCGACGACGACCATCGACGACGGCAGCTCGCGCGTGAGGATCTGCTCTTCGTAGGTCACGACGTTGTCGCTCAGAGTGACGCCGGGAAGCAGGCGCACGGTCGACCCGGTCGCGATGATCGCGTTGTCGAACGTGACCTCTTCGGTCGAGCCGTCGGACTTCGTGACCGTGATCGCCTTCGGACCGGTGAACGATCCGCGGCCCTCGTACTCGGTCACCTTGTTCTTCTTCATCAAGAAGTGGATGCCCTTGACGTGGGTGTCAGCGACCTTGCGACTGCGATCCCACGCGGTGCCGAAATCGAAGTGCACGTCGCCCGAGATGCCGAAGAGTTCGGCCTTGTGGGTGAAGGTGTGCGCGAGGTCGGCGTTGCGCAGCAGTGCCTTGGAGGGGATGCAGCCCACGTTGAGGCAGACACCGCCCCAGTACTTCTCTTCAATGATCGCGACCGAGAGGCCGAGCTGAGCGCTGCGCACGGCCGCGACGTAGCCGCCGGGGCCCGCGCCGAGGATGACGACGTCGTAGTGAGGCATGTGTTCCAGCCTAACGCTCGGAGCGATCCGGGGAGTCGGCCTGGGCTGCCTGAGCGGCCTTGGCACGACGGGATCGCGAGACGACGAGGTAGATGATCCCGGCCGCCACAGCCAGGAGCACGATGACGCCGGCGATGATCCACGGGGTCGTGTCGGCGGCATCCGAGGGCGTGTCGGCGGCGGGCGTCTCTGACGTCGTCGGCTCGGGCGTGGCGACCGGCGTCGTCGGCTCGGTGGTGGGGCTGGGGGAGGAGGTCTCGGTCTGCACGGGCGCCGGCTCCGGCGCGGGCGCCGCCACGGTGAACGCGTACTCGCCCGAAATGGGGTGACCGTCGCTCGAGACGACCTTCCACAGCACGGTGACCGCGCCCTCGGCTTGAGCGACGAGCGGCACCGTGAGGGTGTTGTCGGTGGCTACCGGGTCTCCAGCGAGCTGGGTGCCTGCGGCGTCCGTCACCTGCACTTCGGTCGCCCCGGCGTCGGCCGAGATCGCTCCGCTGAAGGTGAGGGTCAGCTGCTCGGGGGACTGGTCGACGGTCGCACCGGCGGCGGGATCCGATCCGATGAGCCGATCGTGCGCCGACGCGGGCGAGGCGATGAGAGCGGATGCCGCGACCAGCAGCACGGCGAAGAGGGCGAGGAGACCGCGGGAGACGCGGTGGGAAACCTGTGTCATCACGCGTCGAGCCTAGCCAACCCCTTACTGGCCGGGCGCTGGCGGCCTAGCATGACGGCCAGGGGACCGCCCCGGCCCCGCCGACGAGGAGGCCCCCGATGGACGCCATGATGATGGATGCCATGTCGAACGACATGATGACGATGCCCGGCATGGACACGATGGACATGTCGCTCATGCAGGCGTGCATGGACGCCTGCGCCGCATGCGAGCAGGCGTGCACCGTGTGCGCGACCCAGCTGATGTCGTGTGCCACGACGTGCATGAACTGCGCCGATATGTGCAACACGATGATGCGCTCGATGCTGCGCATGCAGGGGATGAACGCCACCGCGATGATGGCGATGCTCGACGCGTGCATCGAGATGTGCCGCATGTGCATGGACGAGTGCGCGTCGCACGCCGAGTCCAGCGAGGTCTGTCGGATGTGCGCGCAAGCCTTTCAGGCATGCAGGGACGCGTGCATGTCGCTGAAGGCCGCGATGGCCTGATCAGCCCCGCAGCACGTTGAACTGCCGGCGTCCGACCGCGAGGACGTCATAGCGCGCGTGCACGGCGACGGGAGTCCCGGTTGCGACGGCATCCGCCGCACCGGCGCCGTTCCACAGTTCTATGATCTCGCCGGTGAGAGTCCGGACGACGAGCGTGCCGCTCGCGGCATCCGTCTGCTCGACGATCGCGTCCGTCCACTCCGTCGGCGTCGCGGATGCGAGGCGCGCCTGGATCAGATGCAGCGCGTGACCGCGGGCGAACGAAGAGCAGGCGCCATCGAACGCGCACATGCACGTCGCAGCCTCGCGCGCCGGGGCGGACGATGTGCGAAAGTGCGGGCTCGACACGGGAGTCTCCTGTCAGTAGGTTCGTTCAGCCACGCTAAGCCGCCCTCGCCGTCACCACATCCCGCGTGGAACACGGCGAAACACTTCGTCGGATTCCCTTCGGCGAATCGGCGGATCCACCTGTTTCGCACAGGGAGCGATCGGATAGGCTTGCGCAGAAGGAGGAGCACCGTGGACAACCGTCGACCCGAACCAGACGACATTCGTCGTGGCGCGGGTGCTGAGCGCGCGAACGACACGACGCAGACCTTCGGTCACGATTCCGACCTCTCGTTCGTGCCTTTCGGCAGTGATCTGTCCAGCGCCGAGCTCGAGGCGATCGACGCGCTCCCCTCGGGTGCCGCGCTCTTCCTCGTGCGCTCCGGTCCCACTGCCGGGGCTCGCTACCTGCTCGACACCGACGTGACCACCGTGGGGCGTCACCCCGAGGCCGACATCTTCTTCGACGACGTCACGGTGTCCCGCCGGCACGCCGAGATCACGCGCAGCGGTACGTCGTTCGAGCTCATCGACCAGCGCTCGCTCAACGGCACCTACGTCAATGGCGAGCGGGCCGACCGTGCGACGCTGCGCAACGGAGCAGAAGTCCGGATCGGCAAGTTCCGGTTGAACTTCTTCGTCTCGCCCGCCGACCTGGCTCAGGCGGCGGACGACTGATGGCGTCTCCTGCCCCCCGCGAACGGTCTACGTCCGCGGGTCTGCTGAGTATCGGTCAGGTGCTCGCCCGGCTCACTCCTGAGTTCCCCGGACTGTCCGCCAGCAAGCTGCGCTTTCTCGAAGTGCAAGGCATCATCACGCCCACGCGCACTGAATCCGGGTACCGCAAGTTTTCGCCGTCCGACGTCGAGCGGTTGCGCCTGGCGCTGACGCTCCAGCGTGATCACTTCATGCCGCACAGCGTCATCCGCGACTACCTCGCCGACCTCGACGCGGGCCGCGAGCCCGTGCAGCCGGCGTCCGTCCCCTCGATCGTGCCGGCGCCGCGGCGGTTCCGGCGTGAAGAGCTGCTCGCGGCGGCCGGTGCCGCCCCGCAGCTGCTCAACGACGCGATCAGCACGGGTGTCATCACGGGGTCGGAATACACCGATCAGACCGTCGCGCTGCTGCGCGCCCTCGTCGCTCTGGACCGCCACGGCATCGAGCCGCGTCACGTGCGTGCCTTGCGGCAGAGTTCGGAGCGCGACGTCGCGCTCGTCGAGTCTGCCTTGTCTCCGCTGCTGCGGCGTACGGATGCCGGGTCGCGCGGCCGCGCGGCAGAAGTCGCTCCCGAACTCGCCAAGCGCCTCGAAGACGTCCGCGCGATCTTCGTGCGGACAGCCCTCGAGCGCCTGCTCGGATGAACTCGGGCGCGACACGCCAGAGCGGATGTCGTTGCTCGGGGGGTCGTGCTGATCTAGCGTGGAGGAGTCCGATGGGGAGGATCAGCGTATGACCGCTCGAGAAACGGCAGGCGAGCCGCGGTTCGCCGCCGATCTCCTCTTCACTGACGGACTTCCGCAGATGGACGACGAGGTCGGTTACCGAGGAGCCGTCGCCGCTCGCGCGGCCGGCATCACGTACCGTCAGCTCGACTACTGGGCGCGTACCGAGCTGGTCGTACCGACCGTGCGCGGCGCATCCGGATCCGGATCGCAACGCCTGTACGGGTTCCGCGACATCCTGGTGCTCAAGCTCGTCAAGCGTCTTCTGGACACCGGCATCTCGCTGCAGCAGATTCGCACGGCTGTCGACCAGTTGCGCGCCGCCGGCATCCGCGACCTCGCCGGGACCACGCTCATGAGCGATGGGGCATCGGTCTACCTGTGCACGTCGAACGATGAGGTCATCGACCTCGTCAGCCGTGGGCAGGGCGTCTTCGGCATCGCCGTGGGCAAGGTGCTGCGCGAAGTCGAGTCGACCCTCGTCGAGTTCGACCCGCAGGTGCCCGACGTGCAAGACGAGCTCGCCGCTCGTCGCGCCGCTCGCACAGCCTGAGCAACGTCGCCTGAGCGCCGGCTGCCTGAGCGGCCGCTGAAGCGCCTCGCCGACGCCTGACGAAGGGTCGTCCGCGCCTTTACGCGCTCGGGGTGGGGATACGCCCTGTCCGCATGATGCGGTCAAGCAGAGCGTCGAAATCGGCGGCGAGCTCCTGAGCGGAGTCTCCCGGCCAGATGTGGAGCGGCTTCGCCGCACCCTGCGCCTGCTGCAGTGACGTGCGCTCGGGCAGCTGCGGCGAGAGCACGAGCGGACCGAACATGTCGCGCAGCTCCTTGATCCGAAACTGGTGCTCGATCGACTGCGGGCGCACGCGGTTCACGACGATGCCCAGCGGCTGCAGACGGGGTGAGAGACCCCGACGGATCTCCTCGATGGCGCGAAGCGCGCGGTCGGCGGCGGCAACCGAGAAGAGACCGGGCTCGGTCACGACGATGACCCGGTCGCTGGCGGCCCATGCCGTACGCGTGAGCGCGTTGAGCGAGGGAGCGCAGTCGATGAGCACGAGGTCGTAGTCGGGCTCGATCGTGGCGAGGGCCTCTTCGAGCTTCCACACGTCGCGGACGCTCGGATGCGGACCGTCGAAGTTGATCGCGGACGGGCTGCCGATCATGACGTCGATCGTGCCGGGATGCACCTTGGCCCACCCGCTCGATGTGATCGCCTGACGGACGACCTTCTCTTTGGGGTTGGCCAGGACATCGGCGACGTTGAGCCGCCCGGCGACCTGGATGTCCATGCCCGTCGAGACATCGGACTGAGGGTCGAGATCGACCACGAGAGTGCGCACTCCCCGGGCGAAGGCTGCCGAGGCGAGACCTAGCGTCACGGTCGTCTTACCGACGCCGCCCTTGAGGGAGCTCACCGAGAGTACGTGCACAAGCGACTACGTTACCGTCCCCTAGGCTGAGAACACACTTGGCCCATCGTCGTGGCCGCTCTGCGAGGTGCACATGTTCCGAAAGATTCTGGTCGCCAACCGCGGTGAAATCGCCATCCGGGCGTTCCGCGCGGCTTACGAGCTGGGGGCGCGCACCGTCGCGGTGTTCCCCTACGAAGACCGTGGTTCACTCCATCGCCAAAAGGCGGACGAGTCCTACGTCATCGGCGAACAGGGTCATCCCGTCCGGGCATACCTCGACGTCGAGGAGATCATCCGCGTCGCGCTCGAGTCCGGGGCGGATGCGATCTACCCGGGATACGGATTCCTCTCCGAGAACCCCGAGCTCGCCGCCCGCGCAGCTGAGAACGGCATCACGTTCATCGGGCCTCCGGCGAAAGCGCTCGAGATGGCCGGCAACAAGGTCACGGCCAAGGAGCACGCGATCGCCGCCGGCGTGCCGGTTCTGAGGTCCACTCCGGCGTCAGACGACGTCGACGAACTCGTCGCTCAGGCGCATGAGATCGGCTTCCCCATCTTCGTCAAGGCCGTCGCCGGCGGCGGAGGGCGCGGCATGCGCCGCGTCGAGACGGCAGGCGACCTGCCCCCGGCCATCGCCGAGGCGATGCGCGAAGCCGCCGCCGCGTTCGGTGACGCCCGCGTGTTCCTGGAGCAGGCTGTCGTGCGCCCCCGCCACATCGAGGTGCAGATCCTCGCGGATGCCGCGGGGCACACGGTGCACCTGTTCGAGCGCGACTGCTCGGTGCAGCGTCGTCACCAGAAGGTGATCGAGATCGCTCCCGCGCCGAATCTCGACGAGGAACTGCGTCAGCGCATCCACCGCGACGCCGTAGCGTTCGCCGAGTCGATCGGCTACGTCAATGCGGGCACCGTCGAGTTCCTCGTCGACACGGCCGGAGAGCGCGCCGGTCAGCACGTCTTCATCGAGATGAACCCGCGCATCCAGGTCGAGCACACCGTGACCGAAGAGGTCACGGACGTCGACCTCGTGCAGTCGCAGATCCGCATCGCCGCGGGCGAGACCCTCGAAGACCTCGGGCTGCAGCAGAGCAACATCGTGCTGCGGGGAGCGGCGCTGCAGTGCCGCATCACGACCGAGGACCCGTCGCAGGGGTTCCGGCCTGACACCGGACGCATCACGACCTACCGGTCGCCCGGTGGCGCCGGCATCCGTCTGGACGGCGGCACGACGGCGGCGGGATCACAGATCAGCCCGCACTTCGACTCGATGCTCGCCAAGCTCACCTGCCGCGGCCGCGACTTTCCCGCCGCCGTCGCCCGTGCGCGGCGCGCGCTGGCGGAGTTCCGCATCCGCGGTGTTTCGACGAACATTCCGTTCCTGCGCGCCGTCCTCGACGACGACGCCTTCGTGCAGGGCGACCTCAGCACGGCATTCATCGATGAGCGCCCGGGGCTGCTCACGAGCCACCCGTCGCGCGACCGCGCGACGAAGCTGATCAATTGGCTCGCCGACGTCACGGTCAACCGCCCGTACGGCGAGAAGCCCGTTTCGGTGTCGCCCGGCAGCAAGCTTCCCGAGATCGACCTCGCCGCCCCGGCGCCGGCCGGCACCCTCGAGCGTCTGCGCGACCTCGGACCCTCCGGGTTCGCCCGTGCGCTGCGCGAGCAGGCGCCTCTCGCCGTCACCGAGACCACCTACCGGGACGCGCACCAATCGCTTCTCGCCACACGAGTGCGCACGCGCGACCTCGTGCGCGTCGGCCCCCATGTCGCCCGGATGACACCGGAGCTGCTTTCGGTCGAAGCGTGGGGTGGGGCAACCTATGACGTCGCGCTGCGCTTCCTCGCGGAGGACCCGTGGGAGCGGCTCGCTGCGGTACGCGAGGCGATCCCCAACATTCCGATCCAGATGCTGCTGCGCGGACGCAACACGGTCGGCTACACGCCGCGACCGGTCGAGGTGACCGACGCGTTCGTCCGCGAGGCCGCGGCGACAGGCGTCGACATCTTCCGCATCTTCGACGCCCTCAACGACGTCGACCAGATGCGGCCGGCGATCGAGGCGGTTCTTGAGACGGGAACCGCGCTCGCCGAGGTCGCGGTCTGCTACACCGGCGACCTGCTCGACCCCGCCGAGCGGCTGTACACGCTCGACTACTACATGCGCCTCGCTGAGCAGATCGTCGAATCCGGTGCCCACGTGCTCGCGATCAAGGACATGGCGGGTCTGCTGCGGCCCGCCGCAGCGGCCAAGCTCGTCACGGCGCTGCGCGACCGATTCGACCTGCCCGTGCACCTGCACACGCACGACACGGCGGGCGGCCAGCTCGCGACACTCCTCGCCGCGAGTGCCGCCGGCGTCGACGCCGTCGACGCCGCCGCCGCTCCGCTGTCGGGAACGACGAGCCAGCCGTCGCTGTCGGCGCTGGTCGCAGCTCTCGCGCACACCGACCGCGACACCGGCATCGATCTGCAGGCGGTCAGCGACCTCGAGCCCTACTGGGAGGGTGTGCGCCAGCTGTACCGGCCGTTCGAGTCCGGCTTGCCCGCCCCGACGGGCCGGGTGTACCACCACGAGATCCCGGGCGGTCAGCTGTCGAACCTGCGTCAGCAGGCGATCGCGCTGGGCCTGGCCGACGACTTCGAGCTGATCGAGGACATGTACGCCGCCGCCGACCGCATCCTCGGCCGGATCCCCAAGGTGACGCCCTCATCAAAGGTCGTCGGCGATCTCGCGCTCGCGCTCGTGGCGGCCAAGGCCGACCCAGCCGACTTCGCCGAGAACCCGCAGAACTACGACATCCCCGACTCGGTCGTCGGCTTCATGGCGGGCGAACTCGGGGATCTGCCCGGCGGATGGCCGGAGCCCTTCCGCACGAAGGTTCTCGCGGGTCGCGAGGTGTCGATCGAGATCCCGCCCCTCACCGACGAAGAGCGCGACGGTCTCGCGGGCGATGCCCCGACCCGTCAGCGCACCCTCAACCGGCTGCTCTTCCCCGCTCCTGCGAAGGAGTTCGAGAAGAACCGCGAGACCTACGGGGATCTGTCCGCTCTCGGGACGCCGGACTACCTCTACGGCCTCAAGCCCGGTGAGGAGCATGTCGCCGAGATCGATCCCGGCGTGCAGCTGCACGTCGGTCTCGAAGCGATCGGCGAACCCGATGACAAGGGCATCCGCACCGTCATGACGACGCTCAACGGTCAGCTTCGACCCGTCTACGTGCGCGACCGCAGCATCACCATCCAGACCCGCCAGGTCGAGAAGGCAGACACGAGCAAGCCCGGCCAGGTGGCCGCGCCGTTCGCCGGGGTCGTGACCGTCAAGGCGGAGATCGGCGCCACCGTGAAAGCGGGCCAGGCGCTCGCGTCGATCGAGGCGATGAAGATGGAAGCCGCGATCACGGCCCCCGTCGACGGAGTCATCGAACGGATCGCGATCGGGGCCACGCAGCAGGTCGAAGCGGGCGACCTTTTGGTCGTCATCCGCCCGTCGCAGTAGCCTGGAGGGCCGCATACGCTCGAAACCCGCTTCTGGAGACACCCGCAGTGACGTCTGATCGCCTCGAACAGCCCGACGAAGATGCCCTGAACGGCGTCCTCTCTGACACGGGCAGCCTCGGTACCGCCTCGATCGGGATCCTCGGTGGCGCGACGGCCCAGGTGGATCTGTCGTTCGCCCTGGCCTCCGAAGATGACGACGAGGATGACGACGTCATCGGCGACGAGGTGCCCATCGACCTCGGCTATGTCTCCCTCGAGACGGCCGAGGCTGAAATGGTCGACGCCGTTGATCCGGTGCCCGTGGCCTCCGTGTCCGAAGACATCGCCGACGCCGAAGAGGTGGAGGATGACATGACCGTTCAGCCCGATGAGACACCTGCGCCCGACGCGCACCCCGCAACGTCGTCGATCCCGACGACGCGGTGGGAAGCACAGCATCCCGATTCGCCTCGCCCCGATCGTGGTCACCTCGACCGGGTTCCGGCGCGTGCCGACGTCGCGCTGACGTCGAAGCGCATCGGCGAGTTCGAGCCTGATCGCGAGAGCGCCGATCTGCTGACGGCGGACCGTCTGCTCGACCCTCATCACATCGTGCGGCCCGAACCCGAGGGTGCTTGGCGGCACCTCGTCTACTCGCTGTCCGGCCGGCGCATCAACCTCGGCGACGGCAAACGTGCCAAGGCCCGCAAGGAGCTCGACCGCCGAATCGCTGCTCCGCTGACCGGCGGCGCGTACTTCGTTCCCGTCATGTCACGCAAAGGCGGCGTCGGGAAGACGACGGTCACGACACTTCTGGGGATGGCGCTCGCTGACGCGCGCGATGACCGCGTCATCGCCGTCGACGCGAACCCGGACCGGGGTACGCTCGCCGAGCGCATCGGCCGCGTGAGCGGCAAGACGGTTCGCGACCTGGTGCGCTCGCGCGCCGAGGTCCTTGGATACAACGACCTGTCTGGCATCGTCGCCCGCGACGAGACGCGGCTCGACGTCCTCGCCTCCGACAGCGACCCGCGGGTGTCCGAGGCGTTCAGCGACGACGACTACAACGACGTCGCCTCGATCGCCGCGCACTACTACTCGATCGTCCTCACCGACACGGGCACGGGAGTCGTGCACTCCGTCATGGAGGCGACGCTCAGCCGCGCCGACCAGCTCGTCATCGTGACGGGTCTGAGCGTCGACGAGGCGCGCCTTGCATCCGAGACGCTCACCTGGCTCGAGACGAACGGCTATTCCGAGCAGGTGCGCGGCGCGGTCGTGGTGCTCAACAACGCCCGTCCCGGGGTCCCGCTCGTGCGGCCCGACGAGCTCGAGGCGCACTTCCGTTCGCGCGTGCGAGCGGTCGTGCGCATGCCGTACGACCCGCATGTCGCCGCTGGGAGCGCCATCGCATTCCGCGACCTGCAGCCGGCGACGCGGCTGGCCGCGCGCGAGCTCGCCGCCAAGGTGGTCGAGGGTCTCCGTTCGCTCGCTGCGGCCGCCTGACATGGCCGTCCGCCCGATCCGTGTGTTCGGCGACCCCGTGCTGCGGGCGCCGAGTGTCGTCGTCGAGGTCATCGACGACGGCGTCCGTTCCCTCGTGCAGGACCTGCTCGACACCGTCGCCCTGCCTGGCCGCGCCGGCGTCGCGGCGTGCCAGATCGGCGTCGGCATCCGCGCGTTCAGCTACAACATCGACGGCGACATCGGGTACGTGCTCAATCCCGTGCTGGTCGAGGTCGACGGTGACCCCGAGTTGGTCGCCGAGGGCTGCTTGTCGGTGCCGGGCTTGTGGCACGAGGCGCTGCGGCACCCGCGCGCGAAGGTCGTCGGCATCGACCTCGACGGAAACGAGGTCGTGATCGAGGGAGAGGGGCTGCTCGCGCAGGCGCTGCAGCATGAGACCGACCACCTCGACGGCAAGATCTTCCTCGACCGGCTGCCGGCTGAGACCCGCCGTGTCGCGATGCGGCAGATCCGGGAGTCCGACTGGTTCTGATGCGAGTGGGATCAGCGCGCGTTTAGCGTGCGTCGACGCCGTTCGGATCACCAGCGGGTAGCGCCTTCACAACGCCGGCGACCCGGTGGGGTGGCGCGTCCGGCCACCCCACCGCGGGTCAGCCCAGCGACACGTTCGTCGTCGACACGGGGAGGTCGTAGATCTCGACGATCTCGGCGGCGAAGTCGTCGAGGATGACGTTGCGCTTGATGCTCATCTTGGGGGTCAGGTGACCACTCGCCTCGGTCCACTCCGTCGTAAGGATCGTGAACTTGCGGACCGACTCGGCACGCGACACCGATGCGTTGGCGTGGTCGATCGCGCGCTGCACTTCGGCGCGGACGGCGGGATGCACGGCGGCATCTGGGAGGGACATGTCACCCGGCAGATTGTTGTTCGCGAGCCAGGTCGGCAGCATCTCGGGATCGAGCGTGATGAGCGCGGCGATGAAGGGCTTCTTGTCGCCCACAGCGACGACCTGGCCGACGATCGGGTTCGCCCGAATGGGGTCTTCGAGCGCAGCGGGGGCGACGTTCTTGCCGCCGGCCGTGACAAGGATCTCCTTCTTGCGGGCTGTGATCGTGAGGAAGCCCTCGTCGTCGAACGAGCCGATATCCCCGGTCTTGAACCAGTCACCGTCGAACGACTCGGCCGTCGCCTCGGGGTTGCGCCAGTACTCCTTGAAGACGTTTATGCCGCGCACCTCGATTTCGCCGTCTTCGCCCAGCCGGACGCCGACGCCGGGGAGCACGGGTCCGACGGTGCCGATCTTCGACCTGTTCGCGAGGTTGACCGTTACGGGTGCGGTCGTCTCGGTCAGGCCGTAGCCCTCGAGGACCGTGATGCCGAGGCTGTGGAAGAAGTGGCCCAGGCGTGGCCCGAGCGGTGCCGAACCCGAGACGGCGTACTGGACGCGCCCGCCCATAGCGGCGCGCAGCTTGCTGTAGACCAGCTTGTCGAACAGCGCGAACTTGATCTTGAGGCCGAGCGGCACCTTCTTGCCGTCCTGCAGGAGCGTCGAGTGCTCGACGGCGGCGTGCGCGGCGGCGCGGAAGATCTTGCCCTTGCCGCCTGCTTCGGCCTTCTGCTCGGCGGAGTTGTACACCTTCTCGAAGACGCGCGGGACGGCGAGCAGGTAGGTCGGCTGGAAGGAGCCGAGCGCCGGCAAGAGCTGCTTCGTGTCGGGCTGGTGGCCGGTCTTCGCCCCGGAGTGGATGTTCAGGATCGAGATGAAGCGTGCGAACACGTGCGCCGTTGTGATGAACAGCAGCGTCGAGGCGCCAGGCGTCCCGACGACCGCGTGCAGCGCCTTTGCGGAGTTGCGTGAGAGCTCGACGAAGTTGCTGTGTGTGAGCACGCACCCCTTGGGGCGTCCGGTCGAGCCCGAGGTGTAGATCAGGGTGGCGATATCCGACCCGTTCGCGATGTTGCGGCGGCGCTCGATCTCTTCGTCGGCGACCGATGCGCCGTCGGTGACGAGCTTGTCGAGATCGCCCTTGTGCATCGACCAGACCGTGCGCACGAGCGGCAGGTCGGCGATGACCTCGTCGAGGCGGGCCGTGTGTTGGGCGGACTCCACGATGCAGGCGATCGCGCCCGAGTCAGAGAGGTTCCACGCGATCTGCGCGGGGGAGCTCGTATCGTAGATCGGGACCATGACGGCGCCGGCGAAGAAGATCGCCATGTCGACGAGCGTCCACTCGTACGTCGTGCGCGCCACGAAACCGACCTTGTCGCCCGGCTCGATGCCGCCGGCGACGAGACCCTTGGCCAGCGCGATGACCTGGGCGTGGAATTCGGAAGCCGTGATGTCGCGCCAGGCGCCACCGTCGGGCACAGCGAACAGGGGCTGATTCGGGGTGAGCTTGACGCGTTCGACGAGCAGGTCGGTGACATTCGCCTGCGGGTCTGCGGGGACGATGGCGGGTACTTCGAACTGGACCACGGTAACTCCTTCGGTACCGGTGCTGAACATCGGCTTCGGGTGACATGAGTCTAATGCGGAAAGAGCCCTTGTCACGGGCGGTTTTGACGAGACTCGGCGCCGGTCATCCTGAGCCTCGGTCCCAGCCCGCCGCGGCGAATCGCCCACGACTAGACTTCTTGTCGCCGTCTCCACGCACGGCGGGATGAGGGACACCACGTGCTCACAGTCGGGATCGACATCGGCGGAACGAAGATCGCCGGCGGCGTCGTCGATGTCGAGGGGCGCATCCTCGATTCTGTCCGCGTGGACACCCCCGTCGACACCGGTGCGCTTGCTCGCGCCGTCATCGACATGGCGGGCGGCTTCCTCGCCTCGCACGACGTGGCGGCTGTGGGTGTCGCCGCGGCCGGGTTCATCGACCGCGAGCGGGCGCGCGTCATGCACGCCCCGAACATCGCGTGGCGCGGCGAACCGCTCAAAGCGACCATGGAAGCCGGGATCGCGCGCCCTGTGACGATCGAGAACGACGCGAACGCGGCGGGCTGGGCGGAGTTCCGCTTCGGCGCGGGCCGCGACGTCGACCACATGGTGATGCTGACGATGGGCACGGGCGTGGGCGGAGCGGTCGTGCTCGGCGGAGAGCTGTACCGAGGAGGCCATGGCATCGCCGGCGAGCTCGGCCACATCCGCTTCATGCGCGACGGTCGCTGGTGCGGCTGCGGCCAGCGGGGATGCCTCGAGCAGTACGCCTCGGGTCGCGCGCTGCAGCGCGAGGCGAACGAGATCGCGGATGCCGGCGGGATCGGCGCCGCTCTGGCTGACGTGCGAGCCGAGCACGGCGAGATCGCGGGGCACGCCGTCTCGCAGCTCGTGCTCGCGGGGGATCCCGGAGCACTCGAGGCACTGCACCGTGTGGCGACGGCGCTCGGCGAAGCATGCGGCGGGTTCCAAGCCGTGCTCGACCCTGAGCTGTTCGTCATCGGCGGGGGAGTGGCCGAGCTCGGTGAGCATGTGCTCACGCCCATCCGCACCGCGTACGCGAGTGCCGTGCCGGCCGTGGGTGAGAGACCCGTCGCGGACTTCGCGATCGCGCAGCTCGGGAACGCGGCGGGAGTCATCGGCGTCGCCGACCTCGCCGCCCGGGCTCAGAGGGAGGGCTAGCCCGGTGTTCTACTGGCTCATGAAGTACGTGGTGATCGGACCGATCGTGAAGGCGATCTTCCGGCCCTGGATCGTGGGCCGGAGAAACGTGCCGGCTCAGGGAGCCGCCATCCTCGCGAGCAACCACCTCTCGTTCGTGGATTCCGTCTTCCTGCCGCTCATGATCGACCGGCCTGTGTCCTTCCTCGCCAAGAGCGATTACTTCACGGGCAAAGGGCTCAAAGGCTGGGCGACGCGCATCTTCTTCAAGGCGACCGGCCAGCTGCCCATCGACCGATCGGGCGGCAAGGCGTCGGAGGCTTCGCTGAACACGGGCCTTCAGGTGCTCGGCCGGGGCGACCTGCTCGGTATCTACCCCGAGGGCACGCGCAGTCCCGACGGCAAGCTGTATCGCGGACGCACGGGCATCGCGCGGATGGCGCTCGAGGCGCACGTTCCCGTCGTGCCCGTCGTCATGGTCGACACCGACACGATGATGCCGATCGGCACGCGCGTGCCGCGCGTCGCGCGTGTGGGCATCGTCATCGGCGAGCCGCTGGATTTCTCGCGGTTCGCCGGGATGGAGAGCGACCGTTACATCCTGCGTTCCATCACGGACGAGATCATGGTGGCGCTGCAGCGGCTGGGCGAGCAGGAGTACGACGACGTGTACGCCTCGACCGTGAAGGACCGGCTCAAAACCCGGTCCTGACGGCGCGTAACCTGGCTCTGCCCCCGCGCGGGCGCGGATAGACTCGAAGGATGCTCCAGCACCCCGATGCGCTCGACCACTGGCGGACTCTGCCCATCAAGCAGCAGCCCACCTGGTATGACGCCGACGCTGTCGCGGCCGTGTCCGCCGAGCTCTCGATCCTGCCGCCGCTCGTGTTCGCCGGCGAGGTCGACAACCTGCGCGACCGGCTTGCCCGCGCGGCATCCGGTAAGGCGTTCCTGCTGCAGGGCGGGGACTGCGCCGAGACGTTCGCGGGAGCAACCGCCGACCAGATCCGAAACCGCATCAAGACGGTGCTGCAGATGGCCGTCGTGCTCACGTACGGCGCGTCGCTGCCGGTGGTCAAGATGGGACGCATGGCGGGCCAGTTCGCCAAGCCCCGCTCGAGCGACACCGAGACGCGCGGCGATGTGACGCTGCCGGCCTACCGGGGCGACATCGTCAACGGCTTCGACTTCACCGAGGGGTCGCGCCGGGCGGATCCTGCGCGCCTGATGAAGGGGTACCACACGGCCGCCTCGACGCTGAATCTCATTCGCGCGTTCACGCAGGGTGGTTTCGCCGATCTGCGCGAAGTGCACTCGTGGAACAAGGGATTCGCGAAGAACCCGGCGAACCAGCGCTACGAGCGCCTCGCGAGTGAGATCGACCGCGCCATCAACTTCATGGAGGCCGCGGGGGCAGACTTCGACGAGCTGCGCCGCGTCGAGTTCTTCACGGGCCACGAGGGTCTGCTGATGGACTACGAACGGCCGCTCACGCGCATCGATTCCCGCACCGACACCCCCTACAACACGTCAGCGCACTTCCTCTGGATCGGAGAGCGCACGCGCGACCTCGACGGGGCGCACGTCGACTACTTCTCCCGCATCCGCAACCCCATCGGCGTCAAGCTCGGTCCGACCACGACGCCCGAGACGGCGCTCGCCCTGATCGACAAGCTCGACCCCGAGCGCGAGCCGGGCCGCCTCACGTTCATCACGCGCATGGGAGCGGGCAAGATCCGCGACGCACTGCCGCCCCTGCTCGAGGCCGTCAAGGACTCGGGAGCGACGCCGCTGTGGGTCACCGACCCGATGCACGGCAACGGCATCACGACGCCCACCGGTTACAAGACCCGTCGCTTCGACGACGTCGTCGACGAGGTGCGCGGGTTCTTCGAGGCCCACCGGGCGGTCGGGACCTTCCCCGGCGGCATCCACGTCGAACTGACCGGCGACGACGTCACGGAGTGCCTCGGCGGCTCGGAGATGATCGACGAGGCGACGCTGGCGACGCGCTACGAGTCGCTGTGCGACCCGCGCCTCAACCACATGCAGTCCCTCGAACTGGCCTTCCTGGTCGCCGAAGAGCTCGAGAAGCGCTGACACCTCTCTCTCGCGTCGTCTCTGGCGCAGGGTGCGGTCTCGAGGTCAGCCGGTGACGGTGATCTGGATGGTGACGGGGGTGCCGCGCTCCCGCAGCTCTCCGCCGGCGGGATCCTGCGATGTGACCTCGGTAAGCGCGTCGGGCCAGACGTTCCACAGTGCCGAGTAGTTCACTTCGAAGCCCGCGTCGCGCAGAGTCTGTGCCGCCGCATCGCGCGTCGCGCCCGTCACGTCGGGCACCTCGAACAGCGGAGGTCCTGTCGACACCACGAGCGAAACTCGGTCGCCAGGTCTCCACGAGCCCCCGCCTTCGCGTTCGCTCGTGCGGATGACACTGCCGCGAGCGATCTGTTCGCTGGACTCCTCGGCGACGGCCTCGTCGACCTCGAGACCGGCATCGGTCAGGATGCTGCGCGCGCGCTCGGCCGACTCGCCGACGACCCCGGGCAGAGGGCCGAGCGAGATCCACAGGGTCGCTCCGTCGCCTTCACGCGCCGTGCATCCCTCTCCGCACGGCACGCCTTCGCCGCCTCCGGCCGGTTCGATCATGACGCCGACGACCGTGCCGGGTGCGGCATCGGTGAAGAACTCGGCGTTCTCGTCTGCGGGTTCGATGTACAAGCTCGCGAGCGTGTCTCGGGCCTCGGCCTCGGCCGCTCCCATCAGCGCGGGCACCGTCACCTCTGCGGGGCCGAGCGAGATGAACACTTCGACCTCGGCGTCTCGGTCGACGCGCTGCCCGGCTTCGGGGTCGGTGCGGACGACTTGGCCCGCGGGAACGTCACGGCTCGCCTCGCCGCGTTCGACGGCGACCAGCGAGTGCTCGGCGAGCTGGGCCTGCGCGTCGGAGAAGGTGCCCGAAACAGCGGGCACGGCCACGAGCGATCCCGGCCCCGAACCGAACCACCATCCTGCGCCACCGGCGAGGGCGGCGAGCAGCACCACGAGAACGGCGAGCCATACGCCCCGCGTCGTGCGGCGGTGCGCGGCGCGGCGCAGTTGCGTGCCGTGGTCCACGTCGTCGGAGGATGCCGTCTGCAGAGCCGCCGTCGTCGGCAGCACCTGGGTCAGCTCGCCCGAGGCGAGGCCCTCGTCGCGCACGACGCCGACGGCGGTCGTCGCCCGCGCGGCCTGGGGCGAGACGCCCAGCTCGCGCTCGATCTCCCGCAGCCGGTCGAGCATCTCACTCGCATCGACGGGGCGGTCGTCGGGCTCACGCGCCGTCGCCCACAGCACGAGCTCGTCGAGCGGCTCGGGAACGCCGGGGTTCTTCGCGCTCGGTCGAGGAACGGAGTCCGTCGCGTGCTGGTAGGCGATCTGCATGGGCTGCTCGCCCTTGTACGGCTGCTCGCCCGTGAGCAGTTCGTACAGCACGATGCCGAGGGCGTAGATGTCGCTGCGCGCGTCGGCGGTGCCGCGCGTGACGAGCTCGGGGGCAAGGTAGGCGATCGTGCCGAGCAGCTGCGCGCCGCTCGCGGTGTTCGCCGTCGTGGCGCGAGCGAGCCCGAAGTCGCCGATCTTCACCCGGCCGTCTTCGGCGAGCAGGACGTTCTCTGGCTTGACGTCTCGGTGCACGATGCCGGCACGGTGTGCCGCGGCGAGCCCTGACAGCACGGCATCCATGATCGTGATCGCCTGCGGTACCGTGAGCCGGCGCTGCTCGCGGATGAGTTCGCGCAGAGTGATGCCGGGCAGGTACTCCATGACGAGGTAGGCCATGTCCCCGTCCTGGCCCTGGTCGAAGACATTCACGACGTGCGGGTCGGCCAGCCGGGCGGCCGCGCGGGCCTCCTGGATGAAGCGGCTCTGGAACACCGTGTCATCGCTCAGATGCCCATGCATGATCTTCAGAGCGATGCGCCGTTCGAGGCGCAGGTCGGTGGCGACGTACACCGTCGCCATGCCGCCGCGGGCGATGCGAGCACGCACCCGATACCGGCCGTCGACGAGACGGCCGATCAAGGGGTCCGTCTGCTGGCTCGTGCTCACGCGCAAAGTCTACGGAGCGCGGAGCGTGTCACCGGGCAGCGGCGCACCTCTGACCCGGTGTCGCGGCTCACCCGAGGGCTGCCAGCCACGCGTAGGAGGGCTGCTCCCAGAGCGCGTAACGATCCGGGAACGCCGAGATCTGCACGGCTTGCGCAGCATCGGCGTACGACATGTTCTGCCAGCCGGGGATGTCGAGCAGTCCCCGCGTCGCCGAACCGTTCGGGTCGTGCGCTCCGCCGTAGAAGGCCCGCGCCGCGCGATCCGGGTCGCGGATCTGCTCGGCGGTGCCCCAGCCCATGCTCGGTCGCTGCTGGAACAGCCCGAGCGAATCACGGTCGCCCCAGTCGAGATTGCGGATCCAGGACTCGACCATCGCGGTGCCGAGGGCGATCGCGATGCCGCGATCGGGTACACCGAGTTCGCGCCCGACCTGGATGATGACGCGGGCGTTGGCGGTCTGCTCGGCATCGAGGTCGGCCACGACGGCAGAGACGGATGCCGCGAGCACGGGTGCGCCGGGAAGCGTGAGCTGCTGGCCGGGGTAGATGATCGAGGACCAATCGAGCCCGTTCGCATCGAGCATGCCCTGCACCGAGACGCCGTGGTGCGCTGCGATGCCGCTGATGGTCTCGCCGCCGCTCACCGTGTGGCTTCGGGCGGGAACGGGCGCGGGGGCCGGCTCGGGTGCGGGGCTGGGTGCCGAAGCCCCGGCACCGGGAATCGTGAGTCGCTGACCGGGGTAGATGATGGAGGACCCGTCCAGCCCGTTGGCGGCGAACATCGCATCCGTCGAGACAGCGTGCCGACCCGCGATGGCGAAGAGCGTGTCGCCCGCCTGCACGACGTGCGTTCCCGCCGCGGCGGAGGGGGGAGCGGTGGCCGGCGCTCCGCCGAGCACGAGCACCTGGCCGGGGCGGATGACCGAGTTCCAGCTGAGCCCGTTCAACGCGAGCACGTCGTCGGTGCGCAGACCGTGCTGGGCAGCGATCCCGCTGACGGTGTCGCCCGTCGTGACGGTGTGGGTCGCGGGTGCGGCGGCGGCGGGGCGCGCGCCGGTGAGGGCGGCCGCCGGGAACGCACGCGGCGACTGCGAGTGCTCGGCCGTTCGCTGGACGGCGGCAGACGGAGTGGAGGACAGAATCACGGCGAGCGATCCTGCGACGGCCACGGGCACGAGAGGTCGTGCATCACGGATGGGTTTGACAGCGATGTCCACAGGTTTCGGGTCCCTTCGTCGACGCGAAAACGCTGTCACGGATGTAATGCCCTGTCAACAGGTGGCATTCAGAGTGACGCATGTGGTTACTGTGACTCGAGTTGTGTCGACCGGGTCGTGGCAGAGGTGAGATCATGGGTTCGTGACCGCTGACACCGCGCCGCGCACCCCGACCGACTGGCTCACCCTGCCCGACCTCGTCGAGCTGACCGGTGAACCGCTCGGACGCGTGCGCCGCCTCCTCGAAGACTTCTACCTCATCGGCTCGCGCCGCGACGGCGGCTTCAAGGTGCCCTCGGTGTTCCTCATCGACGGTCAGCCGGTGCCGGCGCTTCGGGGCACCGTCTTCGTGCTGCACGATGCGGGCTTCGACGATGACGAGGTGATCGACTGGCTCCTCACCCACGAGGAGTCGATCGGCACGTCACCGATCGAATCCCTGCGCGCGGGTCGCAAGAGCGAAGTGCGCCGCGTCGCCCTGACGCTCGCGTAACCCGGCTCAGGCCGTGCGCACCGCCGCGGCGTGCGCGAGGTCGCGCAGCGACGACACCGCCGCGTTGCCGAGCCGTGCGCCCGAGAGCGACTGCCGGGCCTGGCCGACGTAGTCGTCGATGAGCGCTTCGACGCGGTCGAGCGCTCCCGTCTCGCGGATCGTCTGCTGCAGCGACGCGATCTGGGCGGCATCCAGCGACGGGTCGCCGAGCAGCTCGTCCATGATGGGCCGGGCCGTCGGCGAGAGAGCCTCGCGGGCGAAGGCGATCAGAACCGTCCGCTTTCCCTCACGCAGGTCGTCGCCCGAAGGTTTGCCTGTTTCTGCCTCGTCGCCGAAGACGCCGAGCACGTCGTCGCGCAACTGGAAGGCCATGCCGGCAGGGTGACCGAAGGCGACGAGCGCCGCGAGCTGGTCGGCGTCGGCTCCGGCGAGGGCCGCGCCGATCGCGAGCGGCTGCTGGATGGAGTAGCGCGCCGATTTGAACGACGCGACGCGCAGTGCGCGCTCGGCATGCTGGTCGTCGGGCTCGACGACGAAGGCGGACTCCTCGGCGATGTCGAGGAACTGCCCGATCGTCACCTCCCGACGCATCGTGGCGTACTCGCGGCGTGCGGCGCGGGCGCGGTCTGCATCGGCGAGCTCTTCGAGTCCTTCTTCGAACAGGTCGTCGCTCCACGCGACGAGCAGGTCGCCGAGCAGGAGCGCGCCCGAGCGGCCGAACGCCGCGGCATCGCCGGCCCATCCCGCTTCGCGATGCATCTGCTCGAGCGCGCGGTGCGCGGCGGGGCGCCCGCGTCGCGTGTCGGAGTTGTCGATGATGTCGTCGTGCACGAGCGCAGCGGCGTGGAACAGCTCAAGAGAGGCGGCCGCCGAGGCGACGGCATCCGGGATCGAGGCGCCGTTCGAGCGGGCATCCTCCACAGCCCTCCACCCCGCGATGCAGAAGCGTCCGCGCAGGCGCTTGCCGCCGCTCACGGTGGCTCGTCCGGCCTCGACGAATACGTCGGCCTCATCGCCCAGAGGGGCGGATGCAGTGCGTTGGGCGGCCAAGAACGTGTCGAGTCGCTGGGAAACCGCCGCGATAGGCTCCGGGGAGTGGTGCACGGGCCTAGCCTAGTGATCGACACGGCGCGTAGAATCGTCGAAGACCAGCAGCCAAGGGGGATGCATGCCACTCTCCGAACAGGAGCAGCGCCTGCTCGACGAGATGGAACGCCATCTCATGCACAACGATGCCGACGTCGTGAGTGCGCCGAGCGACGGGCGAACGCTCAGTTACCGCAACATCGTCTACGGGACGATCCTCGTCCTGCTGGGGCTCGGGGGTCTGCTCGTCGGAGTCGCCGTTCCCTCGCTCCTTGTCGTGGGGATCATCGGATTCCTCCTTATGCTCGGCGGCGTGATCCTCGCCGTCACCCCGACCCGCGGGCTCGGCAAGCCGACGCCCGAACGCCCGTCTCGCCCGTCGCCTCAGGCGGCCGGTGGCACCTTCATGGATCGCATGAATGACCGCTGGGACAAGCGGCAGGGCGATCGCTGATTAACTTCACCTGAGCGCGGCCGCGCGTCTCAGCGTCACAAAGCACCGACCTTCGGGTCGGTGCTTTTTTCGCGTTCGGGCGCCGCGGCACGCCTCGATGGGGGACCAGGGGAGGATCCGCCCCGAAATCGATAGCTAAGTGGAGTGAAGTGGAGTAAAGTGGTGCGCACTCCAGCGGGGGCCGGACTGACAGGGGAGGAGTGGACCGATGCTTCTTGGCACGCACACTCCCAAACTCGACGACAAGGGCCGCGTCATCCTTCCGGCGAAGTTCCGCGACGACCTCGGTTCCGGCGTCGTCGTGACCCGCGGACAGGACCGCTGTCTCTATGTGTTCAGCACGCAGGAGTTCGAGCGCGTGCACGAACGCATCCGCGAAGCACCCCTGGCCAACAAGCAGGCCCGCGACTTCCTGCGCATGTTCCTCTCCGGAGCCAGTGCCGAAAAGCCCGACAGCCAGAACCGCATCACGATCCCACCGCCGCTGCGCGCCTATGCGGGCCTCGAGAAGGAACTCGTCGTCACGGGCGTCGGCGCGCACGCCGAGATCTGGAACGCCGATGCATGGAACACCTACGCCGAAGCCAACGAAGAGAACTATGCCGAACTGGAGCAGGAGGTGATCCCGGGCCTGTTCTGACCGGCCCCTGTGTCCCGACTCCCAGCCGCTCACACCCTGGCGCACTTCCCCGGTGCCAGGTCGGAGCGGATGGGGATCAGGGCACAGGAACCGAGTGGTCCCGACATCATGAGCCTCCGCGACATCCACACCCCCGTCCTCCTCGAGCGCTGCATCGAGCTGCTCGGCCCTGCGATCGAACGGCCCGGAGCCGTCTTCGTCGACGCGACGCTCGGCATGGGCGGTCACTCCGAAGCCTTTCTCGAGCGCTTTCCGGAACTGCGGCTCGTCGGGCTCGACCGCGACACCGACGCGCTGCGCATAGCGGGGGAGCGGCTCGCGCGCTTCAGCGATCGGGTGACGCTCGTGCACACCGTCTACGACGGCATCGCGGATGCCGTCGCCTCAGCCGGATACGCGGCGGCCGACGGCATCCTGTTCGACCTCGGCGTCTCGTCGCTGCAGCTCGACGTGGCCGACCGCGGGTTCGCATACGCGCAGGACGCGCCCCTGGACATGCGGATGGACCAGACGAGCGGAACGACGGCGGCCGACATCCTCGCGACGTACGGCGAGGGAGATCTGCGGCGCATCTTCGAGCGCTACGGCGAAGAGAAGCTCGCCGGCCGCTACGCGCGGGCCATCATCGCTGCACGGGCCGAGGCACCCCTGGACCGGTCGGGGCGGCTCGTCCAGATCCTGCAGGACGCGACCCCCGCGGCCCTCAAGCACAGCGGTCACCCGGCCAAGCGCGTCTTCCAGGCGCTGCGCATCGAGGTCAACCGCGAACTGTCCGTGCTCGAGCGTGCCATCCCGGCGGCGATGGGCACGCTTCCCGTCGGCGGGCGCATCGTCGTGTTGGCGTACCAGTCGCTCGAGGACCGCCTCGTCAAGCGCGAGTTCGCCGATGCCTCGACCTCGAAGACGCCCGCGGGCCTGCCCGTCGAGCTGCCCGAGCACGCGGCGCGCTTCCGGTTGCTCGTGAAGGGCGCCGAGCTGGCATCCGAAGAAGAGCGCGCGCGCAATCCGCGTGCGACCCCCGTGCGCCTGCGCGCGGCCGAGCGAGTGAGGGAGGCCACATGAGTCTCGCCGCCGCCGTGCCCTCTCGCCCGAGCGTCGCCCCGATCCGCGAGCAGCGGCCCCGTCCCGGGCTTCGCGTCGTCGAGCAGCCGGCACCCCGCCGCCGCCCGCGCCTCGTCTACGGTGTCGTCGCCCTGATCGGCGCCTTCGTGATCGGCGCCGCCCAGATGGGGCTGTCGATCCTCACGACGCAGACCTCGTACGAGATCTCGACGCTCACCCGCGAGCACCGCGAACTGACGTGGGAGCGCCAGATCCTCGCCGACGACCTGGCAGGCCTCAGCTCGCCGCAGTACCTCGCCGCGAACGCAGCGGCACTGGGGATGGTCATCGACGAGTCGCCCAGCTATCTGCGCCTGAGCGACGGAGCCGTTCTCGGCACCGGGCAGGCGGCATCCTGGACCTCGTCCGTCGACGCATACAACCGAGGGTCGGTCGCCAACTCGCTCATCACCTCGACGCCGCTCATCACCGCCCCCGACGCAACGATCGCCCAGGTCCCGGTCGATACCCCCGCGGATCTCACGGGCGGAGTGTCCAACACACCGCCCCCGATCACCGACGGACTGCCCACCCCGAGCACACACTGATCACATGACCACGAAGAGCACGCGCGGCACACGCCGCCGCACCGTCGTGGCCCTCGCGGTCGTCCTCGCCATCCTCGGCGCCTTCCTCGTGCGGCTCATCGACATCCAGGTGGTCAGCGCCGAGGAGCACATCGCCGACTCGATGGAGAAGGCGTTCGGGGCGTCGCAGACCCTCTACGGAACACGCGGCGCGATTGTCGACGAGACCGGACAGCCGCTGGCCGGCAGCATCGTCGAGTACGACTGCCAGCTCGACCCCCTGCTCATCACGCAGATCGACGCACAGATCGCCGAGGGCAAGTCAGCAGCGACGCCCTGGTCGAGGGTGTCGGTCACGATCGCTCAGGTCATCGGCAAGGACGTCGCAGAAGTGCAGCGCATCGTCGGCGATGCCCTCGCAGCCAATGAGAACTCGCGCTACGCGCAGCTGGTCAAGCGTGCGTCGACCGAGCAGTACCGCAAGCTCGCCGAGACCGGCGTGCCCTACCTCACGTGCGCTCCGCACCCCGCCCGGGCTTATCCCGACGGGGCGGTCGGCGGCAACGTGGTGGGCTTCCTGACCTCGGACGGCGAGCCGATCGAAGGGCTCGAGCTGTCGCAGAATCAGTGCCTCGCGGCCACCGACGGCTTGCGGACCTATCAGCAGGGCAAAGACGGCGTGACGATTCCGGGCACTGCTCGCGAGGTTGCGGCCGTCGACGGCGGCACGCTGCAGCTCACGATCAACCGTGACCTCAGCTGGTACATGCAGCAGCTCATCGCGGAGCAGGTGCAGAACATGCAGGCGCGCAGCGGCGCGATCCTCGTCGTCGAGACCAAGACCGGCAAGATCCGAGCGGCGGCCGAGTACCCCACCGTCGATCCCAATGAGCCGACGGCCGCCGCAGAGGACGACCGCGCGAGCCGGATCTTCCGCGGCACTTTCGAACCCGGTTCGACGTTCAAGGCCCTCACCGCGGCGACGGTGCTGGATGCCGGTGGACAGACGCCGACCTCGACTGTCGTGGCCTCCGGGCGCGAGACCTTCGCGAACGGGGCACGCGTCAACGATGCCTTCAACCACCCGGCCTATACCTACACGCTCGCGGGCGTGCTGATCGATTCGTCGAACGCGGGGATCGCCCGTTTCAGCGAGACCGTCGATGCCGCGACACGGCACGAGTACTTCGAGCGCTTCGGCATCGGCCAGGGCACCGACGTCGGCTATCACGCGGAAGAGCGCGGCACGCTGCATCCGGTGCAGGCCTGGGACAACCAGACGCTCTACAACACCTCGTTCGGTCAGGGCCTCACGACGACGATGCCCGAGCTCGCCGGCGCATACGCCGCGATCGCGAACGATGGGCTGCGCATGCCGCTGTCGCTCGTCGAGTCCTGCACGACCCCCGAGGGCACCGTCGTCGAGCCCGATGCCGCTGAGCCCACGCGGGTCATCAGCCCCGAGGCCGCGGCGGAGACCCGCGAAATACTCGAGAACGTCATCGCGCAGAGCAGCATGTCGAAGCAGCTGAGCGTTCCCGGCTACCGCGTCGGCGGCAAGACCGGAACGGGTGAGAAGTACGACAAGGAGACCGGAGGCTACAAGGCCGGCGCGTACTACACGACACTCATCGGCATGGCTCCGATCGAGGACCCCGAGTACGTCGTCGTCGTCACGATGGATGAGCCGACGAAGGTAAAATCGTCTGCGGCCAACGCGACGGCGTTCCAGAAGGCCATGACGCAGGTGCTCAAGACGTACCGGGTCATGCCCTCGACCACGACGCCGACGCTGCTGCCGAAGTTCGGCTGAGCAGTGATGACCCGGCCGGAGACTCGATGATCGCCCTCACTCTCGCGCGTGTCGCGGACGCCGTCCGCGGCGATCTGCGACTCGCAGCACCCGACACCGCCGACACGATCGTGTCGGGCGCCGTCGACACGGACTCGCGTCTCATCGAGCCCGGGGGCATCTTCGCCGCCAAGCCCGGTGAGTCCACCGACGGGCACCTGTTCGTCGACGCCGCCGTCGAGCGCGGCGCGGTGCTGGCGCTCGTCGAGCGCCCCGTCGAGTCCGCCGTCACTCAGATCGTCGTGCCCGATGTCGTCGCGGCTCTGGCCGACCTCGCCCGGACGGTCGTCGCCGACGTGCGCGCGCGGGGAGACCTGCGCATCGTGGGTATCACGGGCTCCAACGGCAAGACGACGACCAAGAACATGCTCGCGCGCATCCTCGAGCCCGTGGGCGAGACCGTGTCGCCCAAGGGCTCGTTCAACAACGAGGTCGGCGCACCCCTCACGATGCTGCGGGTCACCGAATCGACGAAATTCCTCGTCTCGGAGTTCGGTGCGAGCGCACCAGGCGAGATCGCTCGGCTTGCCGGCCTGGTCGAACCCGACATCGGCGTCGTGCTCATGGTCGGCATGGCCCACGCGGGCGGCTTCGGCGGCATCGAGGCGACGTTCCTCGCCAAGTCCGAGCTCGTGCGAGCCGTGCGCCCCGGCGGCATCGCCGTGCTCAACACCGACGACTCCCGGGTCGCGGCCATGGCGCCCCTCGCCCGCGGACGCGGCATCGACGTGCGGTGGTTCGGGCGGGGGCCTGACGCCCAGGTGCGCGCGGCCGACGTCGAGGTGACGGCGGCGGGAACATCGTGCGTCGTGACGGTCGATGGCGAATCGATCCCGATGCGGCTGCGCGTGCTCGGCGAGCACCACATCATGAACGCCCTCGCGGCGATCGCGGCGGCCACGGCGCTGGGTGTGCCGCTGGGCGACTGCATCGAGCGGCTCGAAGCCGTCGAGATCGCCGAACGCTGGCGCATGCAGCCCCTCGGCTCGGATCGCGTGCGCATCATCAACGACGCCTACAACGCCAGCCCCGACTCGATGTCGGCGGCGCTTCGGACCCTCGCACAGATCACGGGACCCGGCGAGCGCATGGTGGCTGTCCTCGGCGCCATGAGTGAGCTCGGCGACCATGCCGGAGAAGAGCATGACCGCATCGGGGAGCTCGCCGTGCGGCTTCGGATCCCGCGCATCGTCGTGGTCGGCACTGAGGCTCGGCGGCTCTTCCTCGCCGCCGTCGGCGAGGGCTCGTGGAGCGACGAGGCCGTCTTCTTCGCGACACCCGATGAGGCCTATGACTACCTCATAGGCGAACTGCGCGACGGCGACCGCGTGCTCGTCAAATCCTCGAACGCGGCGGGTCTGCGATTCCTGGGGGATCGTCTGGGAGAATCGTTCGCGTGAGATCACTCCTGACTGCCGCGGCGATCTCTCTGGCCTTCACGCTGTTCCTCACCCCGGTCTTCCTTCGGCTGTTCCGCGCGTGGGGCTGGGGGCAGGTCATCCGCACGCCGGACAACGTGCACAACCCCAGCCACGGCGAGAAGCGCGGCACGCCCACGATGGGCGGCACGATCTTCATCGTCGGCGCGATCGTCGGCTACCTCGTCGGGACGTACACGGGGAACAACCCGCCGACGATCTCGGGCTGGCTCGTCATCTGGATGATGGTCGGCTTCGGCGCCGTCGGGTTCATCGACGACTTCATGAAGGTGCGCCGCCAGCGCAGTCTCGGCCTCACCGGGTGGCGCAAGGTGCTCGGGCAGGTGATCGTCTCGGTGCCGTTCGGCATCGTGGCGCTGATGTTCCCGGACGCCTCGAATCAGACCCCCGCCTCGCCGTACATCTCGATCTTCCGTGACGTGCCCTGGCTCGGTTTCATGACGCTCGGACTCGTCGTCGGCTGGATCGTCTACCTCCTGTGGATCACCTTCATCGGGGTGGCCTTCTCGAACAGCGTCAATGTGTCCGACGGGCTCGACGGTCTCGCCGCCGGCGCAGGCATCTTCGTCGTCGGCGCCTACAGCCTCATCGCCTTCTGGCAGTTCAATCAGGCGTGCGGCGGAGCGGCACTCTCGCCCGATCTCGGGGCCGCCTGTTATCAAGTGCGAGATCCGTTCGACCTCGCGATCATCTCGGCGGCGTTCGTCGGTGCTCTCGTCGGCTTCCTCTGGTGGAACGCCCCGAAAGCCAAGGTCTTCATGGGCGACGTCGGCTCGATGGCCATCGGCGGTGTCATCGCTGCGATGGCGATCCTGACCCGCACCGAACTGCTCGCCGTGCTCGTCGCGGGCGTCTTCATCATCGGCCCCGGCTCGGTGATCCTGCAGCGTCTCTACTTCAAGATCACGCGCGGCAAGCGGCTGTTCCTGATGAGCCCGTTCCACCATCACCTCGAGATGCGCGGCTGGTCCGAGATCACGATCGTCGTGCGCATGTGGATCATCGCGGGGATGCTGGCGGTCTCCGGCATCGGATTCTTCTACGTCGAATGGCTCTCTCGCACATGACCTCCTCCCGACTCGACGCCCTCACGAGCTGGCATGCCGACTGGAAGGGACTGCGCGTCGCCGTGCTCGGGCTCTCTGTCACGGGGTTCTCGGTCGCAGACACCCTCACCGAGCTCGGCGCCGACGTGCTCGTCCTGACGGAGCAGGCCGACGAGGAGTATGCACGCCTCGTGCCCGTCATCGGCGCGCGCCTGTGGGAAGGATCGCTGCAGAGCGTCCCGGAGCAGCTTGTCGAGTTCGCACCCGACGTCGTCGTCGCCTCGCCGGGCTTTTCGCCGCGGCATCCGCTCATCGAATGGACGCGCCGCGAAGGAATCGCGCTGTGGGGCGACATCGAACTGGCGTGGCGGGTGCGCGACAAGGTCGTGCGCCCCGACGGGGCGCCGGCCGACTGGCTTCTCGTGACGGGGACCAACGGCAAGACCACGACGACACGGCTGGCCGCCACGATGCTCGTCGCAGGAGGCCTGCGTGCTGCGCCCGTCGGCAACATCGGCACTCCCGTGCTCGACGCCGTGCGCGACCCGGCGGGCTTCGACGCGCTCGTGGTCGAGCTGTCGAGCCACCAGTTGTGGTACCTCGGCCTGCAGTCGGGGCCGCAGCCGCTCTCGCCTCACGGGGCCGTCTGCCTGAACCTCGCCGACGACCACCTCGAATGGCACGGCAGCGCGGCGGAGTATCGCGCGGCGAAAGCGCACGTGTACGACCGCACGCGGGTCGCGTGCGTCTACAACAAGAGCGATATCGCGACGCGCGAGATGGTCGAAGCCGCCGACGTCGTCGAGGGCGCACGCGCCATCGGGTTCGACCTGGGCGTGCCGGGCCCGAGCGATCTCGGCATCGTCGACGGCATCCTCGTCGATCGGGCTTTCCTCGAGGACCGCCGCACGAGCGCGCTCGAGTTGACCACGGTCGCCGATCTCGCAGCCCGCGGGCTCGCGGCGCCGCATATCGCGGCGAACATCCTCGCCGCCGCCGCGCTCGCCCGCTCGCTCGACGTGCCGCCTGCGGCGATCCGTGAGGCGCTTGCGCATTTCCGGCTGGATCCGCACCGCATCGAGGTCATCGCCACGGCGGCGGGCATCACGTGGGTCGATGATTCGAAGGCGACGAACCCCCACGCCGCAGCGTCCTCCCTCGCGGCGTTCCCCGGAGCCGTGTGGGTCGTCGGAGGCCTGCTGAAGGGCGTCGACATCTCGGATCTCGTCGCGCAGCGCGGTGCCTCGACGAAGGCAGCCATCGTGATCGGCGCGGACCGCACCGCCGTCGTCGAAGCGTTCTCACGACACGCGAGCGGGGTGCCCGTCTTCGAGGTCGACCCCGCACAGACTGAAGACGTCATGGCGCGAGTCGTGGAACTGGCGGCCGAGGTCGCGCGTGACGGGGACGTCGTCTTGCTCGCCCCCGCCGCGGCGTCGTTCGACCAGTTCTCGTCTTACGCCGACCGCGGTCGGCGCTTCGCCGACGCGGTGAGGGAGCGGCTCGAGAAGGGGACCGATGGCGAACACGACGTCGACCCGGACGGGTCCGGCGCCCCGCGAGCCTGACCCGGACGCGAAGCGCGGCCTCGCCGCGCGCGTGTCCCTCGGGCGGGCGTTCGCGCCCGTGCCGAGCGAGTTCCTGCTGATCTCGTCGACCGCGCTGCTGCTGACGATCTTCGGGCTCGTGATGGTGCTCTCGGCGACATCGGCGACCGCGACGGCCTCGGGTGGATCGCCCGTCGAAGACGTGCTCAAACAGGGCGTCTTCGCGCTCCTCGGCGTGCCTCTCATGTTCATCGCGAGTCGCTTCCCGGTCGCGTTCTGGAAACGGATCGCGTGGCTGGCACTGATCGGAGCGACGATCTTCCAGCTGCTCGTGTTCGTCCCCGGACTCGGCGTGGAGTCGCACGGTAACCGCAACTGGGTCGAGATCGCCGGATTCCAGTTCCAGCCGGCTGAGTTCCTCAAGCTCGCGTTGGCCCTGTGGCTCGGCTACGTGCTGTTTCGCAAGCGCACGCTGCTCGCGTCCTGGAAGCACGTCGTGATCCCCGTCATCCCCGTCTCGATCCTCGTGATCGGAACCGTGCTCGCCGGGCGCGACCTCGGAACGGCCATGGTGCTCGTGCTCATCGTGCTGGGCGCGCTGTTCTTCTCGGGCGTGAAGCTGCGCATCTTCCTCGTGCCGGCGATCCTCGCCGTCGTCGCGGTCGCCGTCTTCGCGATCACGAGCCCGAACCGCATGGCGCGCATCATGAGCTTCCTCAACGACGACTGTCTCGAGGAGTACCTCACCACGTGCTACCAGCCGCTGCACGGGATGTGGGGACTCGCCGGCGGCGGCATCTTCGGTCTCGGTCTGGGCAACTCGCGCGAGAAGTACGACTGGCTCCCCGCCGCAGCGAACGACTACATCTTCGCCATCGTCGGCGAGGAGCTCGGTCTCATCGGCTGCGTCGTCGTGCTCGCCCTGTTCGCTCTGTTCACAGTCGGCGCCTTCCACGTCATCCGCAAGGCCGAAGACCCGTTCGTGCGCATCGTCGCGGGTGGGATCACGGTATGGATCGTGGGGCAGGCGCTCATCAACATCGGCGTCGTGCTGCGGGTGTTCCCCGTGCTCGGCGTGCCGTTGCCCTTCATGTCGCAGGGTGGGACGTCGCTGCTGTCGGTGCTCGTGGCGTGCGGCGTTCTGCTGTCGTTCGCGCGCTCCCTGCCGCCGCCGGCATCCCGGATGGTCCCAGCGGGGCGTGCGAAGATCTCTCGGTGAGTTCTTCGGCCCCGTCCCGCACGTACCTGCTCGCCGGCGGCGGCACCGCCGGTCATGTCAATCCGCTCCTGGCCGTCGCCGACGCGCTGCGCGAGCGGGAGCCCGATGCGCGGATCCTCGTGCTCGGCACGCGCGAGGGCCTCGAGACTCGGCTCGTGCCGGCGCGCGGGTATGAGCTCGTCTTCGTCGACAAGGTCCCCTTTCCCCGACGCCCGAATCGGGATGCCGCGGCCTTTCCGCTGCGCTTTCTGCGGGCCATCCGCCAGGTGCGCGACATCATCCGCGATCGCGGCGTCGCGGTCGTCGTCGGCTTCGGGGGCTATGCGTCGGCACCCGCCTACGTCGCAGCGCGCCGCGAGCACCTGCCCGTCGTCGTCCACGAGGCCAACGCCCGGCCGGGGCTGGCGAACATCCTCGGCGCCCGCTCGGCCGCATCCGTCGGGGTCGCCTTCGAAGGCACGCCCATCAAGCGCGCCCGCCTCGTCGGGATGCCCCTGCGCCACGAGGTGGTCGACCTCGACCGAACGGCCCTGCGTGCCGAAGCGGCCGCGCACTTCGGGCTCGATCCCGAGACCCCGACGCTTCTCGTCTTCGGCGGGTCACTCGGCGCCGCACGACTCAACTCCGCCCTCGAGGGGTCCTGGCGCGATGTGCTCGACGCGGGATGGCAGCTCGTGCATGTCACGGGGGAGCGCTCCGACCTGGCCGACCCCGGTGCCCCGGGGTATGTCGTGCTGCGGTACATCGACCGAATGGACCTCGCCTTCGCGATGGCCGATCTGGTCGTCTCGCGTGCGGGGGCGGCGACGGTGAGCGAGATCAGCGCGCTGGGCATCCCCGCCGTGTACGTGCCCTACGCCGTCGGCAACGGCGAGCAGGCGCTCAACGCCGCCTCCGCCGTGCGCGCGGGTGCCGCCCGTCTCATCGCCGACGCCGAGTTCACGCCCGACCGCGTGCGGTCCGAGATCGTGCCCCTGCTCGCCGACGAGGCAGCGCGCGAGGCGATGCGCGACGCGGCCTCGCGCATCGGCATACGTCAGGGAACCGAGAACGTCCTGGCCCTCATCGACGAGGCGCGGGGCTGATCCGCCCGCGCGGCGAGGTCCGTCGCATCCGGGGCCGACTTAGGATTGACGGGCCATGATCCGACCCGACCTGAGTCTTCCGATTCCCGAGAACATCGACGCCGCGCACTTCATCGGCATCGGGGGGTCCGGTATGTCCGGACTCGCGCGCATGTTCCTTCAGCGCGGTATCCGCGTGTCCGGCTCGGACCGCGCCGACAGCCCCGGGCTGCAGCAGCTCGCCGCGCTGGGCGCGACGGTGTACGTCGGCCACGACGCCGCGAACCTCGCCGACGACGTCGACACGGTCGTGCACACGGGGGCCATCTGGCCCGAGAATCCCGAATTCGTGCTCGCCAAGCAGCGCGGACTGCACGTCATCCACCGCTCACAGGCGCTGCACTGGCTCATCGGTGGGCGCCCGCTCGTCTCGGTGGCCGGAGCGCACGGCAAGACGACGTCGACGGGCATGATCGTCACGGCGCTGCACGCGCTCGGCGCCGACCCGACGTTCGTCAACGGCGGCGTCATCGAACAGCTCGGCGTCTCGAGCGGCAGCGGGACCGATGAGCTCGTCGTCATCGAGGCCGACGAGTCCGACGGCACGTTCCTGCTCTACGACACGGCGGTCGCGCTCATCACGAACGTCGACCCTGATCACCTCGACCACTGGGGATCGCGCGACGCGTTCGACGCTGCGTTCGCCCGCTTCGCGAACGAGACTCGGGATGCCGTCGTGATCTCGTCCGACGACCCGGGCGCCGTCGCGGTGCGCGAGCGCATCACCCACCCGAATGTGCTCACCTTCGGCGAGGCCCCCACGGCCGACGTGCGCGTGACCGACATCGTCACCGACGGCCCGGTGTCCTTCACGATCCGTCACGGTGCCTCGGCGGCGGCCGTGCAGCTCGCCGTGCCCGGCGCCCACAACGCGATCAACGCCGCCGGCGCCGTCGCCGTGCTCATCGCCCTCGGGTACGACGTGCTCGACGCGGCCCGCGCCGTCGAGGGGTTCCAGGGCACAGCCCGTCGATTCGAGCTGCACGGCGTCGTCCGTGGCGTGAGCGTCTTCGACGACTACGCTCACCACCCCACGGAAGTCGCGGCTGCCCTCGCCGGCGCACGCACGGTGGTCGGCAACGGTCGGATCATCGCCCTGCAGCAGCCGCACACTTACTCGCGCACCGCGTCGATGTTCCAGGAGTTCGCCGACGTGCTCGAGTCGCGCGCCGACCACACCGTCGTCCTCGACGTCTACGGCGCCCGCGAGGACCCCGTTCCCGGTGTCACCGGCGCTCTCGTGAGCGACGCCTTCTCCGACCCGACGCGCGTCCGTTTCGTCGCCGACTGGCAAGAAGCGGCCGACTACACCGCATCCGTCGCTCGCGAGGGTGACTTCATCGTGACGCTCGGGTGCGGCAACGTGAATCTGATCGTGCCGCAGGTGCTCGAGGCGCTGGGTCGCACGGCGCCCGCGGCGGAGTAGCGCATGCGCAGGCCGTCGCCGCTGCCGCCGTCGGGCCCGCCTGCGGCGCAGCCGAGCCGTCCGGCGACGGCTGACGAGTCCCGCGCGACGGCGCCGATCCTGCCCCTCACCCTCGCCGGCGCGCCCGGTCCGGAGGCCACCGCCCGCCCCGCTGATGCCCCACCCGTCGAGCCCTTCGCGGGCGAGGCAGCCGATGACATCGGCATGCGCGATGTCTGGTTCGCGGCCCGTGCGCGCCGCCGCGCGCTTCGCGCCGAAGTGCGCCGCTTCACGGCCCGGCAGCGCAAGCGGCGCGCCGTGTGGATCGGCGCTGTGGCCTCGGTCGCGCTGCTTGCGGCGACGACCGTGGGAGTGGCCTACAGCCCGCTCTTCGCCGTCGAGCAGGTCACGGTCGTCGGTGCGTCGCAGCTGGATCCAGACGCGGTCCAAGAGGCGCTGTCGGGGCAGATCGGCACACCGCTGGCCTCGGTCGACGAGAGCGAGGTGAAGGCCGCGCTCGTCGGCTTCCCCCTCGTCGAGACGTACACGCTCGAAGCGCGACCCCCGCACGAGCTGGTCGTGCGGATCATCGAGCGCACGCCGGTCGGCTACATCGAGACCCCGGCGGGGTTCACGCTCGTGGATGCCGCGGGGGTGGCGCTGTCGACGGCGCCGGCGCCCGGCGAAGGAACGCCCGTGCTGACGGTGCAGGGCGGGGTCGGATCATCCGCGTTCCGGGCCGTCGGACAGGTCATGCGCACGCTCCCCGCGGCCATTCGCGCGCAGGTGACGGCTGTCGCCGCGACCTCGCCCGATGACGTGCGACTGTCGCTCGGCGGCTCGAACGCGACGATCGTGTGGGGCAGCGCCGACGACTCCGCTACGAAGGCCGTCGTGCTCGAGACGGCGATGGCAGCGCGGCCGCCCGACACCGTCGCCGAGTACGACGTCTCATCGTCGGCGGCCGTCGTCATCCGCTGACGGAGTCGGCCTCCGAAAGTAACTTCGGGGGCGATGTCGCGACACGCCCACGCTCTTCCGCGTCGGGGCGCGGCATCCGCCTACGTTCGGAATCAGGAATTGCATACCGAGCAATTCTTTAAACCTCTAGAAGAGGTTGAAGGTTTGGTTCGAAAGACGGAGGCCGGCATGAGCCAGAACCAGAACTACCTCGCAGTCATCAAGGTGGTCGGCGTGGGCGGCGGCGGCGTCAATGCCGTCAACCGCATGATCGAGCTCGGACTGCGTGGCGTGGAGTTCATCGCGGTGAACACCGACGCGCAGGCCCTGCTCATGAGCGACGCGGACGTCAAGCTCGACGTCGGACGCGAACTCACCCGTGGACTCGGCGCAGGCGCTGACCCCGAAGTGGGCCGCCGGGCGGCAGAAGACCACGCGGAAGAGATCGAAGAGGCCCTGCGCGGTGCCGACATGGTCTTCGTCACCGCGGGCGAAGGCGGCGGCACGGGCACCGGTGGTGCTCCGGTCGTCGCGAAGATCGCGAAGTCGATCGGCGCGCTGACCATCGGTGTCGTGACGAAGCCGTTCTCGTTCGAGGGGCGTCGCCGTCAGCAGCAGGCTGAGACCGGCGTCGCGAAGCTCAAGGAAGAAGTCGACACCCTCATCGTGGTGCCGAACGACCGACTCCTCGAGATCAGCGACCGCGGCATCTCGATGATCGAGGCGTTCGCAACCGCCGACCAGGTGCTCCTGGCCGGTGTGCAGGGCATCACCGACCTCATCACGACGCCGGGTCTGATCAACCTCGACTTCGCCGACGTCAAGTCGGTCATGCAGGGAGCGGGCTCGGCCCTCATGGGTATCGGCTCGGCTCGCGGAGCGGACCGCGCCATCAAGGCCGCCGAACTCGCGGTCGAATCGCCCCTGCTCGAAGCATCGATCGAGGGCGCGCACGGCGTGCTGCTGTCGATCCAGGGCGGGTCGAACCTCGGCATCTTCGAGATCAACGACGCTGCGCAGCTGGTCAAAGAGGCGGCGCACCCCGAAGCGAACATCATCTTCGGAACCGTCATCGACGACACGCTCGGCGACGAAGTGCGGGTCACGGTCATCGCGGCCGGCTTCGACGGCGGACAGCCGCAGACGCGCATCGAGCCGATCACGGCGTCGCGCGACTTCTCGGCTCCGGTCGTGCCGGCGACTCCCGCTCAGGACGTCGCCCGCGACCTCGACACACCCGCGGCGGCTCCCGCCGAGACGGTGTCGGTCGGCGTGTCGGTGCCCGACGCCTACGACTCGGCGTTCGGTGACGACGACCTCGACATCCCGGACTTCCTCAAGTAACTCGCACGCGACGATCGACAGACCCAGAGAACGGATGTTCATGCCCCCGTCCCCGGAGTCTGTCGACGTCGCGGCGCTGTCGGCGCGACTGGTCGACATCGACGAACGCATCGCACAGGCCGCACGCGACGTCGGCCGCGATCCGGGCGCCATCACGCGCATCGTCGTGACGAAGTTCCATCCCGCGGCGCTGGTCGCAGCCCTCGCCGACCTCGGTGTGCGCGACGTCGGTGAGAACCGCCAGCAAGAGCTCACCACCAAGCACGCCGAACTGCCCGATCTCGACATCACCTGGCATTTCATCGGCCAGCTGCAGACGAAGAAGGCCCGCGCCGTGCGGGCCGCGGCATCCGTCGTGCACTCCGTCGACCGAAGCCGGGTCGCCGCTGCGCTCGACGCCGCCGCAGAGCCATCCGATCCCGTCCTGGACGTCTTGCTGCAGGTCAACCTCACGAGCGATCCCGCTCGGGGTGGCGTCGCGCCTGAAGACCTCGTGCAGCTCACGGAAGACGTCGCCGAGCGACCCTCCTTGCGCGTGCGGGGGATTATGGCCGTCGCGCCCCTCGATGAGGATCCCGCGGCTGCGTTCGCCCGACTGGCGGGCTTCAGCGACGTGGTTCGCGCGATCGTGCCAGGGGCGGATTGGATCTCGGCCGGCATGACAGCAGATTTCGCCGAGGCGATCGCTGCGGGTGCGACACACCTGCGGATCGGCTCGGCAATCACGGGACCGCGGCCCGACCGCGGTTAACCTCGGAACAGACGAGCACAACGGAGGATGCGATGTCGAACCCGCTCAAGAAGACCATGGTGTACCTGGGCCTCGCCGATGAGGAAGAGGTCTACGAGGAGCCTGCGGCGCAGCCCCGCGGACGCAAGCCGGAAGCCGTCGTCGAGAAAGCAGCGCCCGTGACCCCGATTCATCGTCCCGCCGTCGTGCGCCAGCCCGCACCGACCGCGATCAGCGAGATCCTGACGGTGCACCCCAAGCAGTACCGTGACGCGCAGGTCATCGCCGAGAACTTCCGTGATGGCGTGCCCGTCATCATCAATCTCTCGCAGATGAGCGACGCTGACGCGCGTCGTCTGATCGACTTCGCGAGCGGGCTTTCGCTGGGCCTCTACGGACGCATCGAGCGGGTGACGAGCAAGGTCTTCCTGCTGTCGCCTGAGAACGTCGCCGTGTCGGGTGACGGCGCGGTTGCGCACGCCGACACGGAGTCCGTGCCCTTCTCCCAGCAGTAAGCCGTGGAGCTCGTCAGCCTCGCCGCGGCCATTCTGAACGGCGCGCTCGTCCTGTTCGTGCTCGTGCTGCTGGTGCGACTCGTCTTGGAATGGGTGCCGATCTTCAACCGCGAATGGCGCCCCAAGGGGCTCGGACTCGTCGCCGCGGAGCTCGTCTACACCGTGACCGATCCGCCCATCCGGTTCTTTCGACGCCTGATTCCTCCGCTGCGCGTCGGGGCCATCGCGATCGACTTCGGTTTCGCGATAACGATGCTGCTGTGTTTCGTGCTGCTCTCGATCACGAGAGCCTTCATGTCTGTTTGACCGATCACCGACCGACACCACACACGTCGACGCCGCGGCTATGCTTGGCAGGTACGGCTTGCCAGTCGGCGGGTCCGCCCCAGACCGTTGCCACCGACCTGAGCGCTCGAAAGAGGAATCACCATGGCATTGACCCCGGATGACGTCGTCACCAAGCAGTTCCAGCACGTCCGCTTCAAGGAGGGCTTCGACCCCGACGAGGTCGATGACTTCCTCGACGAGATCGTCGTCGAGTGGCGCAAGACGCTCGCTGAGAACGAAGAACTGAAGGCCAAGCTCGCCGCGTACGAGTCCGGCGAGGCCCAGGTCTCCGAGACCATCGAGTCGGTCGAGGTCATCGAAGAGGTCTCCGCCCCCGCTGCCGAAGCCGCACCGCAGGCCACGCCCGCGCCCGTGTCGGCGTCTGCCGGCCTCATCGAGCTCGCTCAGCGCGTGCACGACGAGCACGTCGCCGAGGGTGAAGCCCAGCGCGACAAGCTCATCGCCGACGCCAAGGCGCAGGCCGCAGCCATCATCTCGGATGCCGAGACCCGTGGTCGCGAAGAGATCGAGCGCCTCGACCGCGAGCGCGTCTCGCTCGAGGGTCGTATTTCGGATCTGCGTCAGTTCGAGCGCGACTACCGCACGCAGCTGCGCAGCTACATCGAGAGCCACCTCCGCGATCTGGAGACGACCGGCACGGCATCGGGTTCGGCCCCGGTCTCTGCAGTCGGCCTCTGAACCTCTCCTTTTGACACGCCCGCACAAGAGCGCGTCGAAGCTTCGTCCGGCGGCGGCCGGCATCACCATCGCAATCCTCGCGGGGCTGGTGCTGGCCGCTGACCAGTTCACGAAGTATCTCGCCCTCGAGAACCTGCCCCTGCAGCAGACGGTCCCCGTGCTCGGGGACTTCCTGAGCTTCTACCTCGTGAAGAACCCCGGAGCGGCCTTCTCGCTCGGCGAGGGGGTCACCTGGATCTTCACGATCGCTCTGGCGGTCGTCGCGGTCGTCATCGGATGGCTCGCTGTCACCCGCGTGCGTTCGCGCCTGTGGGCGGTCGTGCTCGGCCTGCTGCTCGGCGGCGTGCTGGGCAACCTGACCGATCGCATCTTCCGCGAGCCCGGCTTCGCGATCGGGCATGTGATCGACTTCATCAACACGCCCTGGATGTGGTTCTTCCCGGGTATGTCGCCGGCGATCTATAACGTCGCCGACATCTTCATCGTGTGCGACATGATCCTTGTCGCCCTGTTGATCATCCTGGGGGTTCACTTGGACGGAACACGGGACTCGCGGCGCGACGCCGAGAGCGAGACGATTCTCGGCGAGGGCGACGAAGTGCCGCCCGGTGGTGCGGTGTCGGGCTTCGGTGACGAGTTTCCCGTCGCCGATCCTGACGCCGGCGTGCCGGCCGACGAGCGCGGGCTGCCGCCTCTGACCGAGCGAGAGCAGCGCGAGGTCGAACGCGAGGCGGACCAGCAGGCGGACGAGCGCCGCCTCGACCGCTGACATGCCCGCGCGGATGCTGCCCGTCCCTGAAGGGCTCGAGGGCACGCGGGTCGATCAGGCTCTCGCGAAGATGCTCGGTTTCTCGCGGACCTTCGCGGCCGAGGTCGCCGAAGCCGGCGGCGTGCTGCTCGACGGACAGGTCGTGGGCAAGTCCGACCGCGTCTCGGCCGGAAGCGTGCTCGATATCACGTGGACCGATCGCCAGGAGCCGGTCGTCGTACCGCTCGCGGTGCCGGACCTCGGAATCGTGCATCAGGATGACGACATCGTCGTGGTCGACAAGCCCGTCGGCGTCGCTGCACACCCCTCGGTCGGTTGGGAGGGGCCTACGGTGCTCGGCGCCCTCGCGGCCGGCGGCATCGCCGTGGCGACGACGGGCGCGGCCGAGCGTCAGGGCATCGTCCACCGGCTCGACGTCGGAACGAGCGGCCTCATGGTCGTCGCGAAGTCCGAGCGCGCCTACACGGCACTCAAAAGCGCCTTCAAGGAGCGCGAGGTCGAGAAGATCTATCACGCGGTCGTGCAAGGGCATCCCGACCCCCTCGTCGGCACGATCGACGCGCCGATCGGGCGACACGCGACGCACTCCTGGAAGTTCGCGGTGACGCCCGACGGCAAGGACTCCGTGACGCACTACGAGACGATCGAAGCATTCCGCGGTGCCTCACTGCTCGAGATCCATCTTGAGACGGGCCGGACGCACCAGATCAGGGTGCACATGGCTGCCCACCGGCATCCGTGTGTCGGCGATCCGCTGTACGGCGCCGATCCGACCCTTTCCGCCAAGCTCGGGCTCACTCGCCAGTGGCTGCACGCGCACCAGCTCGCGTTCGCGCACCCCGCGACGGGAGAGTGGGCCACCTTCACCTCGGAGTATCCCGACGACCTCGCTCACGCGCTCGAGGTCCTGCGCGGAGACTGAGCCGGCGAAGAAGAGGTCGCGACGCCGGCACGGGATGACATCCCCCACGGACCTCCTCATGCCGGCGTCGCACGTCGACGTTAGGCGGGTGTGCGCCGCCGCGAGGGCGGATCGCGCGCGGTGCCGTGCTAGCCGTGCCGGTTGCCGTGGGGGGCACGTGCGCTTGCGTGCTGCCGGCGGCGGCTCTGCGTGCTCAATCGCGTCGATGGTGCGCGGCAGACGGGGCGGGTGCACCGGCTCGCACCCGAGGTCCGTGCCCCGATGTCCGAGCCCGCTCGTAGACTCGATGGGTGGCATCCGACTCCTTCGTACACCTGCACGTGCACAGCGAATACTCGATGCTCGACGGGGCGGCACGCATCGGGTCAATGGTGCAAGAGGCGGCCCGGCTCGAGATGCCGGCGATCGCCGTCACCGACCACGGCAACACCTTCGCGGCCTTCGAGTTCTACAAGACGGCGAAGGATGCCGGCATCAAGCCGATCATCGGGATCGAGGCCTACGTCACACCCGGGACGCACCGCGGTGACCGCTCGCGAGTGCGGTGGGGCACTCCCGAGCAGTCCGACGACGATGTGTCGGGCTCGGGTGCCTACACCCACATGACGCTGCTGTCCGAGACGACAGAGGGCATGCACAACCTGTTCCGGCTCTCGTCGCGGTCGAGCCTCGAGGGCTACTACTTCAAGCCCCGCATGGACCGCGAACTGCTGCAGACCTATTCGAAGGGTCTCATCGCCACGACAGGGTGCCCCTCTGGCGAGATCCAGACGCGTCTGCGGCTCGGCCAGTACGACGCGGCGCGTGCGGCCGCAGCCGAGTTCCAAGACATCTTCGGCAAAGACAACTACTTCACCGAGATCATGGACCACGGTCTGTCGATCGAGCGGCGCGTCATCGGCGACCTGCTGAAGATCTCGAAAGACCTCGACATCCCGCTGGTCGCGACGAACGACCTGCACTACACCCACCAGCACGATGCAAAGAGTCATGCGGCCCTGCTGTGCGTGCAGTCCGGCTCGACCCTCGACGATCCGAAGCGGTTCAAGTTCGACGGCGACGGGTACTACGTCAAGACGGCGGCCGAGATGCGCCAGGTCTTCCGCGAGCATCCCGAGGCGTGCGACACGACGCTGCTGATCGCCGAACGGTGCGACGTCGAGTTCAACACCTCGGCGAACTACATGCCCCGGTTCCCCGTGCCTGACGGCGAGACCGAAGAGTCGTGGTTCATCAAAGAGGTCGAACAGGGGCTGAACGTCCGGTATCCCGCCGGCATCCCCGATGATGTGCGCAAGCAGGCCGAGTACGAGACGGGCGTCATCGTCCAGATGGGCTTTCCCGGCTACTTCCTCGTCGTCGCCGACTTCATCAACTGGGCCAAGCGCAACGGCATTCGCGTCGGCCCGGGTCGCGGGTCGGGCGCCGGCTCGATGGCGGCGTACGCGATGGGCATCACCGACCTCGACCCGCTGCAGCACGGACTCATCTTCGAGCGGTTCCTCAACCCCGACCGTGTCTCAATGCCCGACTTCGACGTCGACTTCGACGACCGCCGCCGTGGCGAGGTCATCCAGTACGTCACCGAGAAGTACGGTGACGAGCGCGTCGCCCAGATCGTCACCTACGGAACCATCAAGGCGAAGCAGGCGCTGAAAGACGCCGGGCGTGTGCTCGGGTTCCCGTTCAGCATGGGCGAGAAGCTGACCAAGGCCATGCCCCCCGCCGTCATGGGCAAGGACATGCCGCTCGAGGGCATGTTCGACACGAAGCATCCGCGGTTCAAAGAGGCCTCTGAGTTCCGTGCTCTGATCGAGACCGATCCCGAGGCGAAGACGGTGTTCGACACCGCGGTCGGGCTCGAGAACCTCAAGCGTCAGTGGGGCGTGCACGCCGCCGGCGTCATCATGTCCAGCGAGCCGCTGATCGACATCATCCCGATCATGAAGCGCGAGCAGGACGGCCAGATCGTCACGCAGTTCGACTACCCCGCGTGCGAATCGCTCGGTCTCATCAAGATGGACTTCCTGGGGCTGCGCAACCTCACGATCATCAACGATGCGCTCGACAACATCGAGGCCAACCGCGGTCATCCGCTCGTGCTCGAAGACCTCACGCTCGACGACCCGGCGTCGTACGAACTGCTCTCGCGCGGTGACACGCTGGGGGTGTTCCAGCTCGACGGCGGGCCGATGCGCTCGCTGCTGAGGCTGCTCAAGCCCGACAACTTCGAGGACATCTCGGCCGTCATCGCGCTGTATCGCCCCGGGCCGATGGGGGCGAACTCGCATATCAACTACGCCCTGCGCAAGAACGGGCAGCAGGAGATCACGCCCATCCACGAGGAGTTCACCGACTCGCTGTCGGACATCCTCGACACGAGCTACGGCCTCATCATCTACCAGGAGCAGGTGATGGCGATCGCCCAGCGCGTCGCCGGGTTCAGCCTGGGTCAGGCCGACATCCTGCGTCGCGCGATGGGCAAGAAGAAGAAGTCCGAGCTCGACAAGCAGTTCGAGGGCTTCCAGGCCGGCATGCACGCCAACGGCTATACGGATCCGGCGATCCAGAAGCTGTGGGAGATCCTGCTGCCGTTCTCGGATTACGCCTTCAACAAGGCACACTCGGCCGCGTACGGACTGGTCTCGTATTGGACGGCGTACCTCAAGGCGCACTATCCGGCCGAGTACATGGCTGCCCTGCTCACGAGCGTCGGTGACGCGAAGGACAAGCTCGCGATCTACCTCAACGAGTGCCGCCGGATGGGCATCAAGGTGCTCCCGCCCGACGTCGGTCAGTCGATCCGCTACTTCGCCGCCGTCGGCGAAGACATCCGCTTCGGGCTCGGCGCCGTCCGCAACGTCGGCACGAACGTCGTCGACGCGATCGTCGCGGCCCGAGAAGAGCCGTTCACGTCGTTCCACGACTTCCTCGCGAAGGTGCCCGTGCACGTCGCGAACAAGCGCACCGTCGAGTCGCTCATCAAGGCGGGCGCGTTCGATTCGCTCGGCGACACCCGGCGCGCGCTGATGGAGATCCATGAGGACGCTGCCGAGGCGGCGGTGCTCGACAAGCGTCGCGAGGCCAACGGCGAGGTCGGGTTCGACTTCGATTCGCTGTGGGGCGACGACGAGCCGCAGAAGGCCGCGAAGGTGCCCGATCGCCCCGAGTGGACAAAGAAGGACAAGCTCGCGTTCGAACGCGAGATGCTCGGCCTGTATGTCTCCGACCACCCGCTCGCGGGCCTCGAGATACCGCTCGCGAAGCACGCGTCCATCAGCATCCACGATCTGCTCGCGAGCGAGGTGCTCGACGACGGCGACCAGGTCACGATCGCGGGGCTCGTGACGAGCGTGCAGCATCGCGTCGCGAAGCAGAGCGGCAATCCCTACGGCATGATCACCGTCGAGGACTTCAACGGTGAGATCACCGTCATGTTCATGGGCAAGACCTACACCGAGTTCTCGTCGATGCTGCAGGCCGATTCGATCCTCGTCGTGCGCGGCCGGGTGTCCCGCCGCGACGACGGAATGAATCTGCACGCGCAGGCCGTCTTCTCGCCGGATCTCGGCACGATGGATGCTGCGGGCCCACTCACCCTGACGATGCCTGAGCATCGCGCTACCGAAGGCACCATCGGCGACCTCGCTGGGGTGCTCGGACGTCATCGCGGCGACACCGAGGTGACCCTCAAGCTGCACAAGGGCGGCACCGCCAAAGTGTTCGAGGTTCCGCTGACCGTCACCGTGACCGCCGACCTGTTCGGCGAACTCAAAGGACTGCTCGGACCCCAGTGCCTCGGGTGATGCGCCGGTAGGATCAGGGGACCCCTTGCTCGGAACCGGAAGGACCATCGTGACCGACCACCAGGACGAGATCAACGTCGTCGAGACGGACATCACGGTCGACGAGACCGACAAGACGGTCAACGAACCCGCGGTCGCGGATGAGCGACCCCAGTACGGGGTCGGACCGTTCACCATCCGCGAGGTCGCGCTCACGGGGATCTGGCTCGCGGCGTTCGTCGTGTCGTTCTTCCCCGTCGCCGCGATCATCGGGGGCCCTCGCGAGAGCCTCCTGTTCGGCTTCGGCTCGGTATGGACCACGGGTCTGGGCTGGGTGCTCACGATCGGCCTGCCGACGATCGCCGTCTTCCTGCTGGTGCTGCGGCGGCTTTCGCCCGAGGGCATCCGTCGCTTCGGCTCTCTCGGCATCGACCAGTTCGCCTCGGTCGCCTTCTCGGTGTCGGCGATCATCTGGCTGCAGCTCGTCTGGGAGACCATCGCATTCTCGCTCGCGGGCGGCGCATGGTTCCGCTCGTGGGTGATCTGGGTCGAGCTGTTCCTCATGCTCGGTGGCGTGCTGCTGACGGTGTTCGCTCCGCTCGTCCCGCCGTTCTCCGAAGACTTCCAGGGTCGGCGTGAGGTCCCCGCGCACCGCAACGCACGGCCCGTCCGTGCCGTCTCGCCGCGTCCGGCCCGGCCCAAGCCGGAGCCGGCTCCGCACGCGTTCGCCGGAGAGGACTCGGCGCCCAGCCCGTACGCACCGGTCGCCGAGGGCAACGCCTACGAGGCCGGTCCGATCGACGAGCCGGCCTACGGCACCGAGCCCGCCGACGCTGACGTCGTCTGGGAATCCGATCACGCGAGCGAGGCCCACGAACCCGCCGCCCAGGCAGATGTCGCCGAAGCCGCACCCGTGCGCTACCAGGCCTTCTGGGCCCTCGTGCCCGAAGAGCGCGACGTCGTCGACGAGAACGGCGTGCCGCTGTTCCGCATCGGACCGACCGCATGGGCACTCGTCATCGAGGATCACGGCGACCGCTTCATCGTGCGCCACGAGGACGGCCGCGTCGGGCACCTGCACGACGTCACGGGCGTGACGCGCGGCTGATGCCCGCAGCCGCGCTAGCGTAGACGGATGCTTCGCACGATCGACCTTCGCGGACGCTCGCTTTCACCCGCCGAGCTCCTCTCCGCCGTTCCGCGCGCTGTGGCGGCCCGCGATGAGGCGCTTTCGGCCGCCGCGCAGATCGTCGCCGACGTCGCCGCGCGCGGCGAAGACGCGCTGCGTGAGCAGGCCGAGCGTTTCGACGGCGTTACCGGTCACGCCATCCGGGTGCCCGCCGATCATCTCGACGAGGCCCTCGCCGCCGTCGACCCGGCGGTGCGCGCGGCCCTGGAAGAGGCGATCGAACGCGTGCGCACGGCATCGGTCGCGCAGGTTCCGGCGCCCGTCGTCACCGAGCTCGCACCGGGCGCCCGTGTCGCCCAGCGCTGGCAGCCGGTTCGGCGCGTCGGGTTATACGTGCCCGGCGGCAAGGCGGTGTACCCGTCGAGCGTCGTCATGAACGTCGTGCCGGCGCAGGTCGCGGGTGTCCAGCGCATCGCCCTCGCCTCGCCTCCGCAGCGGGACGCCGACGGACGCGTGCACCCCGTCATCCTCGCCGCAGCCCGCCTGCTGGGGGTCGACGAGGTCTACGCAATGGGTGGCGCGGGCGCCATCGCGGCCTTCGCACATGGTGTCGCGTCCCTCGGACTCGGCCCCGTCGACGTCGTGACGGGGCCGGGCAACAACTTCGTCGCTGCCGCCAAGCGCGCCGTTGCCGGACGTGTGGGGACCGACTCCGAGGCGGGGGCAACCGAGATCCTCATCGTCGCCGACGAGACGGCCGACCCACGGCTCGTCTCGGCCGATCTCATCAGCCAGGCCGAGCACGACGAGCAGGCCTCGGCCGTGCTCGTGACGCACTCACCGACTCTCGCTGCCGAGGTGCTGGCCGACCTCGAAGAGCGCGCTCCCCGCACTCGGCACGCCGACCGCGTCGCGACGGCGCTGGCCGGGCCGCAGTCGGCCATCGTGCTCGTCGACGATCTCGCGGCGGCGACGGCGTTCAGCAACGCGTACGCGCCGGAGCACCTCGAACTGCACCTCGCCGATCCCCGCCCCGAAGAGTTCGTGCACGCCGGCGCCGTATTCGTCGGTCCCCACTCGCCCGTGAGTCTCGGTGACTACCTCGCCGGTTCCAACCACGTGCTGCCGACCGGGGGCCAGGCGCGTTACGCCGCCGGCCTGTCTGCGGCGACGTTCCTTCGCCCGCAGCAGGTCATCGAGTACGACCGGGATGCCCTGGCGGGCGTGCGCGAGGCGATCGTGACTCTTGCCCAAGCCGAGCACCTGCCCGCGCACGGAGAAGCCGTCGACGTGCGGTTCGACGCGTAGGCTGGGGCCCGACATGCACTGCCCGTTCTGCCGCCACTCCGATTCGCGCGTCATCGATTCGCGCACGAGCGATGACGGGCTCAGCATCCGCCGACGTCGCCAGTGCCCCGAGTGCGGCGGCCGCTTCACGACCGTCGAGACGGCGAGCCTGAGCGTCATCAAGCGATCCGGAGTCGTCGAGCCATTCAGCCGCGAGAAGGTCGTGTCCGGCGTACGCAAGGCATGTCAGGGTCGGCCCGTCACCGATGCGGATCTGGCGATGCTTGCGCAGAAGGTCGAGGAGTCGATCCGTCAGACCGGATCGTCGCAGCTCGACGCCAATGAGATCGGGCTGGCGATCCTCGGACCCCTGCGCGAACTCGACGAGGTGGCCTACCTGCGGTTCGCGAGCGTCTATCAGGCGTTCGAGTCGCTCGAGGATTTCGAATCGGCGATCGACCGGTTGCGTGCCGACCGGCAGCCGCAGGCCGCCGCCGTCGACGAGTGACCGCGCGCCGCCCGATAGCCTGAACCCTGATGTATCCGTTTTTCTTTCGCACCGTCCTGTCGCGCTTCGACCCCGAATCGGCCCACCACCTCGCGATGAGGGTGATCCGGGTGCTGGGGCATCCTGTGCTCGCCTGGGCTCCGCGTGCCGTCACCCGGCCGCACGATGAGCTCGCCACCGAAGCGCTCGGGCTGCGCTTCGATTCGCCGTTCGGCGTCGCGGCGGGCTTCGACAAAGACGTCATCGGTGCACGCGGGCTGTGGGCGCTCGGCTTCGGCCACGTCGAGGTGGGCACCGTCACAGCGATCCCGCAGCCGGGAAATCCTCGTCCGCGGCTGTTCCGGCTGGTTCCCGACCGCGCGGTGATCAACCGTATGGGCTTCAACAACGGGGGCGCCGCGGCCGCGTCGGTCCGGCTCGAGAAGCTGCGGCGACGCCGGCGGCGACCCGTCGTCGGGGTCAACATCGGAAAGAGCCGCGTGGTCGACGTCGCCGACGCGACCGCCGACTATGTCCGCAGCGCGACGCTGCTCGCCCCGCTGGCCGATTACCTCGTCGTCAACGTCTCCTCACCGAACACGCCGGGGCTGCGCAGCATGCAGGCGGTCGAAACGCTGCGTCCGCTGCTCGACGCCGTGCGGGCCGCCGCAGGCTCCACGCCGCTGCTCGTCAAGATCGCGCCCGACCTGTCCGATGACGAGGTCGAGGTGATCGCGCGCCTCGCCGTGGACGCCGACCTTGCGGGGATCATCGCCACCAACACCACGATCTCGCGCGAGGGGCTGCGCACGCCGGCCGCCGTCGTCGAGGCCGCGGGCGCGGGTGGCCTGTCCGGCGCGCCGCTGAAAGCACGGTCACTGGACGTGCTGCGCATCGTGCGCGCCGTCGTTCCGGCGCAGTTCTGCGTCATCTCGGTCGGGGGAGTCGAGACGGCCGCCGACGTGCAGGAGCGACTCGACGCCGGTGCGACCCTCGTGCAGGGCTATACGGCGTTTCTCTACCGCGGTCCGTTGTGGGCGCGCCAGATCAACAAGGGACTCAGACGGGGCGCCCGCCGCGCTTGACCTGAGGCTTGGGCAGACGCAGGAACCGCATCTGGATGGTGCGCATCGCGGCGTACCAGCCGAGGCCCTTCTCCATGCGGTCGCCCCATTTCGCCGCCGCGGCCTTCTTCACGCGGATCGACGTGATGATCATGTCGCCGATGACGAAGAGGATGAAGACCCACAGGGCGATGAACGAGTAGTACTGGATTCCGGCGACGGGGATGAACGTCGCGACGATGACGAGCACCATGGCGGGCATGACGGCCTCACCCAGGTGCCACCCGGCGTCGACGAAGTCGCGTACCCACCGGCGCTGCGGACCCTTGTCTCGCGGAGTCAGATAACGATCGTCGCCGGCGGCCATGCCGGCGCGCGCCTTCTCGCGCTGTGAGGCCATGTCGGCTTTCGCGCGAGCCTTCGCTTCTTTCGTGTCGGGCACGAGCGGGCGCTTGCGGGCTGCTTCGCGCTCAGCGCGCGTCGGGGTGGGGCGACCCTTCCCTGTGGGGGTGCCGTTGAGCACGGTGCCCTCGGACGGCGCGTCACTGGACGCGGAGGCTGCGGGGGTCTTGGCCACGATGGATCCTCGGTTCGGCGGGAACGGGTGCCGGTTAAGATTACCCGCATGACCTCAGAGCTCTCCCGCCAGAACGCCGTCGCGGATGCCGCGAGCGCCGGCATCCCGTCGGCACTTGCCGATCTCGGCACTCTCGTGCGCATTCCCTCGATCGCTTTTCCCGGTTTCGACCCTGCTGAAGTGCGTCGCAGCGCGGAAGCGGTGGCGTCCCTCGCCGAAGACCTCGGCATCTTCGACCGGGTCGAGATCCGCGACGCGCAGATCCCGGGGACCTCCGAGCGGGGGATGCCCGCCGTGCTGGCCACGCGCCCCGCGCGCAACGGCCGACCGACGATTCTGCTCTACGCGCACCATGACGTGCAGCCGGTCGGAGATGAGACTTTGTGGGAGTCGGCGCCGTTCGAGCCCACGGTGCGCGACGGACGCCTCTACGGTCGCGGCGCCGCCGACGACAAGGCCGGCGTCATGGTTCACATCGGCGCGCTGCGCGCACTCACAGAGGTCCTGGGAACGGATTTCGACCTCGGGGTGGCACTTTTCATCGAGGGCGAGGAAGAGGCGGGATCGCGCTCGTTCGCGCAGTTCCTCTCCGACAACGCCGACGCACTTCGCGCCGATGTCATCGTGGTCGCCGACTCGGGCAACTGGGATGACAAGACCCCGGCACTCACGGTGTCGCTGCGCGGCAACGCGCGCTTCACGATGTCGGTGCGCACGCTCGAGCACGCGTCGCACTCCGGCATGTTCGGCGGTGCCGTGCCCGACGCCATGATGGCCACGGTTACGCTGCTCGCGACGCTGTGGGACCAGAACGGCTCCGTCGCCGTCGAGGGTCTGCAGGCCCGGGATGCAGCCACGCCGGAGTACACCGAAGAGACCCTGCGGGCCGAGGCCGGGCTGCCCGCCGGCGTCAGCCCCATAGGCGACGGCACGATCTTGAGCCGCATCTGGAACAAGCCGTCGATCACCGTGACCGGGATCGACGCGCCGAGCGTCGTCAACGCGTCGAACACGCTCACGCCCGAGGTGTCGGTCGTCGTGAGCGCCCGCGTCGCCCCCGGCCAGTCCGCCCGCGATGCGTACGAGGCGATCGAAGCGCACCTGCGCGCGCACGCCCCGTTCGGTGCGCAGTTGACGTTCCGCGACGTCGATTTCGGTGACGGGTTCCTCGTGGACTCGTCCGGATGGGGCGTGGCGACGGCGCGTGAAGCGCTCAGCGAGGGCTACGGCGTGCCATCGGTCGATCTCGGTATCGGCGGCTCGATCCCGTTCATCTCCGACCTGATGCGCGAGTTCCCGGGCGCCCAGATCCTCGTGACGGGTGTCGAGGATCCGCACGCGCGGGCGCACAGCCCCAACGAGTCGCTGCACCTCGAGACATTCCGCAACGCGCTCGTGTCCGAAGCCCTTCTGCTCGCGAAACTCGACGCGCGCCAGAACTGAGCCGAAACGCCGCGCGCGGAGCCGTTATCGCCCGCGCGGCGTAGAATCGTGGCATCCGGCTGCACCGATCTCGGAGGATCACATGACCGACACCGCCCTGTCTACAGACCAGGAAGCCCGCGCGCACAACGTGTCCATCACCGATGCGGCCGCGCTCAAGGTCAAGAGCCTGCTAGACCAGGAGGGGCGCGACGATCTGCGTCTGCGGGTCGCGGTTCAGCCGGGCGGCTGCAGCGGCCTGATCTACCAGCTCTACTTCGATGAACGCTTCCTCGAGGGCGATCAGGCCGTCGAGTTCGAGGGCGTCGAGGTCATCGTCGACGAGATGAGCGTCCCGTATCTCGACGGCGCCACGATCGACTTCAAAGACACGATCTCGGAGCAGGGATTCACGATCGACAACCCCAACGCGGGCGGCAGCTGCGCCTGCGGAGACAGCTTCCACTGATCGAACGGCATTTTCACGAAACCCGGTGCGTCACGACGCGCCGGGTTTCGTCGTTTCCGGACCCAGATCGAACGCGGCAAGCTGGACAGATGGCCTGAAGTGCCTGAGCGGTTGCTCTAGACTGGCGGAAGTCACATTCGCGACTTGGAAAGGTGCACCGTGCCCTCGAAACGCCGCCTCCGCTGGGCCCTCCTCCCCGTTGGGATCGCAACGGCCGCCGTCTTGGCTGGATGCACCCCGACGGAGCTCAACGGATATCTGCCGGGCTTCGTCGAGGACGGTCCCGCTGCAACCAACCACACCGAGATGGTGTCCGGTCTCTGGGTCAACTCCTGGATCGTGCTGCTCGCCGTCGGTGTCATCACGTGGGGGCTGACGCTCTGGGCCGCCATCGTCTACCGGCGTCGCCGCGGACAGACCGCTCTGCCCGTGCAGCTTCGCTACAACATGCCGATCGAGATCTTCTACACGATCGTCCCGGTCATCCTCGTGCTCGGCTTCTTCGCCTTCACCGCGCGTGACCAGGCGATCCTCGAGGACTACGACGAGGACCCCGACATCTCGATCACGGCGATCGGCAAGCAGTGGGCCTGGGACTTCCAGTACAACGGCGACACCGAGGACGACACCGTCTGGTCGATGGGCGTTCAGGCGCAGACCGACGAAGCCGGCAACATCATCAACGATCTGCCGACGCTCTACCTGCCGGTCGACAAGTCCGTCACCATCAACCTGCAGTCGCGCGATGTCATCCACTCCTTCTGGATCATCGACTTCCTGTACAAGAAGGACATGTACATCGGCCGCGACAACCTGTGGTCGTTCACCCCGACCCGCGAGGGCGAGTACGCGGGCAAGTGCGCCGAGCTCTGCGGCGAATACCACTCGATGATGCTCTTCAACGTCAAGGTCGTCAGCGAGGCCGAGTACGAGGACTACCTCGACTCGCTGGAGGCCGCCGGTCAGACCGGTGACATCAACGACGAATACAACCGACTCCAGAACCTTCCGGGCACCGGCGGGATCGCACCGGAGGGACAAGACTGACCATGGCGACGACACTTCCCCTCAATGAACCGACGCAGGGGCGTCCGACGACCCTGCCTCCTCGCCAGGCCGCTCTGCTCAGCGCATCTCGCGTAGAGCAGAAGGGCAACATCATCGTCAAGTGGATCACCTCCACCGACCACAAGACGATCGGCTACATGTACCTGATCGCCTCGGTGATCTTCTTCATGCTGGGCGGCGTCATGGCGCTCATCATCCGCGCCGAGCTCTTCGAACCGGGCATGCAGATCGTCCCGACGAAGGAGCAGTACAACCAGCTGTTCACGATGCACGGCACGATCATGCTGCTGATGTTCGCGACGCCGCTGTTCGCGGGCTTCGCGAACGCGATCCTGCCGCTGCAGATCGGTGCCCCCGACGTCGCCTTCCCGCGTCTGAACGCTTTCGCCTTCTGGCTCTTCTCGTTCGGTTCGCTCATCGCCGTCGCCGGCTTCCTCACGCCTCAGGGTGCGGCATCCTTCGGATGGTTCGCCTATCAGCCACTGGCAAGCACGACGTTCTCACCAGGCGTCGGCGGAAACCTGTGGATGCTCGGACTCGGCATGAGCGGGTTCGGCACGATCCTCGGTGCCGTGAACTTCATCACCACGATCATCACCATGCGCGCTCCCGGCATGACGATGTGGCGCATGCCGATCTTCTCGTGGAACACGCTGGTCACCAGCATCCTGATCCTGATGGCGTTCCCGGTTCTCGCTGCGGCTATCCTCGCCGCCGCGGCCGACCGTGTTCTCGGCGCTCACATCTTCGATCCGCAGAACGGCGGCGTCCTGCTCTGGCAGCACCTGTTCTGGTTCTTCGGACACCCAGAGGTGTACATCATCGCACTGCCGTTCTTCGGCATCATCTCCGAGATCCTGCCGGTCTTCAGCCGTAAGCCGATCTTCGGGTACAAGACGCTCGTCTACGCCACGATCGCCATCGCTGCGCTTTCGATCGCGGTCTGGGCGCACCACATGTACGTCACGGGAGCCGTGCTCCTGCCCTTCTTCGCGCTCATGACGATGCTGATCGCGGTGCCGACGGGCGTGAAGATCTTCAACTGGATCGGAACGATGTGGCGAGGGTCGGTGACGTTCGAAACACCGATGGTGTTCTCGCTCGGGTTCCTCATCTCGTTCGTCTTCGGTGGCCTGACCGGTGTGATCCTCGCCTCGCCGCCGCTGGACTTCCACCTCTCCGACTCGTACTTCGTCGTCGCCCACTTCCACTACGTCGTCTTCGGAACCGTGGTCTTCGCGATGTTCGCCGGGTTCTACTTCTGGTGGCCCAAGTGGACCGGTCGCATGCTCAACGAGCGACTCGGCATGGTGCACTTCTGGCTGCTGTTCATCGGCTTCCACATGACGTTCCTCGTCCAGCACTGGCTGGGTGTCGATGGCATGGTCCGCCGCTATGCCGACTACTCGGCAGCTGACGGCTGGACATGGCAGAACCAGGTCTCGACGGTCGGTGCGATGCTCCTCGGAGCCTCGATGATCCCGTTCCTGTTCAACGTGTGGATCACGGCGCGCAAGGCACCCAAGGTCACGGTCAACGACCCGTGGGGTTACGGCGCTTCGCTCGAGTGGGCAACCTCCTGCCCGCCGCCGCGGCACAACTTCACGTCGATCCCGCGGATCCGCAGCGAGCGTCCCGCCTTCGATCTGAACCACCCCGAGGCCGGCGTCCCCGTCGGAGTCGGTCCAGCCAAGGATGCGCCCGACGCCCCGGTTGTCGATGCGGCCGAGAGAGAGGTCAAGTAGATGCGCACCAATACGGTCCTCTGGTGGATCCTCACCGTCTTCTTCGTCTTCGTCTTCGCCGTGTACACGGCGTGGAACCTGATCACGCACTGGGACACCAACTTCACCGGAAGCGAATCGGTGTGGGGAACGGTCACTCTGTCGATCGAGTGGGTCGGTAGCATCGCGCTGCTGTTCACCGCCTTCATGACCGCTCTCATCGGGTTCTACACCGGTCGCGTTCACAAGGCTCAGGGCGGCGAGCTGCCCGAGGACATCCTGACGTCCGACATCGATGACGGTGACCCCGAGGTCGGCGAGTTCAGCCCCTGGTCCTGGTGGCCCATCGTGCTGGCCGGCTCGGCCGCGGTCGCCATCCTCGGACTCGCGGTGGGTGTCTGGATGTTCCCGATCGGCATCGCACTGTTCGTCGTCGCCATTGTCGGCTGGGTCTTCGAGTACTACCGCGGTTACTTCGCCCGCTGAGCTTCGCCCGCGGCTTACAAGCGGCCGGGATCCTGGACTTCGGTCCGGATGCCGGCCGCTTTGCTTTATAGGCCCGTGCTGCGGCGTCTGTGCCAGTCTCGTGGGTTGCGCTGCGGTGAGGGCCCCCCTTGGGTCACCGTGGCCACTCGCCCGCAGGTAAGGCGTATGGCGCCGCCGCGAGGAACGTCGGGACCGGCGTGACGCCGGCTCGCTGGAAGACCCACCGGCTGCGCGCGATACGAGTCGCGCCCGGAGAGCAACGGTGCCACGGTCGGTACGTATGGGCCGTCGTCGGCTGCCGAGAGGGGGGCATCGTCGGCGCTGTGTGTCGTTGCTTCTGTGGCGCAAGGCCGTCGGCCAGGCGGCGATGACGAGGGTGCTCGCGGCGCTTCGCTCACGTCGTCAGTGGTGATCTCGAGCTCGTCGATCTGCAGCACTCGTGGTTGCCGTAGCCGCTCATCAATACAGACCCCAAGGCGGGTTTGCCGACGGGCGTTCTCGCGTGTGAGTGGGCCAGGGGTGAGGAGCACGGATGGCGCATAGACCAGAGCGCGTGATGGGTGCGCGGCTGCGTCGTGCTCGGTGTCAGACGCAACCTCCTCGTATGGTGAGGCCATGACTTTCGCGAATGTCGGCACCCTCGGAGTGAAGCCCGGCAAACGAGACGAGGTGGTCGCAATCTTGACGCGCCGCAACCGGCAGCTGGCAGGCGCCGGGTGCCTGATGTACGAGGTCGGCACCAACGACGATGAGCCGGATACGGTGTACGTCGCCGAACTCTGGACCTCAGCGCAAGCTCATCAGGCGTCGTTGACGCTGGACACGGTGCGCGCGGCTATCGCTGAGGCGATGCCTCTGCTGTCGGGACAGATGGGCGGCGACCGCTTCGTGGTCGCCGGTTCGCCCTTGCGTGATTGAGAAGGCTGGGTCGCGCCGCTACGGTTCGTGAGGCCGGTGCAGGAACGAAGAAGCCCCCGGCTGCGTGATGCAGCCCGGGGCTTCTTCAGTGACACGGGGCGCTACTTGTCGCGGGCCTCTTCGTCGGGGATGATCACGTTCGACGGGCGGTTTGCCGTCTCGGAGTTGTGTCCGTCGTCGATCGGCACGTGGGGGGCATCCGGGACTCCGGCGCGCTCGTGCGCACCCTGGATCTCAGCGTCTTCCTCTTCCGCGATGTGGTCGAGCTCGTGATGCTGGTGGGCATCGGCTGCATCGAGCTCGGTCTGCGTCATGGGGGAGAGGCGGTCCTCGAAGAACCAGCGCGAGATGCTCGCACGCAGGTTCTCGTGCCACGGGATGCGGCCCTGTGCATTGGGGCGCACGACGAGCGGCTCGTACGTCTCGAAATCGACGAGCTTGAAGCGCTCGTACTCGTCGACGGGCTGGTGCACCTCGATGTACTCGCCACCGGGGAGCCGCACGATGCGTCCGGACTCGTAGCCGTGCAGCACGATCTCGCGATCCTTGCGCTGCAGTGCGATGCAGATCCGCTTCGTGACGAAGTAGGCGATGATCGGACCCAGGATCAGCAAGGCCTGCAGACCGTGGATCACACCTTCCATCGTGAGCCAGAAGTGCGTCGCAATGATGTCGGACGAGGCCGCCGCCCAGAGCACGGCGTAGAACGTGACGCCGGCTGCACCGATGGCCGTGCGGGTCGCTGCGTTACGGGGACGCTGCGCGATGTGGTGCTCGCGCTTGTCACCCGTGACCCACGACTCGATGAACGGGTAGATCGCGACGAGCAGGATGAACACGGCGAGCACGCCGAGCGGGATCAGGATGTTCCACGACCACGTGCGGTCCAGGAACACGGTCTCCAGATGCGGCGGCACGAGGCGAAGCGCGCCGTCGGCGAAGCCGATGTACCAGTCAGGCTGGGTTCCCGCCGAGACGGGGGACGGGTCGTACGGCCCGTACGCCCAGATGGCGTTGATCGAGAACAACGAGGCGATCAGGACGATGAAGCCGAAGACCACGAAGAAGAAGCCGCCCATCTTCGACATGTACACCGGCATCATCGGGTAGCCCACGACATTGTCGTTCGTGCGGCCGGGGCCGGCGAACTGCGTGTGCTTGTTGATGATCATGAGCATGAGGTGCAGCGCGAGGAGCGCCACGAGGATCGCCGGCAGCAGAAGGATGTGCAGCGCGTACAGGCGTCCGACGATCTCGGTGCCGGGGAACTCGCCGCCGAAGAGCAGGAACGAGGTCCACGTGCCGATCAGCGGGATGCCCTTGATCATGCCGTCGATGATGCGCAGGCCGTTGCCCGAGAGCACGTCGTCAGGGAGCGAGTAGCCGGTGAAGCCTTCGCCCATCGCCAGGACGAACAGCACGAAGCCGATGACCCAGTTCAGCTCACGGGGCTTGCGGAACGCACCCGTGAAGAAGACGCGCAGCATGTGCACGCCGATGCCGGCCACGAAGACGAGAGCCGCCCAGTGGTGCATCTGGCGAACGAGCAGGCCGCCGCGGATGTCGAACGAGATCTCGAGCGTCGAGGCCATGGCCGCCGACATCTCGAGGCCTCGCATCGGCAGGTAAGCGCCGTGGTAGTGAACCGGCGACATCGACGCATCGAAGAAGAAGGTCAGGAATGTGCCCGAGAGGAGCACGACGACGAAGCTCCACAGCGCGATCTCGCCGAGCATGAACGACCAGTGGTCGGGGAAGACCTTGCGGCCCAGCTCTTTGACGATGCCCGAAATGCTCGTGCGCTCGTCGAGATAGTTCGCCGTGGCGCCGACGAAGCGGCCCCCGAGCGGCTTATCGCGCTCTTGGGTCTTCTCGGTGACGGTTGCGGTGCTCAATGACGCTCCCAGAAGCTCGGGCCGACGGGTTCGGTGAAGTCGCTGCGTGCGACGAGGTAGCCCTCGTCGTCGACCATGATCGGCAGCTGAGGCAGTGCGCGGGCGGCGGGGCCGAAGATGACCTTGGCCTCATCCGTCACGTCGAACTGCGACTGGTGGCACGGGCACAGCAGGTGGTGTGTCTGCTGTTCGTAGAGGGCGACGGGGCATCCGACGTGCGTGCAGACCTTGGAGTACGCGACGATGCCGTCATACGACCAGTCCTTGCGCTCCTCGGACTCGATGAGCTGCTCGGGGAGCAGACGCATCAGCAGCACGATGGCCTTTGCCTTCTCTTCGAGGTAGCCGTCGTGGTGAGAGAGATCAGCGAGCGGTTCGGGGATGACGTGCACGGCAGAACCGAGTGTCAGGTCCGAGGCGCGGATGGGTTCACCCGAGGGGTCGTGCGCAAGACGCATGCCCTTTTTCCACATGGTGTGCTCGAGCAGGTGAACCGGGTCGCCCGCGAAGGGGTGCTCTTCGGAGCTGTGCGGCGCGAGACCGCGGAACAGCACGATTCCCGGTGCCACCGAGGCGACGACCGCTGCGATCAGCGAGTTGCGGATCATCGTGCGGCGACCGAAACCGGACTCCTCGTTCGCGTCGGCGAAGACCTGAATGGCCGCTTCGCGCGTCTCGTCGCGTCCACGCGTGGCGTGACGAGGCTCGGTGAACTCCTTGTCGGACATGATCGCCTTGGACCAGTGGATCGCCGCGATGCCGATCGCCAGGAGTGCAAGCGCGATGCCCAGACCGATGAAGAGGTTGTTGTGCCGGATATCAATGAACCGGCCACTCTCGATCGGGAAGATCATGTACGCCGCGACCGCCCAGATGCTCGCGGCGACCGAGATGTAGAAGAGCGTGTACACCGTCCGTACCGCACGCTTCATCGCGGCGGGATCCTTGTCGGTCACCCGCGCGCGATGCGGCGGGAGCCCCGGGTTGCGCACCGGATCGGTGACCGCGACGGCGAGCCCGGGGGAGGGCTGCCAAGAAGCCCTCTCCAGCTCGAGCGGGTCGTCCTCGTGTGCCATGCTGCTCCTCGTTAGTGCCTGAATGTCGTCGTCTGGTCGATCAGTTGGACTTCGCCGTGATCCACACGGTTATGGCGATGAGGCCGCCGATCCCGAAGATCCAGATGAAGAGTCCCTCTGAGACGGGACCGAGTGAACCGAGCGTGAAGCCGCCGACCGACTCGCTCTGCTGCAGATACAGCAGGTACGAGATGACGTCGCGCTTCTCTTCGGCCGTAAGCGTCATGTCGTTGAAGACCGGCATCGCCTGCGGGCCGGTGACCATCGCCGCATACATGTTGAGCGCCGAGGTCCCGTGCAGAGCAGGTGCGTACTTGCCCTCGGTGAGGGCGCCGCCGGCGCCCGCGACGTTGTGGCACATGGCGCAGTTGATGCGGAACAGATCGCCGCCCTCGGACAGGTTGCCCTCGCCGTCGAGCACCCGGTCGCTCGGGAAGCCAGGTCCCGGTGCGATGGACTGGATGTAGGAGCCGATCGCTTCGATCTGGGCATCGGTGAACTGCACGGGCTTCTGCGGAGCCTGCGGCCCCTGCATCTGCAGCGGCATGCGACCGGTGCTCATCTGGAAGTGCACGGCGAGCTCGCCGACGCCGTACAGCGACGGTCCGTCGGACGTGCCCTGCACGTCGAGGCCGTGGCAGGTCGCGCAGTTGGCGTCGAACAGCTTCTTGCCGTCGTCGACGGTCAGGACGGTCGTGGTCTGCGTGTCATCGGTCGCGGCCATCGCCGCAGATGCACCCGCATACAGGCCACCGGTCAGCAGCAGTCCGATTCCGACGACTGCGGCCGCAGCCAAGGGGCTGCGACGACCGTTCGAGCGGCGCGTCTTGTCTCGTGCCATGGGGGATTCAGCTCCGCTCTATTTCAGGAAGTAGATGACGAGGAACAGGGCGATCCAGACGACGTCGACGAAGTGCCAGTAGTACGACACGACGATCGAGGTGGTCATCTCCTTGCGCCCGAAGTTCTTGACGGCGTAGGCGCGTCCGATGACGAGGAGGAATGCGATGAGTCCTCCCGTCACGTGCAGGGCGTGGAAGCCCGTCGTGAGGTAGAAGGCCGAAGCGTAGGCGTCGGAGGCGATCGGCATGCCTTCGTACACGAGCTGCGCGTACTCCCACACCTGACCTGACACGAAGATCGCGCCCAGGATGAAGGTCAGCCAGAACCACTCGACCATGCCCCAGCCGAGCCAGCCGCGCTTCTTGTTCGAGTAAGGCTGGAACCGCTCGGCAGCGAACACCCCCATCTGGCACGTGACCGATGAGAGCACGAGGATGATCGTGTTCACGGTCGCGTAGGGGATATTCAGCAGATCGGAGCGTTCGGCCCACAATTCGGGCGAAGTGCTGCGAAGGGTGAAGTAGATCGCGAAAAGGCCCGCGAAGAACATCACCTCGCTGCCGAGCCACACGATGGTGCCGACGGCGACCGGATCGGGTCGCTTAACGGACCTCATCGCCTGAGAGTACGTAGCTGGGGTGGTCGTCACGCTCCCCATTATTGCTGAAACTGCGCCGAGATTTTCCCACTCAGGTGGTTATCGCCACCCGAGTGCGGACTTAGGGGCGCCTAAGAGAACGCCGAGAGCGCGCTGTGAAGTGAATGAGGATGCGACCGGACGCCGCGCAGTCATGCGGCTGGCGCGGTGGGTAGGCTCTTTTCCCATGGTGGATCTGTACGCGTGGCCCGGCATTCTGACCTCGCTTCTCGAGCGACGTGACCTCAGCGTGTCGGAATCGACGTGGGCGATGCGACGCATCATGAACGGCGAGGCGACGCCGTCGCAGATCGCCGGCTTCCTGCTCGCGCTGCGAGCCAAGGGCGAGACGGTCGACGAGATCGTGGGCTTCCGCGACGCGATCCTCGAGGCCGCGCTGCCGCTCCCGGTCGACCCTGGCGTTCTGGACATCGTGGGCACGGGCGGCGACCGTTTCGGCACGGTGAACGTCTCGACGATGGCAGCGATCGTCGCCGCGGCATCCGGTGTTCCCGTGGTCAAGCACGGCAATCGTGCCGCGAGCTCGTCGTCGGGCTCCTCCGACGTGCTGGGTGCGCTGGGGATCGAGATCACCCTCAACCCCGACGCCGTCGCGCAGACGCTGGCGCGTGCCGGCATCGCGTTCGTGTACGCCTCGGCGTTTCACCCCGGCTTCCGGCACGCGGGAACGACGCGTGCCGAACTCGGTGTGCCGACGGTCTTCAACTTCTTGGGCCCCCTGTGCAACCCCGCGCGTGCCGAGGCCAACGCGGTGGGCGTCGCGCAGCTGGACCGGGTGCCGCTCATCACCGGCGTCTTCCGCACGCGCGGCGCGACGGCACTCGTCTTCCGCGGCGACGACGGACTGGATGAGCTGACCACGACCGGCCACAGCCGGTTGTGGGAGGTCAGCCGCGGCGACATTCACGAGCACGACGTCGACCCGCGCGACCTGGACATCCCCCTTGCCGAGATCGGCGATCTGCTCGGGGGCGATCCCGCGCACAACGCCGCGGTCGTGCGCCGCGTCATCGGCGGTGAGACGGGTGCGGTCCGTGACATCGTCCTGCTGAATGCGGCGGCGGGAATCGTCTCGTACCGGCTCTTCCGCGATCCCGCCCAGGTGCAGCGGTCCATGCTCGAGCGCCTCGCTGAGGCCCGCGACGAGGCGGCCGCGGCGATCGACAGCGGCGCCGCGCAGACGAAGCTCGACCAGTGGATCGAGGCGACACGCGCATTGGCCGCGGGCGCGAGTGCTCTTCCGCAGGGGGGCTGACCGGGGCTAGCGTGAAAGCGGCAGCAACGACCTGAGGAGAACGCAATGAGCGATGCACCAGCAGCAGTCGAAGCCCCCGCCCGGAACCTCGGTGCAGTGAAGGTGGTGGGCACGCTCGGGATCGTGGGCGGCATCGTCCTCATCGTCGTCGGTGTCATCGTGTGGATCATGGTGTCGTCGCAGCTCCGTGCCGAGAACATCACGATCCCCGACGATGCGGCGGCATTCCAGGGACAGATCGTGCAGGGGCCGTTGACGGCCTATGTGCAGGCCGACATCATCCAGCACCACGCCCTGGAGGCCTCGGGCGGCAAGACGTATGCCGAACTGCCGCAGGACGACCCCGTGCGCGCGACGATGATGAACGCCTCGTTCCTGCGTGCCTCGCTGTTCACCTCGGTCGTCTCGTTCGGCGTCGCGGCGTTCGCGATGGGGATGGGCGTGCTGTCGATCCTGTTCGGCTGGGGTCTCAACCGAATAGCCGCGGCTCCTGTCGTCGTCAAGACCTCGAGGTTCGCCGCCGGAGCGTGAGGGCGTGAGGCCACACGACGCCCTCGCCGAGATCGCGACCCTCCTCGAGCGCGAGCGGTCGTCGCGCTACAAATCCAAAGCCTTCCGCGCGGCAGCCGACACCATCGCGCCGCTCACCGAGGACGAGCTGCGGGATGCCGCATCCTTGCGGCGACGAAAAGGCATCGGGGAATCCACGTTCGCGGTCATCCGGCAGGCTCTCGCCGGCGAGGTGCCCGAGTACCTCGTCGAGCTCCGTGAGCGCGCGGGCATCGAGCGCTCCTCGGCGCTGCGTGCGCTCCTGCGCGGCGACCTGCACGCGCACAGCGACTGGTCCGACGGGCTCACCTCGATCGACCTGATGGTCGATGCGGCCCGCCGATTGGGGCACGAGTACCTCGCACTGACCGACCACTCGCCACGGCTTCGCGTCGCGAACGGCCTGTCGCCCGAGCGGCTGCGCGCGCAGCTCGAGATCGTCGCGGGATTGAGCGACAACGGCTTCACGCTGCTGTCGGGTATCGAGGTCGACATCCTCGACGACGGTGCCCTCGACCAGGAACCAGGCCTGCTCGACGAACTCGACATCGTCGTGGCATCCGTGCACTCGAAGCTGCGGATGCAGCGCCGCCCGATGACGCGGCGCATCGTCGCGGCCGTGTCGAATCCGCGGGTCGACGTGCTCGGCCATGTCACGGGTCGCCTGGTCGAAGGGTCGCGGGGCACGCGGCCGCCATCGGATCTCGACGCGCGCGCCGTGTTCGCCGCATGCGCCGAGCGCGGTGTCGCCGTCGAGATCAACTCGCGCCCGGAACGCCAGGACCCGCCCGACGAGCTGATCGCGGTCGCGCTCGACGAAGGCTGCCTGTTCTCGATCGACTCGGATGCTCACGCGCCCGGCCAGCTGTCCCTGCTCGACTACGGCGCCGAGAGGGCAGAGCGAGCCGGCGTGCCCCCGGAGCGGATCGTGACGACCTGGCCGCTCGAGCGTCTGCGCGCGTGGACGCAGCGTCGCCGGTGACCGGGGATAGGCTCGCCGGATGAGCTCGTTCCCCGTTGCCGGAGGCGCGCGGCGGGGCATCCCCTGGCTTGTCGTGGCCGGTGTGCTCGTCGCCGCGCTGAGCCTTCGCGGACCCATCATCGCGCCGACCCCCGTGCTGCGCGAGATCGAGCACGACTACGGCGTCGGGTCCGTCGCGGCCGGGCTGCTCACGTCGCTGCCCGTGCTGATGTTCGCCGTGCTCACCCCGGTCGCGGCGATCATCATCCGGCGCACGGGCGCCGAGATCGCCCTCTTCACGTCGCTCGCGGGTGTGCTCGTCGGCACGTTCGTGCGCGCCATCCCGGGGTTCGGGTGGATGCTCGCGGGCATGGTCGTGATCGGAGCCTCGATCACGATCGGCAACATCGTCATCCCCGTGATCATCCGGCGAGACGTTCCGCCCGAACGGGTCGCGACGGTCACCGCGGCGTACGCGGCGGCGACGAACGTCGGCTCACTCGTGACGGCGCTGTTCACGGTGCCGCTGGCTGACCTCGTGGGCTGGTCCTGGGCGCTGCTGATGTGGTCGGGTCTCACGCTCGGCGGGCTGGCGCTGTGGACCGTTCACGCGCGTCGGCAATGGCACGCAGGGGCAGAGGACCGTCTGTCGGGCGAACCGGCGGCGCATCGGGGCCCGCCGCGCTCGGCGGAAGAGCAGCGCACAGTGGAACTGGCCGAGACGATCACCGGCCCGCTGCCTGTCGTGGGGAGCCGCCGGGACGAACAAGGCATCCTGCGGCGGCCCATCGCGTGGCTGCTCGTGGGCGCGTTCGGTGCGCAATGCCTCATCTACTACGGGTTGACGACGTGGCTCCCGGCGCTCACGGCCGATGAGCTGGGCCTCGGTGCGTCGGCGGCCGGCGCGCTGTCGTCGCTCTACCAGGGAGCCGGCATCGCGGGCGCCTTCATCGTGCCGCTGCTGGCCCGCTACGCGCCGCGCTACGTGCCCGCCCTGACGATCTGCGCGTCCTGGCTCATTCTCACGGTGGGACTCGTCTTCGCGCCCGAGATGCTGTGGCTGTGGCTCATGATCGGCGCGGTCGGCCACGCGGGAGGCTTCGTCGTCGTCTTCACGGCGCTCATCGGCGTCTCGCGGTCCGACCGCGAAGCGGCGGGCATGTCGGCGTTCGTGCAGGGCGGTGGATATGCGCTCGGCGCCGCCGGCGGCCCGTTCATCGGATGGCTGCACGACGTCTCGGGCGGATGGAACACGCCGCTGGTCGTGTGCGTCGCACTGTCGGTGGTCTACTGCGGGCTGCTTCTGGCGGCGACGGCTCGCTCGACGCCGCTGCGCTGAGGATCAGACGCGGTCGAGCGCCAGGATGAGGCGGTTCATCGACGTGCCGAGACCGCGGCGTTCGGCCAGGGCCGTGGCATCCGTCTTCTGCTGATCGTCGAGCGGCCGCAGGCGGGCGTCGACATCGGGCAGGTCGAGGTCTCGCACGACGCCGACGACCGTGGGGGCGACCTCGAGGTACGGCAGAGCCGCCTCGATCTTGGCTCGGAGTCCCGCGGACATCCCCTCGCCCGCAGCGGCTGCGGCGATGACGCCGGCGATATCGCCGTGGGCCTGCAGCAGCTTCGCGGCGGTCTTGTCGCCGACGCCCGCGACGCCCGGCAGCCCGTCAGAGGCGTCGCCGCGCAGCGTCGCGAAGTCGGCGTACTGGTCGGGCCGCACGCCGTATCTGGTCATGACGACGTCGTCCGTCACGACGTCGAGATTGCTCATACCGCGCGCCGTGTAAATGACTCGCACGCCGCGCGCGTCGTCGACGACCTGAAAGAGATCGCGGTCGCCCGTCACGACATCGACGGGCATCTCGGCACGCGTTGCGAGTGTGCCGATGACGTCGTCGGCTTCGTGTTCGGCGGCCCCGACGACGACGATGCCGACCGCGGCGAGCGCTTCGCGGATCACCGGGACCTGCACTTCGAGCGGATCCGGGACCTCTTCGACATCGGGTGCGCCCGCGATGACCTCAGCGACGCGGTGGGTCTTGTACGAGGGGATGAGGTCCACGCGCCACTGCGGGCGCCAATCGTCGTCCCAGCAGGCGACGACGTGCGTCGGCTCGTACGTCGTCACGAGCTTCGTGATGATGTCGAGAAACCCGCGCACGGCGTTGACGGGCTGCCCATCGGGCGCCCGGACGGTGTCGGGTACGCCGAAGAACGCGCGGAAGTACAGCGACGCGGAGTCGAGCAGAAGCAGTTTCTGTGGACGGTGGGACACATCGACAGGGTACTGTCCGCCGAATCGCGAGGGGCAGTGGCGGTCGACGCGGTGGCTGTGGACGCGGTCGCCGTCGCGTCGACGCCGTCAGCAGCCGGGGCCGGGGGCTCCTTCACGGCACGTGCGGTCGACGAGGGCTGTCGACGCCTCGACGACGCGCACGCCGTAGCCCGCGCTCGTCGCGACGACGTGCCCGGGAACAGGGCGCCACGAGCCCGTGCCGAAGTCGATGGATGCCGCATAGCGAACCCTCGCGGTCACGGTGTGCTCGCCGCGCTCGCGGTAGACATGGCTCGTTTCAGTCGGCGCGAACTGTGACGCTCCGGTCGCCGCCCACGTCGTGCCGCCCGTCGTCGACGGATGCGATGTGCCGTCTCCGTAGTCGAAGACGAAGCCGACGGGCACGAACCGCACCGTGACATCCCACCCGAGGAGTTCACCTGCGATGCGCTGCTCGGATGCCGTCGCCACGAAGTTCGCCGGCAGCCCGGCGACCGCGAATCCGATCGGCTCACCCGCGAGCGAGGGTGCCGCCGGGCGGAACGACGCGAGATCGTCGATCGTGACGTCGGGGACCATGACGACGGAGTAGGTCGGGCGGCATCCCAGCGGCCCGCACGTCTCCGGGGCGGTGGGCAGGGCGGGTTCGGGAGCGGGCCGGTCGCTGCTGGGCGTGCTGGGCCCGGCGGAGCCGCCCGGCCGCATCGTGGATGCGCCGATCTCAACGGACGTGCCTGAGTTTGCGACAGACCCGCATAACCCGGTTGCGGCGAGGTCGGGGGTGCAAGGCGGATCGGTGGGCCCAGCGCCGAGTGCTAAACCAAGCGCGAACGTGACAAGCCAAGTGGTCAGCATCCGTCGCCATCCACGGTCGAGCTGTCCGAAATCAGGAGAGTTTCCCCAGAGGCCACCAGAGTGACTTCCATGAGCACGTGTGTCGCGCGACCGGGGGGAGTCACATCATCTCCCACCGAGTCCATCACCCGGGTCTCAGCGGAATTCAAACAAACCGAGATAACGACAGATGCGAAGTCGTCAGAAGCGCGGGTCGGCTCAATGCTCGTGACTCTGCTTGCACCGGTGATGGCTAAACCATCCTGTTCGAGCTCTCGCTTCGTAGCGAGGTCAACCTCAAGCGCATCGGCGATCAGGAATTCACGGGGATCCGCGTCCGCTTGCAAACCTTCCCTGGTTTGGTTCAGCGCATCGACGTATGCGCGGTAGGTCTCTTCTGCGGCGGCGAATGCGTCGGCCTCGGAAGAGAAGGCGGGTGAGGGCTCGGTGAGGTCGGAAGACGTGGCGCAGCCACCCAGCGCGAGCGCGAGGGCGCACGCGGCGGTGACGGAGCGAAGGCGGCTGAACACGCGACCACCGTAATCCGCAGCGCCGGTGCCGATGAGCACTTATCCACAGCCGGTGTTCCCGATCTCGCCCTGGCGCCGAGGCATCCGCACCGTCAGGCTGACCATATGAAGTTCACTCGCTTCGCCGCCGTCTGTGTGCTCGCCGTCTCGGCTCTCGCACTCACCTCGTGTTCCGGATCCGTCGAAGGAGACGTCATCGCTCCCGTCACGAAGGGGGCGGGCGAGCTCGAAGGCACGACGGTCGACCTCGTCGTCGGGCAGGTGCTCAACATCGACACGGGCGACCTCGCCGTCGACAGCTATACCGCGACGATCGCCGACCCCGCCGTCGCCGAGTTCGTGGAGGGATACGCAGACGCCACGGCGACGTTCAATCCCGGCATCACGGCGCTCGCCGAGGGCGAGACCGAAGTGACGCTCGAGAACTCCGACGGCGGCATCCCAGACGTCGTCTTCACGGTGCGCGTCACCGAGTAGGTTCCGCCGGCGCGCTCAACGTCTCATGGATGCGGCGGAGGTCCTCGAGCAGGGATCCGATCAGCATCCAGTGGGAGGAGTCCGGCATGTGCACCGTCAGCGGTGACGTGAGTGCCGGCTCGCGGTCGTCGACGGGCAGGTGCTCCGGATCGACGGCCACGAGCTGCACGTCGTGCGCTGCGCGCCGCAGTTGCTGCGCGATGTCGTGCACGACGGGCTCGTCGTGCACCGATGGGTCGTAGTGGTCCGCGAAGGCGCGCGTCATGCCGATCGTCTGCGTCACGATGGGCGCGAAGCGGTCCAGCTGCGCCTGCGCCTCGGCGAGGTCAGCGCGGTGCCGCGTGCCGCGCGGGTTGAGCGTAAGGGAGTCGCCGGCCTCGGCGAGCGCGGAGCTGGCCTTGTCGCGCATGGGGCGCATCAGTCGCGCGGTGAGGAGCAGTTCCTGCACCTGTTCCGGCGTCTGCGGCTGCTCGAGTGCGACCGCGAGGCGGTCGAGCGACGCGGCGAGCTCGGCGGCGAGCGCCTCGACGGCGTGACGGGCGGGCACGACGGCGACGGGCGGCACGAGGGCGAGGCTGATGATGATCCCGACGACGGCGCCCAGCAGCGTCTCGACGATCCGGTCGACGGCGTATCCTGGGCTGCTGCCGCCGAGCGCGAGCACGAGCAGAGCGCTGATGGCCACCTGGTTGGCCGTGCCCGCCGTCATCCGGAGCCCCCACGCCAACAGCAAGGCGATGACGGTCGCGAGCAGGATCACCCACGTCGAACCGCCGAGCAGGATCCCGAGCGCCAACGCGACGGCGACGCCGGCGATCACGCCGATAGACCGCTCGACCGCCTTGGCGAGCGACTGGTTGACGCTCGGCTGCACGACCAGGAGCGCGGCGATCGCGGCGAAGACCGGCGGCGGGCCGGGAACGAGCCAGCCCGCGATGAGCCACGCGGCGATGGTCGCCAGAGCAGACTTGGCCACCTGCAGGGCCGGCGTGCGCCGGGGAGCGCGGAAGGCGGCGGTCATGCGCATGGCCCGAGCGTAGGCCGCGGCACCCCGCCGCGAAACCCGGCGTAGCATCGTCCCCATGCGCGCCACTGTCATCCACGCTGCCCGCGACATCCGCGTCGAGGAGGTGCCCGACCCCGAACTCTCGACGGGACGCGATGCGATCGTGCGCGTCCTCGCTGCGTGCGTCTGCGGCTCCGACCTGTGGCCGTATCGCGGCGTCACGGCGACCGATGAACCGCGGCGGATCGGCCATGAGTTCGTCGGCGTCGTCGAGGCGGTCGGTCCCGAGGTCGAGAACGTGCGCCCCGGCGATTTCGTCATCGCACCGTTCTATGTGTGCGACGGCACGTGCGTGAACTGCCGCAACGGCGTGAGCACGTCGTGCCTCGCGGGCGGCTGGTGGGGTCGCGACGACCGCTTCGGCGGATTCGCCGACGGCGGCCAGGGTGAGCGCGTGCGCGTTCCCCTCGCCGACGGCACGCTCGCGGTCGTGCCCGGCCCGATCGCCGACGAAGAGATCCCGGGCCTCCTCGCCCTCAGCGACGTCATGGGCACGGGCCACCACGCCGCGGTGTCGGCAGGCGTCACCGCCGGCGACACCGTCGTCGTCGTGGGCGACGGCGCCGTCGGCCTGTGCGCCGTCATCGCGGCCAAGCGACTCGGCGCCGCCACGATCATCGCGATGTCGCGGCATCCGCGTCGTCAGGAGCTCGCGCGTGAATTCGGGGCCACCCACATCGTCGAGGAGCGCGGTGACGAAGGCGTTGCGGCCGTTCGCGAGCTGACCGACGGCATCGGCGCCGACCGTGTGCTCGAGTGCGTCGGCACGAAGGAGTCGATGGACCAGGCGCTTCGCTCCACGCGTCCGGGCGGCATGGTCGGGTACGTGGGAGTGCCCAACGGCGGGCCCGAGCTGCCGATCGGGCGCATGTTCGAGCGCAATGTCGGCGTCAACGGGGGAGTCGCGCCCGTGCGCGGCTACATCGAAGAGCTGCTGCCCGACGTGCGCTCCGGTCGCATCCAGCCGGGCCGCGTCTTCGACCTCACCCTGCCGCTGGCCGAGGCCCCCGAGGCGTATGCCGCGATGGACGAGCGCCGCGCCGTGAAGGTGCTGCTGCAGCCGTGACGACGGATGCCGCGACGCACGTGCGCGGAGCGCTCGAGACGCTGCGCGCCGAACTCGACGAACGCATCAGTCGTCTCGACGAGACGCTCGCTCAGTTGCGCGCCGACCGCGGGGCCGAGACCGCCGACGACGAGCACGACCCCGAGGGCGCGCCCCTTTCGGCGGAGTGGTCGCGGCTTGCGGGGCTGCGCGCCGACGCCGCCCGAGAACGCGACGAGACCGAGGCCGCACTCGCGCGGAGCGCCACCGACGGCTTCGGGATCTGCACGGATTGCGGCACCGCGATTCCGCTCGCCCGTCTCGTCGCGCGACCGACCGCGACACGCTGCGTTCCGTGCGCGACGAAGGCCGGTTCATGACCTCGCGGCCCTCGGCGCCGTTCTGATACCCTGGAATGTCACTTCTGTGGCTCTCCCGTCACGTCCCGGTATCGGGTGCGTGACATCGCACGAAAACAATCCGCTTCGCTTCGGCTGACAATTCGTTCGCGTCCGCGTGTACGAAGAAGCCGAGCCCGAGACCCCCAACCCACAAGGACAACCCACTACATGACTAGCGCAACGACCGCCCCGGCCACCAAGCAGATCGCAATCAACGACATCGGCTCTGCTGAGGACTTCCTGGCCGCGGTCGAACTGACCATCAAGTCCTTCAACGACGGCGACCTCATCGAAGGCACCGTCGTGAAGGTCGACCGCGACGAGGTCCTCCTCGATGTCGGCTTCAAGACCGAGGGTGTCATCCCTTCTCGCGAGCTCTCGATCAAGCACGACGTCGACCCCAACGAGGTCGTCAAGGTCGGCGATGAGGTCGAGGCCCTCGTTCTCCAGAAGGAGGACAAGGAAGGCCGCCTCATCCTGTCCAAGAAGCGCGCACAGTACGAGCGCGCGTGGGGCGACGTCGAGAAGATCAAGGAAGACGACGGCGTCGTCACCGGTTCTGTCATCGAGGTCGTCAAGGGCGGTCTCATCGTCGACATCGGCCTGCGTGGGTTCCTCCCCGCATCGCTCATCGAGCTGCGCCGTGTCCGCGATCTGACGCCGTACCTCGGCCAGGAGATCGAGGCCAAGATCCTCGAACTCGACAAGAACCGCAACAACGTCGTGCTCTCGCGCCGCGCTCTGCTCGAGCAGACGCAGTCCGAGTCGCGCTCGAACTTCCTCAACAACCTGCACAAGGGCCAGGTCCGCAAGGGCACGGTCTCGTCGATCGTCAACTTCGGTGCGTTCGTCGACCTGGGTGGCGTCGACGGTCTCGTCCACGTCTCCGAGCTGTCGTGGAAGCACATCGAGCACGCGTCTGAGGTCGTCGAGGTCGGTCAGGAAGTCACCGTCGAGATCCTCGAGGTCGACCTGGACCGCGAGCGCGTCTCGCTCTCCCTCAAGGCGACGCAGGAAGACCCGTGGCAGGTGTTCGCCCGCACACACGCGATCGGTCAGGTCGCTCCGGGCAAGGTCACCAAGCTCGTGCCGTTCGGTGCGTTCGTTCGGGTCGCCGACGGCATCGAGGGCCTCGTGCACATCTCGGAGCTCTCCGGCAAGCACGTCGAGCTCGCCGAGCAGGTCGTGTCGGTCGGCGAAGAGGTCTTCGTCAAGATCATCGACATCGACCTCGAGCGTCGCCGCATCTCGCTCTCGCTCAAGCAGGCGAACGAGTCGGTCGACCCCTTCGGTACCGAGTTCGACCCCGCCCTCTACGGCATGGCCACCGAGTACGACGACAACGGGGAGTACAAGTACCCCGAGGGCTTCGACTCGGAGACCAACCAGTGGAAGGAAGGCTTCGACGAGCAGCGCGAGAAGTGGGAGCAGGAGTACGCCGCTGCCCACTCGCGCTGGGAGGCGCACAAGGCCGCCGTCACGAAGGCAGCCGAGGCCGAGGCCAACGCCCCCGCCGACACGGGCGCTTCGTCGTCGAGCTTCACCTCCGAGGCCGGCGGCGGAACGCTCGCCGACGACGAGGCGCTCGCTGCGCTCCGCGAGAAGCTCTCGGGTCGCTGATCCGACACTGCTGATCGAGGACTAGCTCCTCGACACCGCCAAGAGGCCAGGACCTTCGGGTCTTGGCCTCTTCGGCGTATCCGGCACTCCGGGTGCGCACCCCGCGGCATCCGGAGTGCCGGGCAACGCCGCGCCCGCCCGCGCGGTAGCGTCGCATCATGTCTTGGCCGCCCGCCCTTCGCCGCGTCGGTCGCGCGCAGTTCGAGGACCGCACGCGCGCCCGGACGACGGTGCTCAACCAGCTGCTGCTGGGCGCTGTCGTGCTCATCATCACGCTCATCGCCATCATCGGCGACTTCCCCGGTAACACGCCCATGTTCTTCGCCGCGGTGCTCGTCGTGTTCATCGGAGCCGGCGTGGCGATCGCGGTGCCGTGGAACAGCCTCCCGCAGGGGGTGAGCGTCGTCCTGCCGCTCGTCGATGTCGCAGCGATCGCGGTCATGCGCGAATCCAGCCCGACGGCGGGTTTCGGAATCCTCTGGATCTTTCCCGCGATGTGGCTCGCATCGGGCTTCGGCTTGGTGGGCCTGTTCGTGTCGATCCTCACGATCTGCGCGGTCTACGGATTCCAGACATTCTTACCGGGTCGGCCGCTGACGTTCTCGGCGCTGCTGCTGCCGGTCGCCGTCGTCGCCCTGTCCACGACGAGTTACCTCACGGCGAGGCGCTCGCGCGTGCAGCGGATCCTGCTCGACAGCCAGACGCGGATCCTGGGCCAGGCTCTGGAAAACGCCCGCGAGCAGGAGCAGACCGTGACGAGCGTTTTGGATGCCGTCGACTTCGGCATCATCCGCGTGGCGGAGGACGGCCGCGTCGCGGTGCGCAACGACGCGCACGGGCGCCTGCAGCGCGCCAAGGACACGCGAGCCGAACAGGAGGCGACGACCCTCGTGCCCGCGTATGCCCGCGACGGGATCACGCTTCTGCCCTCCGAAGAGCAGCCCCTCGCCCGGGCGATGCGCGGTGAGACGTTCGACGACGAGGTCATCTGGTTCGGCGAGCCCGGTGAACAGCGCCGTGCGCTCAACGTGACCGCGCGACGCCTGAGCGACGATGACGGGCAGGCGACGGGAACAGTCATCGTCTCGCGCGACATCACGACGGAGCTCATCGCGGTGCGCGCCCGCGAAGACCTCGTGGCGTCGGTATCGCACGAACTGCGCACGCCACTCACCGCGATCGTCGGCTACCTCGACCTCGTGCTCGATGAAGACCTGTCGCCGTCGGCGCGCCGTGGGCTCGAAGTCGCCGAGCGCAACGCGCACCGGCTGCTCTCGATCGTGTCCGACATCCTCGCGGCATCCAGCTCCGACCGCACGACGGTCGAGCTCAGCATCCGCCCGCAGCAGACCGACATCGCCTCGATCGCGACGGCCGCGATCGAGCTGCAGGATCCTCGCGCCGCGGAGCGCGGCATCCGAATCGATTCCACGGGCGTCGAGAGCGCCGTCGCGTTCGTCGACGCGTCGCGCATCCGTCAGGTGCTCGACAATCTGCTCTCGAACGCTGTCAAGTACAACAAGGACGGCGGGACGATCGAAGTGGGCACGACGAGCGACGACGTGCACGCGTGGATCGTCGTGCGGGACTCGGGCCGCGGGATCTCCGACTCCGAGATGCCGCGGCTGTTCCACAGGTTCTTCCGCTCCGATGCCGTGCGCATGACTTCGACGCACGGCAGCGGACTGGGGCTCGCGATCAGCCGGGACATCGTCCGCTCTCACGGAGGCGAGATCACGGTGCAGAGCGAACTGGGGTCGGGAACGACATTCGTGGTGCGGCTGCCCCTGGGCGCGCACCGCGTCGAACCATCGGAAGGAACCGAATGACCCTCGACCTTTTCTCCGTCGCGGTGATGACAGCTGTCGTCGTCGTCGCCAGTAGCGTCGTGTTCATCACGGGATCGATTCTGCGGCGCGACGACGGCGCGGGTCGCATGTGGGGCCTGGCGTTCCTCGCCGCCGTGCTGACCTCGGTCAGCTATCTGATCTGGACGACGGCTCCGGATGCCTGGTGGGCGATCGCGATCGGCAATGGGGCCTTCGTGGTGATCCCGGGCTGCATCTGGCTCGGATGCCGCGCCTACAACGCGCGACGGCTGCTCGTGGCGGGTCTCATCGTTGCCGCCGCCGCGGTCGCGGCCGTCATCGCTGTTCTCATCGCGGGGCCAGGGGGCGGAGCGTGGGCCGGCGCGCCTGTCCTGTTCGTCGGTATCCTCGTCTTCGCAGCCCTCGGCGCCGCCGAGAGCCTTCGCGATGAGATGGGGAGCAACCGCAACGCGTGGAGCCTCGTCGCGGTGCTGGGGTTCCAGTCCGCGTACTACCTCGTGCGCACCGTCGTGTTCCTCGTCGCCGGCCCGGACAGCGAGATCTTCCGCACGTGGCTGGACACGATCGCCACGAGCTTCGTCACGATCCTGACCACGATCGTCGCGGTCGTCGTCGCCTCGGTGCTGCTGTCGGACCGCGCCGGATCCGTCGGGGTGGTTGCCTCGCGCGGTCTCACCCTCACCGATGACGACGTGCTGCCCGAGATGTCCTTCGCCTACGTGCTGCTCGGGATGAGCGGTCGCGCGCGACGCCGGGGCGAACTCGTCGGCGTCATCTCGGTGCGCATCGACGACCTGCCGGCGATCTCGACGGCGTTCGGGACCGAGGCGGCGTCGAGCGTCGCCGACGCCTTCCGCACGGTCGTGCGGCGCTTCGCTCCCACGAGCGCGTTCGTCGGCCACGACGGGGCGACGGGCCTCTTCGTCGGCATCCAGCCAGGGTCGGCAGCCGACGCGCGGCGCACGGCGGAGCGCATACGTCGGGGGCTCTTCGACGAGCTGAGCGGCGTCGTCGGCGCTGTGATCCCGGTCGTAGGCGTCAGCGTCGCGCTCAGTGACACGACCGGCTACGAGCCCGCCACGCTCATGAGCGCGGCACGCCGCGCGGCGATGGACGCCGCGCGCGGCTCGGATGCTTCTGTCGTCGTGGTCAGCGTGTGAGGCGGTAGCCCACGCCGCGGACGGTCTCGATCCACCGGGGCTGCGTCGGCCGTTCGCCGAGCTTTCGGCGCACGTTGGCCATGTGCACCTCGATCGCGCGGGCGTCCGCGTCGCTCACGAACTCACTCGCCCCGTGGTGGTCACCGCGCAGCATGAGAGCCAGCTCGCTCTTGCTGACGACGCGGCCACGCGCGGTGAGCAGGCCGGCGACGATGTCGAACTCGCTGCGCGTCAGGTCGAGGTTCTGCCCGTCGCGCACCGCGATCCGCATGCCGGGGTGCACGCGCAGTCCCCGATGCCCGAGCCATCCGTCGTCCGGATCCTCCGCAAGGGCAGGGGAGGGCAGCGGGGTGTCGATCGCCGCGTCACCCGAGGCGGTGTGCACGCGGGGGCGGCGCAGCATTGCTTCGATGCGCGCGCGAAGCTCACGGGGCCGGAACGGCTTGGTGATGTAATCGTCCGCGCCGGATTCGAGCCCCTGCAGGGCATCGATCTCTTCGCTGCGCGCCGTGAGCATGACGATGTAGGTGTTGCTGATGGCGCGGATCCGCTTTGCGGTCTCGAACCCGTCGATGCCGGGCATGCTGACATCCAATGTCGTCACGACGGGTTGCGTGGTCCGCACGAGCTCGATCCCATCGAGTCCGGACCCGGCCGCGTGCACCGTGAAGCCCGCGGATTCGAGCACGTCAGTCAGGAGCTGCCGGATGTCGGCTTCGTCCTCGATCACGACGGCGACACGGCTGTCCGGCACCTGCACACCTCCGGTATCAGACGGGTCGCTCTCGGTCGGCGAATCGACAACGGTGATGATATCCCAGAAGCGGTGCCGGAACGCGTTGGCTGGAGTGGGCGAGTTCACCGTCAGGTGACCGGATTCGTGGACGGCGCGGCGCCCGCCCCGACCCCCAGGATCAGAGCGAGCGCCGCGGACAGCGCCGCGATGCCGGAGCGCGCACGGCCCTGCGCGCCAGCGGACCCACCGGCCGACGCCCCCGCGTCGGCCGGAGTCGCGGCCCCCACCGCAACGTGGTCCACGGTGGTCGCACGGCTCATCGCGCAACCTCCGGCAGAAGTGCTCCCGAGTCCCCGGCTTTTCGGGTTCCGCGGGACTCGGGAGCGGGGATCAGTCTGGTCGGCCCGAGGAGAGCGACGAGACTGATCAGCATGGGCATCGTGTCGCCCTTCGTCGTGGTAACCCCGCCGTCCCCCGCGGCGGTGATCGTCACGACGCGGTGCGCCACGAGTGTGCTCGTGAGCTCGCTGGGCAAGCTCACGATGTCGCGGAACCCCAGATCCGCAACGGGCTTCTTCGTAGTGAGGACCGGGTCGTCCGTCGTGGTCTCCGGCTCCAGGGAACCCGAGATCACGACGGACGCCCTGATCACGCCGGCGGCGGTGGACCCCAGGCGACACCGCTTGCGCCTCCCAGGACGGCGAGCGCCCACGGGGGAGACCGGTGCGAGGCTGCGTGGTGCCAGCATGTCGGTCTCCTGTCGGTCTCGTGTCGTTCGGAAGCAGAGGTACGTCACGCCGGGGCTTCGCCCGCGGCGGTGACGATGATCCTGCCGGTCTTGCCCTTCCCCCGTGGTGCGGGACCGGCGAGGTGTTTCGGCGATGAATCGAACGTATGGCGGCTACCGCAAGGGCGCCTTGAGTAAGCCTCAGCACCGCCCAAAGATCCACTCCTTGAGCAAAACCTGAGGTTCATGCAGATGAATACGCATGCGTCCGGTGATGCCGGCGCGCGTGGCATGCTCGTGCCATGCCGCTCATCGCTCTCACCGGCGGGATCGCGTCGGGCAAGTCCACGATCGCCGCGCGTCTTGCCGAACTCGGTGCCGTGATCGTCGATGCGGACCAGATCGTCCGCGACGTACAGCGCCCGGGCTCTCCGGTCCTCGCGGAGATCGCCGAGCAGTTCGGCGATGACGTGGTTCTTCCCGACGGGTCCCTCGACCGCCCCGCTCTCGCGGCGCGGGCTTTCGGCAACCCTGCCGACGTCGCCCGCCTCAACGCCATCGTGCATCCTGCCGTGGCGACGGCGTCGCAGCGCCGCTTCGCTGCGGCCTTCGCCGACCGTGCCGACGCCGTCGTCGTGTACGACGTGCCGCTGCTCGTCGAGGCTCGCGTCGGCGACCCCTGGGACCTGATCGTCGTCGCCCACGCGCCGGTCCACGTGCGCCGAGCACGGATGGTCGACCTGCGGGGAATGACCGAGACGGATGCCGACGCCCGGCTCGCGTCTCAGGTCTCGGATGCCGCACGCCTGGCGATCGCGGATGTCGTCATCGACACAGCAGGGACGGTGGGGGAGACCCTGCGGCAGGTCGATGCGCTGTGGGACGCGCTCCCACAGCACATCGCGGCGCGCGCCGCCGGCTGACGTTTCGAGGCCGAGCCCGCCCGGATGTCTGAGCCCGCGCCTACGCTGGAAGGGTGCAGACGACGCGATCCGTGCGGCCCTTCGAAGTCATCAGCGACTTTTCCCCGTCCGGCGATCAGCCTCAGGCGATCGCCGAGCTCGCGGCGCGCATCAATGCGGGTGAGACCGATGTCGTCCTGCTGGGCGCCACCGGAACCGGAAAGTCGGCGACGACAGCCTGGCTCATCGAAGCAGTCCAGCGCCCCACCCTCGTGCTCGCGCACAACAAGACCCTCGCGGCGCAGCTCGCCAACGAGTTCCGTGAGCTCTTGCCCAACAACGCCGTCGAGTACTTCGTGTCGTACTACGACTACTACCAGCCCGAGGCGTACGTGCCGCAGACCGATACCTTCATCGAGAAGGACTCGTCGATCAACTCCGAGGTCGAGCGGTTGCGTCACTCGACGACGAATTCGCTGCTGAGCCGCCGCGACGTCGTCGTGGTGTCCACGGTGTCGTGCATCTACGGTCTCGGTTCGCCCGAAGAGTATCTGCGGGCGATGGTCGCACTGCAGCGGGGCGAGCGGTACGACCGCGACGCTCTCATCCGCAAGTTCATCGCGATGCAGTACAACCGCAACGACGTCGACTTCTCGCGCGGCAACTTCCGCGTTCGCGGCGACACGATCGAGATCATCCCGGTGTACGAGGAGTACGCCGTGCGCATCGAGATGTTCGGTGACGAGATCGAGGGGCTGTACATGCTGCACCCCCTCACGGGTGAGGTGGTGCAGAAGCTCGACTCTGTGCCGATCTTCCCCGCGACGCACTACGCGGCCGGGACCGACACCGTTCAGCGCGCGATCGGCACGATCGAGCACGAGCTGAGCGAGCGGCTGCGTGAGCTCGAGTCGCAGAACAAGCTGCTCGAGGCGCAGCGGCTGCGCATGCGCACGACGTTCGATCTCGAGATGCTGCAGCAGCTGGGCTTCTGCTCGGGCATCGAGAACTACTCGCGCCACCTCGACGGCCGCTCCCCGGGCGAGCCGCCGCACACGCTGCTGGACTTCTTCCCCGATGACTTCCTCATGGTCATCGACGAATCGCACGTCGCGGTGCCCCAGATCGGTGCCATGTACGAAGGCGACGCGTCACGCAAGCGCACTCTCGTCGAGCACGGCTTCCGCCTTCCCAGCGCCCTCGACAACCGGCCGCTGCGCTGGGACGAGTTCAAGAACCGTGTCGGGCAGACCGTCTACCTCTCGGCGACGCCGGGCCGTTACGAGATGGGCATCGCCGACGGCGTCGTCGAGCAGATCATCCGCCCGACCGGACTGGTCGACCCTCAGATCGTCGTCAAGCCGTCCAAGGGGCAGATCGACGACCTGCTCGAAGAGATCCGCCTGCGCGTCGAGCGCAATGAGCGTGTGCTCGTGACGACGCTGACGAAGAAGATGGCCGAAGAGCTCACCGACTTCCTCGGCGAGCACGGCGTGCGGGTGCGCTATCTGCACTCCGACGTCGACACGCTGCGGCGTGTCGAGCTGCTCAGCGAACTGCGCGCCGGGGTCTACGACGTGCTCGTGGGGATCAACCTGCTGCGCGAAGGGCTCGACCTGCCCGAGGTCTCGCTCGTGGCGATCCTCGACGCCGACAAAGAGGGGTTCCTGCGCAGCGGCACCTCGCTCATCCAGACGATCGGCCGCGCGGCGCGCAACGTCTCGGGTGAAGTGCACATGTACGCCGATCGGATGACCGATTCGATGCGCAACGCAATCGAAGAGACCGACCGACGTCGTGACAAGCAGCTCGCGTACAACAAAGAGCACGGTATCGATCCGCAGCCCCTGCGCAAGCGCATCGCAGACATCACCGACGCCCTGGCGCGCGAGGCATCCGACACCGACCGGATGCTATCGCGCCGAGACTCGTCGCGCGTCGCGTCGGGCAAGGGCAAGGCACCGACCCCACGGTCACTCAGTTCGAAGGGCCGGCGCGAGGGGATCGCGGCCGAGGGTGCCGAGCAGCTCGAGGCGACGATCGCCGACCTCAGCGCGCAGATGCTCGTCGCGGCCGAAGAGCTCAAGTTCGAGCTTGCGGCGCGACTCCGCGACGAAGTGCAGGACCTCAAGCGCGACCTGCGCGCCATGGAGCGCGCGGGGCACGCGTAGCCGTCGCCTGCATGCATCGCACAGAACCGGCCGGTGTCGGCGGAGGCGGTGTGTGAGCACCCTCTCATATTGCTATCGCGTCGCGGTGCGCAGATTTAGGCTCGGCATCCGGAGCGTCACGTCGTGGTGATCACGCGCGAACGTGTCTGCCCGATTCCACCCCCAGAGGAAGCAGTCACATGCCACACATGTCACAACCCCGGCGCGCTGCGGCACGCCGACGCCTTGCGGTCGGAGCGGCATTCGCCACCGCAGCGCTCGCCGCCGGCACCCTCGTCGCCGCCCCGGCTCAAGCCGCCGATCCCGTCACGGTCAACCTCGTGACGATGAACGACTTCCACGGCCGTATCGGGGCCGCCGCACCCGCCGGCGGCGCTGCCGCGCTGGCGACGGCCGTGAAGTCGTTCCGCGACGCCAACGACAACACGATCTTCGCTGCGGCGGGCGACTTGATCGGTGCGTCGACGTTCGAGTCCTTCATCCAGCAGGATCTGCCGACGATCGAGGCGCTCAACGCCGCGGGACTTGACGTCAGCGCGGCCGGAAACCACGAGTTCGACGGCGGGTGGGCCGACCTGCGTGATCGCGTGCAGAACGCCGCGGACTGGGAGTACATCAGCGCGAACGTCTGGGACACCGAGACCGATGACCATGCGCTGGCGCCGTACTGGGTGCGCACCGTCGACGGTGTGTCGGTCGGCTTCATCGGAGCGGTGACGGAAGACCTGCCGTCACTGGTCAACCCCGCAGGCATCGCGACGCTCGATGTGCGCCCGATCGTCTCGAGCGTCAACGCCGTCGCCGCCGATCTCAGCGATGGCGACGCCTCGAACGGGGAGGCCGATGTCGTCGTGCTGCTCGTGCACGAGGGTGCGGAGGACACCTCCTACGCGACGGCGACCGACCCGGCGACGGGCTTCGGCGCGATCGTGAACGGCGTGGGTCCCGAGGTCAACGCGATCGTCTCCGGGCACACCCACCTGGCGTATTCGCACGAAGTGCCCTACGCGGGGGACACGGGACTGCGGCCCGTCATCTCGTCGGGGCAGTACGGCGAGAAGTTCAGCAACATGGTCATCACGATCGACCCCGAGACGAAGACCGTGCAGTCGATGGACAACACCGTCTACAGCATGTACGACGCGGGGGGCGCGGCCGCCTACGTGCCCGACCCGACCGTGACGGCCATCGTCGATCAGGCGGTCGCCGACGCGGCTCAGCTCGGAGCCGCCCCGCTCGGCACTCTCTCGGCAGACATCAACCGCGCCAAGCTTCGCAACGGCACGACCGAGAACCGCGGCGCCGAATCGACGCTCGGCAACTTCGTCGCCGACGCGCAGCTGTGGGCCGTGCAGCGCACCGATCCGACGGCGCAGATCGCGTTCATGAACCCGGGGGGTCTGCGCACCGACATGACGTACGCTCCCGACGGTGTGCTCACGTACCGTGAGGCCGCGAACGTCCAGCCGTTCGCCAACACCCTCGTCGCATTGACCCTGACGGGGAGGCAGATCACCGCGCTGCTCGAGCAGCAGTGGCAGCCGGCCGGAGCCGCGCGACCCTTCCTCAAGCTCGGCATCTCGTCAGGGTTGACGTACACCTTCGACCCCGCGGCGCCCGAGGGCAGCCGCGTCGCGAACGTGCAGTTCGAGGGCGCTCCGATCGATCCCACGGCCGGATACCGCGTGGTGGCGAACTCGTTCCTGGCCTCGGGTGGGGACAACTTCGCCGTGTTCCCGGAGGGAACCGCGCGAGCAGACACCGGCCAGGCTGACCTCGCGGCGATGGTCGACTACATGGCCTTCGTCGGCACGGCCTCGCCCGACTACGCGCAGCGTTCGATCGGGCTCGCGCTGTCGGCACCGCCCGCGGGCGGCTACACCGCCGGCTCGACGATCGACGTCTCGCTCTCGTCACTGGACTTCTCGACGACCGAGCCGAAAGCCGACACGGTGTCGGTGGCGATCGGCGGCACCGTCGTCGGCACAGCGCCCGTGGATTCCACGGTGAGTGACGCGGTGCTCGACGTCACAGGAACCGCGAACCTGTCGGTCATCGTGCCGACCGGTGTGAGCGGCACGGTGCCGCTGACGATCACGACGCTGGCGGGAACGGCGATCGAGGTGCCGATCACGGTCGCCGAACCGGTCGCCAAGAGCGCGACGATCACGCTCGGAGTGCCGAGTCGGATCCTCGCCAAATACGGCGCGGCGATTCAGTACAACGTCGCCGTCATCGCCGGGAAAGGCGTTCCCGCGGGCGAGGTCGTGATCTTCGACGGCAACCGCCGCATTGCGACGGCGACCCTGACGGCGAAGGACCGCGGAGTCGTCTCGGTGAAGCTGCCCACCCTGAGTCGCGGGGTGCACCTGCTCTCGGCGACGTACGCCGGAAGCGACGCGCACGACACGTCGCAGAGCTTCCGTCTGCCCGTCATCGTGTGGTGACGAACGGTCGGTGACCGAATGGATGCCGCAGGCCCAGGCCGGCGGCATCCATTCGTCGTCCGTGCGGATTCGCGCGAGGCGAACACGCTTTCGATCCCATGTCCGAGGCCCCGCCTAAACTTGTCGGGTGCCCATCGTCCCCGTCGTCACGCCCGATCACACGCCCGGAGGCTCCGGTTCGAGCCACGTCGTCGCGCGTCCCTTCCCCGCGTCCGGACACGGGAGCGGCACGCTCAGCGTGCGCGGTGCTCGCGTGCACAACCTCAAGAACGTCGACCTCGACATCCCGCGCGATTCGCTCGTCGTCTTCACGGGTCTGTCCGGCTCGGGCAAGTCGAGCCTCGCGTTCGACACGATCTTCGCCGAGGGGCAGCGTCGCTACGTCGAATCACTGAGCGCCTACGCGCGGCAGTTCCTCGGACAGGTCGACCGCCCCGACGTCGACTTCATTGAAGGGCTCAGCCCTGCCGTGTCGATCGACCAGAAATCGACCAACCGCAACCCGCGCTCCACGGTCGGCACGATCACCGAGATCCACGACTACATGCGTCTGCTGTGGGCGCGCATCGGCGTGCCCCACTGCCCCGAGTGCGGCGAGCGCATCCAGCGGCAGACGGTGCAGCAGATCGCCGACCAGCTGATGGAGCTCCCCGAGCGCACGCGCTACCAGGTCGTCGCCCCCGTCGTATCCCAGAAGAAGGGCGAATTCGTCGACCTCTTCGCAGAGCTCGGCGCGAAGGGGTACGCCCGGGCGATCGTCGACGGCGAGCTCATCCAGCTCGCCGAGCCGCCGAAGCTCAAGAAGAGCTACAAGCACGACATCGCCGTCGTCGTCGACCGGCTCGTCGCGGGCCCGGACATCCTCAGCCGGGTCACCGATTCCGTCGAGACGGCACTGGGTCTGGCCGGCGGCATCGTGCAGGTCAATTTCGTCGACGAAGAGGGCGACGACGCGTGGCAGTCGTTCTCCGAGAAGCTCGCGTGCCCGAACGGCCACGCGCTGCAGCTGACCGAGATCGAGCCGCGCACCTTCTCGTTCAACGCGCCGTTCGGCGCCTGTCCCGCCTGCTCCGGGCTGGGTACCCGCATGTCGGTCGACGTCGAGCTCATGCTCGGTGATGAGGAGCTCTCGATCAGCGAGGGTGTCCTGGTGCCGTGGACGACGCAGGGCAAGGGGCTCTACCAGTACTACGAGCGGCTGCTCGAAGGCCTCGCACGCGACCTCGATTTCTCGCTCGATACGCCGTGGAAAGACCTGCCCGAATCGGTGCGCGAAGCCGTGCTGCGAGGCGAGGACTACAAAGTCTCCGTCAAATGGCGCAACCGCTACGGCCGTGAGATGCGTTACACGTCGGGGTTCGAGGGCGTCGTCCCATACATCGAACGGCAGTACCTGCAGGCCGAGTCCGACACGCAGCGGCAGCGGTGGTCCGAGTACCTGCGCGAAGTGCCGTGTCCGGTCTGCAACGGTGATCGACTCAAGCCCGAAGTCCTCGCGGTGCTCGTGCACGGCCACTCCATCGCCGATGCGTCGCGGTTGAGCCTCGCCGAGTCGCGGGAGTTCTTCGCGACGCTCGAACTGACCGAGCGCGAAGCGCAGATCGCTGCTGCCGTGCTGCGCGAGATCCGCGCACGCCTCGACTTCCTCCTCCAAGTGGGGCTCAACTATCTGAGTCTCGGCCGGTCGGCCGGCTCGCTGTCAGGCGGCGAAGCGCAGCGCATCCGCCTCGCGACGCAGATCGGCTCGGGGCTGACGGGCGTGCTGTACGTGCTCGATGAGCCCTCGATCGGCCTGCACCAGCGTGATAACCGACGGCTCATCGAGACCCTGGTCACTCTGCGCGACCTCGGCAACACCCTCATCGTCGTCGAGCACGACGAAGAGACGATCCACGCGGCCGACTGGGTCGTCGACATCGGGCCGCGTGCCGGTGTCGACGGCGGCGAGGTGGTGCACTCGGGTCCGCTCGCTTCGCTCCTCGAGGACTCCGCCTCGATCACGGGCGACTACCTCGCCGGGCGCCGCGAGATCCCGATCCCGGCGAAGCGGCGCAAGATCGACAAGAAGCGTCAGATCACGGTCGTCGGGGCGCGAGAGAACAACCTCAAGAACATCACGGTCGACTTCCCGCTCGGCGTGCTGACGGCCGTGACGGGTGTCAGCGGCTCGGGCAAGTCGACGCTGGTCAACGGCATCCTCTACGAAGTCCTCGCGAGCCGTCTCAACGGCGCACGCCGCGTCGCGGGCAAGCACACGCGCGTGACGGGGCTCGACAACCTCGACAAGGTCGTGCACGTCGACCAGGCGCCGATCGGACGCACACCCCGATCCAACCCCGCGACCTACACGGGCGTGTTCGACCGCGTCCGCTCGCTGTTCAGCGACACGCCCGAAGCAAAGGCTCGGGGCTACCAGCCCGGCCGGTTCAGCTTCAACGTGAAAGGCGGCCGGTGCGAGGCGTGCTCGGGCGACGGCACGATCAAGATCGAGATGAACTTCCTGCCCGATGTGTACGTCGATTGCGAGGTGTGCCATGGCAAGCGGTACAACCGCGACACGCTGTCGGTGCACTACAAGGGCAAGAACATCGCCGAAGTGCTCGAGATGCCGATCGCCGAGGCCGCCGAGTTCTTCGAGCCGATCCAGGCGATCCACCGCTACCTCAAGACCCTCGTCGATGTGGGTCTCGGCTACGTTCGACTCGGCCAGTCCGCCACGACGCTGTCCGGCGGTGAGGCGCAGCGCGTCAAGCTCGCGACAGAGCTGCAGCGCCGGTCGAACGGCCGCTCGATCTATGTGCTCGACGAGCCGACGACGGGTCTGCACTTCGAAGACGTCGCCCGCCTGCTCGAAGTGCTCAACAGCTTGGTCGACAAGGGCAACACCGTCATCGTGATCGAGCACAACCTCGACGTCATCAAGTCGGCCGACTGGGTCATCGACCTCGGTCCCGAGGGTGGCGCCGGCGGCGGCGAGGTCATCGCGACGGGCACGCCCGAGCGCGTCGCCCGTGCCGAGGGCAGCCACACCGGCGTCTTCCTCGCCGAAGTGCTCGAGGGTCAAGGACCGGGTATCCAGCGCAAGGCGGGCTGACGCATGACCCGATCCGTTCCCACGGTCGCGTACAAGCCGAAGCCGGGGGAGATCCCGACGAACCCCGGCGTCTACCGATTCCGTGACCGCGACGGACGGGTGCTCTACGTCGGCAAGGCGAAGAACCTGCGCGCACGGCTGTCGAACTACTTCGCTCCGTTGCACACGCTCCACGAGCGCACGCGGCGGATGGTCACGACCGCGGCCTCCGTCGAATGGACCGTCGTCGCGACCGACGTCGATTCGCTGCAGCTCGAATACCAGTGGATCAAGGAGTTCGATCCGCCGTTCAACGTTCGCTACCGCGACGACAAGTCGTACCCGTTCATGGCCGTCACCCTCGCCGACGAGGCGCCGCGCGTCCTCGTGACGCGCAATCGCCGGATCGCGGGGGCGAAGTACTTCGGGCCGTACCCGAAGGTGTGGGCCGTCCATGACACGATCGACCAACTCATCAAGGTCTTCCCGATCCGTACCTGCAGCGATGCGTCGTACAAGAAGGCGATGTCGACGGGGCGGCCGTGCTTCCCCGGTCAGATCGGCCGCTGCGGCGGCCCGTGCTCGATGCGCGTCACGATCGAGGAGCACCGCGCGGTCGTCGATGACTTCGTCGCGTTCATGGCTGGCGGCGACCAGCGGTTCACGCGCGACTTGACCGCCCGCATGCGCGAGGCCGCCGCAGCGATGGACTACGAAGCGGCCGCCGTCTACCGCGACCGGCTGCAGGCGATCGACGCCGTCTTGAACAAGAGCGCCCTCGTGCTGGCCGAAGACACCGACGCCGACCTGTTCGGCATCGCCGAAGACGAACTCGCCGCCGCCGTGCAGCATTTCGTCATCCGGGGCGGGCGCGTGCGCGGCGTGCGAGCGACGACCCTCGAGAAAGAGCTCGACATCTCGGGCGGGGACCTCGTCGACCAGGTCCTGCAGCGCGCCTACGGCGACGCCGCCGGTGCTGACATCCCGCGGCAGGTGCTCGTGCCTTCGATGCCCGAGGACGCGACCGAGCTCGAGACCTGGCTGCGTGAGCGACGCGGTCGGAACGTGTCGATCCAGATCGCGCAGCGCGGACGCAAAGCCGAGCTGATGAAGACCGCGACGCTCAACGCCCAGCAGGCCCTCATGCTGCACAAGACCCGGCGCACGAGCGACTACGTCGCCCGCACGCAGGCGCTCACCGATCTGCAGGAGGCGCTCGGAATCGCCGAGGCCCCCCTTCGGATCGAGTGCTTCGATGTGTCGCACCTGAGCGGGACGAACGTCGTCGCCTCGATGGTCGTGTTCGAAGACGGCCTGCCCCGCAAGGACCAGTACCGGTCGTTCGGCATTCCCGAGACGACGGATGACACCGACTCGCTCTACCAGGTGCTGACGCGACGTCTGGCGTATCTCGATCGGCCCGAGGCGCGCGACCCTTCACCGGGCTCCGGCAACGACGACGCGGGATCAGCGGCCGAGGGCGCAGACGCAGCGGCAGGGGAGCGGAAGCGGCCTCGGTTCGCGTACCGTCCGCAGCTGCTCGTCGTCGACGGCGGCAAGCCCCAGGTCGAGGCGGCTGCCCGTGCGCTGCACGATGCCGGGCGTGCCGAGATCGCGCTGTGCGGTATCGCCAAGCGGCTCGAAGAGGTGTGGCTTCCGGGTGAGGATTTCCCGGTGATCCTGCCGCGCACGAGCGAGGCGCTCTACCTCCTGCAGCGGCTTCGCGACGAAGCCCACCGTTTCGCGATCTCGCACCAGCGCAAGCGACGTCGACGCGACATCCAGAGCGTACTGGCCGAGGTCCCGGGCCTCGGCGAGACGAGGATCAAAGCGCTTCTGCGCCACTTCGGCTCGGTCACGGCGTTGAAGGCGGCGAGCCCCGAAGAGATCTCGGAGCTGCCGGGCATCGGCCCCAAGCTCGCCGGGACGATCCACGCCCACCTCGCGACTCGATAGGCTGAGTTCCTGGACGGGGGGCTTATGAGCGACGATTCCCGGCGTGACGCCGGTGAAGTGCTGATCGTGACGGGGCTGTCCGGTGCCGGTCGGTCCACGGCTGCGAACGCGCTCGAAGACCTCGACTGGTACGTCGTCGACAACCTCCCGCCGCAGATGTTCAAGCCCCTGCTCGATCTGACCGAGATCGCGGGTGAGGCGCTGCCCAAGGTCGCCGTCGTCGTCGACGCGCGCGGCCGCGACATCTTCTCCGAGCTTCCCGAGGTGATGCGGACGCTGCGCGAGCGCCGCCCCGTCCGGTCGATCTTCCTCGATGCATCCGACGACGTGCTCGTGCGACGCTTCGAGGCGGTGCGCCGCCCGCACCCGCTGCAGGGCGACGGCACCATCCTCGACGGCATCCGGCAGGAGCGCGAACGACTCGCGCCCGTGCGCGAGCGGGCGGACATCATCGTCGACACGTCGCTGCTCAACGTGCATCAGCTGTCGACGCGCGTCGTCGATCTCTTCTCCGAAGAAGGCGCGGCGCGGCACACGCTCACGATCATGAGCTTCGGTTTCAAGTACGGTCTGCCTCCTGACGCCGACATCGTCGCCGACATGCGATTCCTCCCGAACCCGTTCTGGCAAGAGGACCTGCGCGCCCTCACGGGCGAAGACCCACGGGTGCGCGACTACGTGCTGAGCCAGCAGGGCGCCGAGCAGTTCATCGACTCCTACGCCGAGTCGCTCGTGCCCGTGCTCGAGGGGTATCAGCGCGAGAACAAGCGGCACTCCGTCGTCGCGATCGGATGCACGGGAGGCAAGCACCGCTCGGTCGTGATGTCGCGTGAGCTCGCGAGCCGGCTGTCGAAGGTTTCCGGCGTCGCCGTGCGCATCAAGCACCGCGACCTCGGGAGGGAGTGAGCGGCGGTCGACGACTCCGCGCGAGAGTAAGCTGGACGATCGTCCCCGTTCCCATCTGTGAGGAGAGACGTGTCGCTGACCGCCGACGTGAAGGCCGAACTGATCACCGTGAGGGATCCGCGCCCGTCGGCCCGTGTCGCCGAGCTGACCGCGCTCCTGCGGTTCTCGGGCGGGCTCCACTCGATCGCCAACCGCGTGGCTGTCGAGGCTGAACTCGACTCCGACCGTCTCGCACGTCGCGTCGCCCGTGAGTTGATGGAGATCTACGGCGTGCGGCCCGAACTCGTGCACGTGCAGGGCTCCGGCGGACGCTCCGGCAACAACTTCGCCGTGCGGGTCATCGACGGCGGTGAGACGCTCGCGCGCCAGACGGGTCTGCTCGATCAGCGCCGCCGACCCGTGCGCGGCCTGCCGAACAAGCTCACGACCGGCGCGCGACCCGACCTGGCCGCCATCTGGCGGGGCGCCTTCCTCGCAGCAGGCTCGCTGAGCGACCCCGGCCGCTCGGCCGCGCTCGAGATCACGTGTCCCGCGCCCGAAGCGGCCATGGCGCTCGTCGGTGCCGCGCACCGTCTCGGCATCCCCGCCAAGGCGCGCGAAGTGCGCGGCGTGCCGCGCGTCGTCGTCCGCGAGGGCGAAGCCATCCGGCTCGCGCTGGCCGAGATGGGCGCTGTCCGGGCGGCCGCGGACTGGGATCAGATGCGTCAGCGTCGCGAGGTGCGCGCCGGGGTCAACCGTCTCGTCAACTTCGACGACGCGAACCTGCGGCGGTCCGCCCAGGCAGCCGTCGCTGCGTGCGCGCGAGTCGAGCGAGCGCTCGAGATCCTGGGCGACGAGGTGCCTGATCACCTGCGTGAGGCAGGGGAGCTGCGTCTCGCACACCGCGATGCCAGCCTCGACGAACTCGGGCACCACGCCGATCCGCCGCTCACGAAAGACGCCGTCGCCGGCCGCATCCGCAGACTCCTCGCGATGGCCGACAAGAAGGCCGAACAGGACGAGATCCCCGGCACCGAATCGGCCGTTCCGCTCGGCGGCGAGGACTGACGCGCTCCGGTTCACCAGAGCGCATGCGCCGCAAGCCCCCGCCGGGTCTGCTGTGGCTCAGTAGGATGAAACGGTCACCCCCGCCGCAGGACGCCTTCGCGTTCACGGTGCCGACAGGAAGAAGAGAACATGGCGACCTACACGCTTCCCGACCTCCCGTACGACTACGCAGCGCTTGAGCCGCACATCAGTGCGACGATCATGCAGCTGCACCACGACAAGCACCACCAGGCCTACGTGACCGGCGCGAACACTGCTCTCGAGCAGCTCGCCGAGGCGCGTGACAAGGGCGACTTCTCGAACGTGAACAAGCTCGAGAAGGACCTCGCGTTCAACCTCGGCGGCCACACGAACCACTCGATCTTCTGGAAGAACCTCTCGCCGAACGGCGGAGACAAGCCCACGGGTGACCTCGAGTCCGCGATCGACGATCACTTCGGGTCGTTCGACAAGTTCCAGGCTCACTTCGGCGCAGCCGCGCTCGGCGTGCAGGGATCGGGCTGGGCAGGCCTGTTCTGGGACTCGATCGGCGAGAACCTCATCATCCAGCAGTTCTTCGACCAGCAGTCGCAGTTCGCGGCGGGCACCGTGCCGCTTCTGCTCCTGGATGTGTGGGAGCACGCGTACTACCTCGACTACAAGAACGTGCGTGCCGACTACGTCAAGGCGTTCTGGAACATCGCCAACTGGGACGACGTGCAGCGTCGCTTCGCGACGGCGCGCGAGAAGACCGCAGGTCTGCTCGTCTGAGCTTTTCTGTAACCGCCCGGCGCCACCGCGCCGGGCGGTTTTTTCTGTCCGGCCCTACTCGCGGGGTGCACCCTGCGCTAGGGTCGGAGGCGGCGAGGATGCCCCGGTGGCCCCGTCATGCGGGCTGGTGGGAACATCCTTCCGTTCAAGGGAGATCGCGTGACAGGGACGCCGATCCGGGCCCCGGCGCGACGAGAAAACGGGAGATACCGTGACCGTCAAGATCGGCATCAACGGCTTCGGCCGCATCGGACGCAACTACCTCCGCGCAGCGCTCGCTCAGGGCGCGGACGTGGACATCGTCGCGGTGAACGACCTCACTGACAACAAGACGCTTGCCCACCTGCTCAAATACGACTCGATCCTCGGTCGACTCGACGCGGACGTGTCGCACAGCGCAGACTCGATCACGGTCGGCGACAAGACGATCAAGGTCTTCGAAGAGCGCGACCCGGCGAACCTGCCGTGGGGCGACCTCGGGGTCGACATCGTGATCGAGTCGACGGGTCGCTTCACGAACGCGGACGACGCGCGAAAGCACATCGAGGGCGGCGCCAAGAAGGTGCTCATCTCGGCACCCGCGAAGGGCGAGGACGGCACGTTCGTCATGGGCGTGAACGAGCAGGACTACGACCCCGCGACCATGAACATCATCTCGAACGCGTCGTGCACCACGAACTGCCTCGCGCCGATGGCGAAGGTGTTCAACGACGAGTTCGGCATCAAGCGCGGCCTCATGACGACGGTGCACGCGTACACGGCCGACCAGAACCTGCAGGACGGCCCGCACCGGGACCTGCGCCGCGCGCGTGCTGCGGCCCTCAACATCGTCCCCACCTCCACCGGCGCAGCCAAGGCGATCGGCCTCGTGCTGCCCGAGCTCAAGGGCAAGCTCGACGGCTTCGCGCTGCGCGTGCCGGTGCCGACGGGCTCGGCCACCGATTTGACGATCGAGACGCGTGACGGCGTCACGGTCGAACAGATCAAGGCGGCGTACAAGGCAGCCGCAGAGGGACCGCTCAAGGGCATCCTGAAGTACACCGAAGACGAGATCGTCTCGAGCGACATCGTGACCGATCCGCACTCGTGCATCTTCGACGCGGGCCTCATCCGCATCATGGGCAACCAGGTGAAGATCGTCGGCTGGTACGACAACGAGTGGGGATACGCGAACCGTCTCGTCGACCTCACCGAGTACGTCGCCGATCGTCTCTAGGATCGTCCTATGACCCTGCGCACCATTGATTCGCTCGGGACGCTCGCTGGCAAGCGCGTCATCGTTCGCTGCGACCTGAACGTGCCCCTCAAGGGCGGCGTGATCGGCGACGACGGCCGCGTGCGAGCCTCGCTGCCCACGCTCAACGCCCTCATCAACCAGGGTGCCCGGGTGGTGGTCTGCTCGCACCTCGGCCGGCCCGGCGGCAAGCCCGACCCCGCGTACAGCCTCGAGCCGGTCGCACAGCGGCTGTCCGAACTGCTCGGCAAGCCCGTCGCGTTCGCGCGCGACACCGTGGGCGATTCCGCCCACGAGGCCGTCGCGGCCCTCGAAGAGGGCGACGTCGCCGTGATCGAGAATCTGCGGTTCGAGCCGGGTGAGACATCGAAGGATGCCGCCGAGCGCCGCGCCTTCGCGGAACAGCTGGCGAGCCTGGGCGACGCGCTCGTCTCGGACGGGTTCGGCGTCGTGCACCGCAAGCAGGCTTCGGTCTACGAGCTCGCCGAGCTGCTGCCCAGCGCTGCGGGGCTGCTGATCGAGAACGAGGTGGATGTGCTCGATCGCCTCACTGAGAACCCGCAGCGGCCGTACACGGTCGTGCTCGGCGGATCCAAGGTGAGCGACAAGCTCGGCGTCATCGAGCACCTGCTGCCGCGCGTGGACCGGCTGCTCGTCGGCGGCGGCATGATGTACACGTTCCTTGCCGCCGAGGGCTACTCCGTCGGGGCCAGCCTGCTCGAAGCGGACCAGCTCGAGACAGTGAAGAACTACATCGCCGCAGCGAAGCAGCACGGTGTTCAGCTCGTGCTGCCCGTCGACGTCGTCATGGCCGAGTCGTTCGCCGCGGATGCGGCGCACGTCGTCGCCGACGTGGCGCACCTCGAGGACACCCCCTACGGCTCTTCGGGCATGGGGCTCGACATCGGTCCGCGTACCGCGGTCACGTTCGCCGACGTCATCCGCGAATCCGCGACGGTGTTCTGGAACGGCCCCATGGGGGTCTTCGAGATGCCGGCGTTCGCTGCCGGAACCAAGGCCGTCGCGAAGGCGCTCACCGAGGTCGACGGTCTGTCCGTCGTCGGAGGCGGGGACTCCGCAGCGGCCGTGCGGCAGCTGGGCTTCACCGACGAGGAGTTCGGCCACATCTCGACCGGGGGCGGGGCGAGCCTCGAGTTCCTCGAAGGCAAGAAACTTCCCGGACTGGAGGTCCTCGGATGGCAGTGACGACACGCACTCCGCTCATTGCGGGCAACTGGAAGATGAACCTCGACCATCTGCAGGCGGTCGCGTTCGTTCAGAAGCTGCACTGGGCGCTCAAGGACGCCAAGCACGAAGACGGGTCGGTCGAGGTGGCGGTGTTCCCGCCGTTCACCGACATCCGCACGGTGCAGACCCTCATCGACGCCGACAAGATCCCGTTCGCCCTCGGTGCCCAGGATCTGTCCGCGCACGATTCGGGCGCGTACACGGGCGAGATCTCGGGGGCGTTCCTTGCCAAGCTCGACAACGCGTACGTCATCATCGGCCACTCCGAGCGGCGTCAGTACCACGACGAGACCGACGAGATCGTGGCTGCCAAGGTGAAGGCGGCCCTGCGTCACGGCATCGCCCCGGTCATCTGCGTCGGCGAGACGTCCGAAGACCTCGAAAAGTTCGGCGCGAGCGCCGTGCCCGTCGGCCAGCTCGAGGTGGCCCTCGAGGGCGTCGCACCCGAGGCTGACATCGTCGTGGCGTACGAGCCGGTCTGGGCGATCGGCTCGGGACAGGCTGCGACGCCCGAGCAGGCTCAGGAGGTCTGCGCCCAGCTCCGTCAGGTCGTGGCCGCGAAGCTGGGCGCCGAGGCCGCCGCCCGCACACGCATCCTCTACGGCGGGTCGGTCAAAGCCGCCAACATCGCGAGCTTCATGCGCGAACCCGATGTCGACGGGGCTCTCGTCGGTGGAGCGAGTCTCGTCGTCGACGAGTTCGCCGCAATCATCCGATTCCAGAAGCACGTCGGTGTCTGAATGATGTGACAGGCGCCGTCGGCGATCCGACTTTGCCGACGCGCCTGTCGATACCTGGGCGCCCGCCCCCTATACTTGACCCTTGTGCGATCGCTGGGAGATCGCGGCGAAAGGCTTCAACGACTGTGCAGATCCTCGAGTTCGTCCTCCAGGTGCTTCTCGGCATCACGAGCCTCCTGTTGACCCTCCTCATCCTGCTCCACAAGGGGCGCGGCGGCGGTCTCTCCGACATGTTCGGCGGTGGTATGACGTCGTCGATGGGCTCGTCGGGCCTCGCCGAACGCAACCTCAACCGGTTCACGGTGATCCTCGCCTTCGCGTGGTTCCTGTCGATCGTGGCGCTGGGCCTCCTGAACAAGTTCCAGGGCCTCGTCTGATGGCCTCCGGAGGAAACGCGATCCGCGGCACCCGCGTAGGTGCCGGCCCCATGGGCGAGCAGGACCACGGCTTCCACGCCGACCGCGTCGCCGTGTCGTATTGGGATGCCCTCGGCAATGAGACCGTCCGCTACTTCGCGGCGGGCATCGCCGACGAAGAGATTCCCGAGACGATCGACTCTCCGCACTCGGGCCTTCCGGCCGGCCGCGACAAGGCGAATCCGCCGGCGCTGGCCAAGACCGAGCCCTACAAGACTCACCTGGCCTACGTGAAGGAACGCCGTACCGAAGAAGAGGCCGATGCCCTTCTCGGTGACGCGCTTTCGCAGCTTCGCGAGCGCCGCGGTCAGTAGTCGCGGTCGATGAGCTCGGGGGGAACCTGTCCCGCCGCTGCGTCATCGACGAAGAAGACCGTGCGCTTGCGGCCTTTGGCGCCCCCCGCGGGCACACTTTCGTAGCTCGCCCCCGCGAGAGCGAGTCCGAGTGCTGCTGCCTTGTCGGCGCCGGCGAGGACCAGCCACACGCGCTGCGAGGCGTTGATGACGGGTCGCGTCATCGTGATGCGCTCGGGCGGAGGCTTGGGCGAGTCGCGCACGCCGAGTACTGCGCGGTCGGTCACCTGGATCTCGGCGCGGTCGGGGAACAGGGACGCGATGTGAGCGTCGGGTCCGACGCCGAGCAAGCACACGTCGAACGACGGCCACGGCTGCTCGGGGGTGCCGAAGCGCGCAAGCTCTGCAGCGTAGCGCTCGGCCGCCGCGTCGAGGTCGATACCCTCGTCGCTGCCGGCGGCAGCGTGGATGTTCTCGGCGGGGATGTCGAGCGCGGTCAGAAGCGCGCGCCGTGACTGCACGTCGTTGCGTTCGTCATGCCCGTTCGGCACGAAACGCTCGTCGCTCCACCAGAAGTGCACGAGCGACCAGTCGATGTCGGCCATGCGGTCATCCTGACCCGCTGTGCTCAGCACCCGGCCGCCCATCGAGCCACCGGTCAGCGAGACGTGCACGGTCTTGCCGCGCGCGGTCCGCTTGAGGATCAGGGTGACCAGTCGCGTTGCGACGGCGGTCGCGAGTTCCTCGGGGTCGGCCGCGATGACGACCCGCTTCTCACCCTCGAACTCAGCCATGGATCTCCTGCGTCGCACCGGTGTCCAAGAGCGCCCAGCCCTCAGTGATCACTCGACCATACAGGACGTCCGGACCGAGCCTGCGGAGCTCTTCCGCGAGGCATTCGCGCAGCGTTCGCCGGGGCAGCACGAGGTCGTGCTGCGGCTGGCCGGGCTGCGTCAGGCAGGCGACCGCCGGGCTCGAACGCTCGAGCAGGATGTCGCCGTCAGCCCGTGCGAGACGCACGGATTTGATGCCCTCGGCCCATTCGTCCTCGGGCAGGTACTGCCAGTTCACGGGGACATCGAGCGCAAGGCGCAGCCAGGCCGCGAGCAGTGCGGTCGATGGGGATGTGGCCGCGCCGCGCACCTCGACCGCGGTGACGGGCTGGTACGGAGGCTGGTCGAGGACGGCGGCGAGCTGTTCGCGCCAGTGCGTGAGACGCGTCCATGCGAGGTCGGTGTCGCCGGGCGCGTGCGTCTGCCCCAGATGGGCGACGAAGCTCGACGGGTCGGTCTTGGTCGCTGCATCGGTGATGCGTCGCTGCGCGATGCGGCCGATCGAGGTCTGCGAGGGGGACTCGGGCGTCGCGTTCGGCCACCACGCGACGACGGGCGCATCCGGCAGCAGCAGCCCCGTCACGAGGCTCTCGCGGTTCGACGAGCCGGCTTCGCCGAACACGCGGAGCGTGATGACCTCGCTCGCTCCGGCGTCGCCGCCGACACGGATCTGCGCGTCGAGCCGAGCCTCGGAGGCATCCTCATCGAACATCAGCACGATGACGCGCATCGGATGCTCGCGCGACGCATCGTTGGCGGCTTCGATGGCTTCTTCCATCTCATGCTCGTTCGTGAGGATGATGAGGGTGAGCACGCGCCCGAGGGCCACGGCACCGCCCTCTTCTCGCACGTTGACGAGCGAGCGGGAGATCTTGCTGACAGTCGTGTCGGGCAGATCGACGATCACGGGCGCCTCCAGGCTCGTCCGTCGCGGCTGAGCATGGCGTCCGCGGATGGCGGGCCCCACGACCCGGGGGAGTACTGCTCCACGGGGCCGCTCTGCTGCGCCCAGAACTCCTCGATCGGGTCGAGGATCTTCCACGAGAGCTCAACCTCTTCGTGACGCGGAAAAAGCGGCGGGTCGCCTAGGAGCACATCGAGGATGAGCCGCTCGTAGGCTTCGGGACTCGCCTCGGTGAAGGCGTGGCCATAGCCGAAGTCCATCGTGACGTCGCGCACCTGCACGCCGGCGCCGGGCACCTTCGAGCCGAAGCGGATCGTGACGCCCTCGTCTGGCTGCACGCGGATGACGAGCGCGTTCTGCCCTTGACCAGAGGTCTGGTTCGACGGGAAGAGCAGTTCGGGAGCGCGCTTGAACACGACGGCGATCTCGGTGACGCGTCGTCCGAGGCGCTTGCCCGTGCGCAGGTAGAACGGCACGCCCGCCCAGCGGCGCGTGTTGATCTCGAGCGTGATGGCGGCATACGTCTCGGTCGTGGACTGCGGGTTCATGCCGTCTTCCTCGAGGAAGCCGAGCACCTTCTCACCGCCCTGCCAGCCACCCGCGTACTGTCCTCGCGCCGTCGAGCGCGAGAGGTCTTCGGGCAGCGTGACGGCGGCGAGCACCTTCTCTTTCTCAGCCCGCAGATCCCGCGCGTCGAACGAGTTGGGTTCCTCCATCGCTGTCAGGGCGAGCAGCTGCAACAGGTGGTTCTGGATGACGTCGCGTGCCGCGCCGATGCCGTCGTAGTAGCCCGCCCGGCCGCCCACACCGATGTCCTCGGCCATCGTGATCTGCACGTGATCGACGTAGTTGCGGTTCCAGATGGGCTCGTAGAGCTCGTTCGCGAACCGCAGCGCGAGGATGTTCTGCACCGTCTCTTTGCCGAGATAGTGGTCGATCCGGAAGATCGAATCGGTCGGGAACGCCGCGCGCAGCGCGTCGTTCAGTGCCCGCGCCGAGTCGAGGTCGTGCCCGAACGGCTTCTCGATCACGACGCGTCGCCAGCGCTCCGGCTGGTCGGCGGTGTCATCGACGAGCCCGGAGGACTTCAGCTGCTCGGCGACGACGGGGAAGTCCTTCGGCGGGATGGACAGGTAGAACGCGTGGTTGCCCATCGTGCCGCGTTCGACGTCGAGGCGGTCGACGGTCTCACGCAGGCGCTCGAAGGCCTTCGGATCATCGAACTCGCCCTGCACGAAGCGGATGCCCTGCATGAGCTGCTGCCAGGTCTCTTCACGGAACTCGGTGCGTGCATGCTGGCGCACGGCCTCGTACACGACCTCGGCGAAGTCCTGGTCGGCCCAGTCGCGGCGAGCGAACCCCACGAGGGCGAAGCCCGGAGGAAGGAGCCCGCGGTTGGCGAGGTCATACACCGCCGGCATGAGCTTCTTGCGCGACAGATCGCCGGTCACCCCGAAGATCACCAGGGCGCTGGGCCCTGCGATCCGGTTCAAGCGGCGGTCATCGGGGTCGCGGAGCGGATTGCGTCCGCGAGAGACTTCCACGGTCATAGGGGGGAGGCTCCTACTGGGCAGCTTCGAAGAGCGTGAGCACTTCGGCCTGCGGATCGGTCAGCGTGAGCGTCACGACGGGGCGTCCGTGCCCGTCGGCGAGCACGCTCGCATCACCGGCCGCCTGTGCCTGGATCAGCTGACCGAAGGTGAACGGCCGTCCGGGGATCTCGAGGTCGACGTCGGTCTGCTCGATGATCTGCAGGAACACACCCGTCGCGGGGCCGCCCTTGTGGTACTGACCGGTCGAGTGCAGGAAGCGCGGACCCCAGCCGAAGGTCGTCGGACGGCCCGAATCGGCCGCGACGAGTTCGCGAAGTCCCTGCAGCTGCGGCAGGCGCAGACGGTCGACATAGGCCTGCACCGCGACGTAGCCGTCGGCAGGGATCCGGGACCACAGGGCGTCGAGCACGCCCGCGAGGGTTCCGGATGCTGCGAGCTCGGGGTCCGAGACGCGCACCTCGACGCCGTTGACGGCGAAGGCAGGAGCCGTCGGCTCGGGGCGTGCGTCCAGCAGCCCCCGCGTGGCGATCTTGGCCGATTCGACATCGGGCTGGTCGAAGGGATTGATCCCGAGCATCCGCCCGGCGATCACGGTGGCGTACTCCCACACGACGAACTGAGCCCCGAGCGAGCCGCTCACGAGCACTTCGCCCTCGTGGTGCTCGAACAGGTGGAACTGCTTTGCCTCGTCGACGAGTCGCACGATCTGCATGTCTTCGGGCGTTCTCTCGACCTCGGGCGAGACGGGCAGCAGCACGACGGGAAGGATGCCGGTGCCGTTCTTGCCCGTCGACTCGGCGACGAGCTGTTCGATCCAGTCGGGCAGGCCCACGACGTGCGTGCCGTCGGTGATGAGACCGAGCTTGTCGCGGCGCGGTTGGGAGCCGGTGATCGCGGCGGCCAGAACGAGCGCGGGGTTGTCCGGGCTGTCGATCGAGACTTCGAGGAGCGTCGCCTCGGCTTCGTCGAGGATCTCCGAGATGTCGACGCCGGCGAGGCCGGACGGCACGAGACCGAACGCCGTGAGGGCTGAGTAGCGGCCGCCGACGGTCGGGTCGGCGTTGAAGACGCGGTAGCCGTCCGCGCGAGCGGCCATGTCCAGCGGGGAGCCGGGGTCGGTCACGACGACGATGCGCTCGAGCGGATCGATGCCGATGTCGCGGAACGCGGCCTCGAAGGCGCGCTTGGCCGAGTCGGTCTCGACGGTCGATCCGGACTTGGACGACACGACGAGCACGGTCTGGTCGAGACCGCCGGCCTCGGCGTCGCCGTCGATCGCGGCGAGCACCTGGCCGGGGGCCGTGGAGTCGAGGATGACGAGCGGCACGCCCGCCGTCTGGGCGATGACCTCGGGGGCGAGCGAGGAGCCGCCCATGCCGGCGAGCACGACCCGGGTCACGCCCTTCGCCACGAGTTCTGCGCGCAGGGCCTCGATCTCGGGCACGAGCGGACGCGATACGCTGACCGCCTGAACCCAGCCGAGACGCTGAGACGCCTCGGCTTCGGCTGCGGGCCCCCACAGGGTGGGGTCGCCCGCGGTGATGCCCGAGGCGACGAGGCTCTCGACGAGGGCCGGCAGTGTGGCCTCGACGACGGACTTGACTTGGCCGCTGAGGTGGATATCGAAGCTCATCGGGTTTCCTTCGCGTTCGTCAGGGCATCGGACACGGTCTGCTGCAGGTCGTGCCACGACGCGATGAACTTGTCGACGCCCTCGTCTTCTAGCACCTGCGTGACATCGGCGAAGTCGACGCCGACGGTCGCGAGATCGGCGAACACTTTGTGCGCGGCCTCGTAGGTTCCGGTCACCGTATCGCCGGCGATCTCGCCGTGGTCGAACGTCGCCTCGAGCGTCTTCTCGGGCATCGTGTTGACGGTGCCGGGGGTGACGAGCTCGGTCACGTAGAGCGTGTCGGGGAGTGAGGGCTCCTTGACGCCGGTCGAGGCCCACAGGGGGCGCTGGGCGTTGGCGCCGAGCTCGATGAGCTTGCGAGCGCGGGGCTCGGCGAACTTCTGCTCGTAGAGCTCGTACGCGAGGCGCGCGTTCGCGACGCCCGCGAGGGACTTGAGCGCGAGCGCCTCCTCGCTGCCGATCTCGACCAGCCGCTTGTCGACTTCGGTGTCCACGCGCGAGACGAAGAACGACGCGACGGAGTGGATCGATGCGAGGGGGAAATCGGCCGAGAAAGCGCGCTCGAGACCTTCGAGGTACGCATCGATGACCTCTGCGTAGCGCTCCAGGCTGAAGATCAGCGTGACGTTGACGCTGATGCCTGCCGCGATGACCTCCGTGATGGCGGGCAGACCGGCCTTCGTCGCGGGGATCTTGATCAGGACGTTGTCACGCCCGACGCGTGAGTACAGCTGCTTGGCCTGCGCGATCGTGCCTGCCGTGTCGTGCGCGAGATCGGGAGAGACTTCGATCGACACGCGGCCGTCCACACCGCTCGTGGCGTCGTAGACGGGCCGGAAGATTTCGGCCGCGTCGCGCACGTCATCGGTCGTCGCGGCGAAGATCGCCTCGTCGACGTCGGCCCCGGATGCCGCGAGTTCGGCGATCTGGGCACTGTAGGCCTCGGCGCCGCCGCCGATGGCCGCCTGGAAGATGCTGGGGTTGGTCGTGACGCCCGTGACGTTGCGGGTCTCGATCAGCTCGGCGAGGTTGCCGGACGTGATCCGTGAGCGCGAGAGGTCGTCGAGCCAGATGCTCACGCCTGCTTCGGACAGCTTCTGGGTGGGAGTGCTCATGCGTTCTCCTTGAGGGTTTCGCGGGCCGCCTCGACGACCGCTTCGGCGGTGATGCCGAACTTCTGGAAGAGCGTCTTGTAGTCGGCCGAGGCACCGAAGTGCTCGATCGAGACCGAGCGGCCGGTGTCGCCGACGATGTCGCGCCACGTGAGTGCGAGGCCGGCCTCGACGGAGACGCGCGCCTTGACGGCGGCGGGGAGGACCGATTCGCGGTAGGCCGCGTCCTGCTCGGCGAACCACTCGAGTGACGGCGCAGAGATGACGCGCGCCTGCACGCCTTCGGCAGCGAGCGTGTCGCGCGCCTCGACGGCGAGCTGCACTTCGGAACCCGTCGCGATGAGGAGGACGTCCGGGTTGCCGTCGGGGGCGTCCACGAGCACGTAGGCACCCTTGGCGACGCCGTCGGTCGTGGCGAAGCCGTCCTCGCCGCGGGGGAACACCGGGATGTTCTGACGGGTGAGTGCGATGCCGGCGGGGCCCCCGTGACGCCGCAGGATCTCAAGCCACGCGGCGGCGGTCTCGTTAGCGTCGGCGGGGCGCACGATCGCGAGGTTCGGGATCGCGCGCAGCGTCGCGAGCTGCTCGATCGGCTGGTGCGTGGGGCCGTCCTCGCCGAGGGCGACCGAGTCATGCGTCCACACGAACACCGACGGCACGTTCATGAGGGCCGCCAGACGCACGGCCGGCCGCATGTAATCACTGAAGATGAGGAACGTGCCGCCGTACGCCCGGGTGGGCCCGTGCAGCACGATGCCGTTCACGATCGCGGCCATCGCGTGCTCGCGGATGCCGAAGTGGAGCACCCGACCGTAAGGGTCGCCGGACCACTCGGTCGTGGACCACTCGGACGGGATGAACGACTTGGCGGACTTGATCGTCGTGAGGTTGGATTCGGCGAGGTCGGCCGAACCGCCCCACAGCTCGGGGAGGTGCTCGGCGAGGGTATTGAGGACGAGGCCTGACGCAGCGCGCGTCGAGACCTCTTTGCCTGCTTCGAAGCTCGGCAGCGCGTCGGCCAGATCCTCGGGCAGAGCTGCCGCCTCAAGCCGGTCCAGCAGCGCCTTGCGCTCGGGGTTCGCCGCGGCCCACGCGTCGAACGACTCCTGCCAGGCGGCGCGGTCTTCCCGTGCGCGCTCGGCGAGCCGGCGGGTGTGCGCGATGACATCGTCGGCGACGACGAAGGACTGTTCGGGGTCGAAGCCGAGGACGGACTTCGTCGCGGCGAGCTCGTCTGCGCCCAGCGCCGAACCGTGGATCTTGCCCGTGTTCTGCTTGCCGGGGGACGGCCAGCCGATGATCGTGCGCAGAATGATGAGGGACGGCTTGCCGGTCTCGGCCTTCGCGGCCTCGATTGCGGCGTGCAGTTCGGCGATGTCTTCGACGTACTCGCCGGACTTCTTCCAGTCCACCGTGCGCACGTCCCAGCCGTACGCCTCATAGCGGGCGGCGACGTCTTCGGAATAGGCGACGTTGGTGTCGTCCTCGATCGAGATCTGGTTGGAGTCGTAGATCGCGATCAGGTTGCCCAGCTGCTGGTGGCCGGCGAGAGAGGATGCCTCGCTCGTGACGCCCTCCTGCAGGTCGCCGTCGCCGGCGATGACGTAGACGAAGTGGTCGAAGGGGCTCGTTCCCGCCGCGGCATCCGGGTCGAAGAGACCCCGCTCGTAGCGCGCCGCATACGCGAAGCCGACGGCCGAAGCCAGGCCCTGCCCCAGCGGCCCGGTGGTGATCTCGACGCCGTCGGTGTGACCGTGCTCGGGGTGACCCGGGGTCTTCGAGCCCCACGTGCGCAGGCTCTTGAGGTCGTCGAGCTCGAGTCCGAAGCCGCCGAGGTACAGCTGCACGTACTGGGTGAGCGAGGAGTGCCCGACCGAGAGGATGAAGCGGTCGCGTCCGAGCCAATCTGTGTCGGTCGGATCGTGGCGCATCACCCGCTGATACAGCAGGTACGCCGCCGGGGCCAGGCTCATCGCCGTTCCCGGGTGGCCGTTGCCCACCTTCTCGACGGCATCCGCCGCGAGGATTCGCGCGGTGTCCACCGCGCGCCGATCGATTTCATCCCACTGCAGATCCGACACCCGGCCGCCTTCCAGAAAGAGGGGTTGCGCCCGCCGAAGCCGGTAAGCAGACCGCGTCCGCGAAGACACAGCCGGTGCGGGGCGCGCGTGTGGTTTCAGCATAGCGAAGGCGCATGCACCGGCGACGATACGACCGCGACGCAGGGCGTCCCGCTCACGGCGGGGGAGGGCGGACGCCCCATGGCCTAGACTTGGAGGGATTCTCTGGCGGGCGAAAAAGCGGGAGCGATGGACACGACGACACTGCGGACGACTGCGACTTCCGCCACCCGTCGCCCCCTCGGACAGACGATCCGTGCCTATGTGCAGCTGACCAAGCCGCGCGTGCTCGAGCTGCTGCTCGTGACGACGGTGCCGGTCATGGTCCTCGCCCAGAACGGCCTGCCGAACCTCTGGCTCGTGCTCGCCACCGTCATCGGCGGTTCGATGAGCGCCGGGTCGGCCGCCGCGTTCAACATGTACCTCGATCGCGACATCGACGCGCACATGGCGCGAACGGTCAACCGCCCCCTCGTGACGGGCGAGGTGTCACCGCGTGGCGCCCTCATCTTCTCGTGGGTGCTCGCCGTGGTGTCGACGCTGTGGCTGCTGGCCACGACGAACTGGCTCGCCGCGACGCTGTCGGCCGGCGCGATCTTCTTCTACGTCGTCATCTACACGATGATCCTCAAGCGCCGCACCGAGCAGAACATCGTGTGGGGCGGCATCGCCGGATGCTTCCCCGTGCTGATCGGCTGGACGGCCGTCACGGGGTCGCTCGCGTGGCCTCCCATCATCCTGTTCGCCGTCGTATTCCTGTGGACGCCGCCGCACTACTGGCCGCTGTCGATGAAGTACAAGGTCGACTACGAAGACGTCGCTGTGCCCATGCTGGGCGCGACGCGCAACGGCTCGCAGGTCGGCCTGCAGGTCATCCTGTACGCGTGGGCGACCGTCGCGTGCTCGCTGCTGCTCATCCCCGTCGCGCACATGGGACTCGTGTACTCGGTTTCGGCCGTCGTCTTCGGTGGCTGGTTCATCTACGAGTCGCACCGCCTGTACAGCCGCGCTGTGCGGGGCACCGAGCCCCGCCCCATGCGTGTCTTCCACGCGTCGATCACCTACCTGACGCTGCTCTTCGTCGCGATCGCCGTCGACCCGCTGCTGCCCTTCTAGCCCGCGGATCAGACGCCCGCCGCGCTATGCGGGGCATCCGTGACGTCGGCTGGTGCGCGCACCGAACCATCCGGTGCATCGGTCCGTCGCCGACCCACGCGCTGGTGTGTCCGTCTGCAGAGCGGATGGTGACTTCGGGAAGGGATGCCCGGTCGATGACCGGTGGTCTCTGAGCCTGTCGGATCTTCCGGCACGGTCAGGTCGCCACGGCACGGTCAGTCCCCGCGGTACCCGGTCGGGGATCGTGGCCCGTCGGGGACCGTGCGCTCGGAGACCCGGGCGCGGTGCGTCAGAGGGGGCGGGATGCCTCGGGCGCGCGAGTCGCGAGCTCGGCGTCGATCGCGGCCTGCGGCATCTTGAGGTGCAGGATGACGACGGTCATCACGGCGGCCGTGAGGGCGGCGAGCACCATGTGCACGCCGACGGCGAGGACGGGCAGTCCGTTGCGGGCCTGGTAGAGGCCGACGCCGATCTGCACGAGTTCGGCGACGAGCAGCAGCGCCGTCCACAGAGCGAGGCTCGGAACGGCCGAGCGCCGCGCCCACGAGCCGACGAGCAGGATGACCGTGAGCGCGAACAGGATGTACCCGGGCCACGCGTGGACATGCTCGAGCACTTCGGCGTTGAAGCCGCTGCGCCCCGCGTCCGCGTCACCCGAGTGCGGGCCGGCGCCCGTCGTGAGCACGCCGAAGAAGATCGTCAGGGCGACGGCGAAGGTCGTGACACGAGCGACCAGGGCGTACCACCGCGGCACGGCGAGGACGCGCGGACCGGGTTCCTGCCGCATCCGGACGAGGAAGGCCGCCGTGACGCATACGAGCATGACGGACGCGACGTAGTGGAAGCCGACGATGAAGGGGTTCAGCCCCGTCAAGACCGTGATCCCGCCGACGACCGCCTGCGCGACGACGCCGCCCACCACGATCAGGGCGAGCACGAAGAGGTCGCGGCGCGAACGGCGCAGGCGCCAGAGGAGCACGACGACGATGAGGGCGAGAATGCCGACGAGCCCCGTCAGGGTTCGGTTGCCGAACTCGATCACCCCGTGGATGCCCATTTCTGGCGTCGGCACGAGCGAATCTGCCGTGCAGTTGGGCCACGTGGGGCAGCCGAGGCCCGACCCGGTGAGTCGCACGGCACCGCCCGTGCCGATGATGAGCACCTCTGCGAGGAACGACAGCCACGCGAAGACGCGGACGCGCCGATCGACGCGGTCGGGCAACCAGCGCGGTGTCGGAGCGATGAGCGTCTGCACGGACATTGTTTCTCCTGCGGGTCGACTCCGGTGCGGCGGCGGAGCAGGGCGCCTCGCCCGCGAGCGCGGGCAAACCCTGTAGAATCGTGAAGTCGGATGCGGTCGCTCGAAGCGCCGAGATCCATAGACAGTCTAGGCGCGAAGCACAGCGCCACTTGAGGGGCCCACCAGCGGCATCCATTCCTTCGAATACATCATGTGAGTGGAATGCCGGGGCGGATGAAACCGTTGAGGCCCAGAGGAGAGTGTGACGATGTCAGATGTGCTGATCGACCGCCCGGAGCTCGATGGGCTGGGTGTCTACGAGTTCGGATGGCACGACGCGGATCCCGCGGGTGCCATCGCCAAGCGAGGGATCGATGAGAGCGTCGTACGCGGCATCTCGGCCCTCAAGGACGAACCCGAGTGGATGCTGAAGACCCGGCTCAAGGGCTATCAGCTCTTCGGCCGCAAGCCGATGCCGACGTGGGGCGCAGACCTCAGCGCGATCGACTTCGACAACATCAAGTACTTCGTGCGCTCGACCGAGAAGCAGGCACAGTCCTGGGAAGACCTCCCCGCCGAGATCCGCGAGACGTACGAGAAGCTCGGCATCCCCGAGGCTGAGCGCCAGCGCCTCGTCGCCGGCGTCGCCGCGCAGTACGAGTCCGAGGTCGTCTATCACCAGATCCGCGAAGACCTGGAGCAGCAGGGTGTCATCTTCATGGACACCGACACGGCGTTGCGCGAGCACCCCGAGTTCTTCCAGGAGTACTTCGGAACGGTCATCCCCGCCGGCGACAACAAGTTCGCGGCGCTCAACACGGCCGTGTGGTCGGGCGGATCGTTCGTCTACGTGCCGCCCGGCGTGCATGTCGAGATCCCGCTGCAGGCGTACTTCCGGATCAACACCGAGAACATGGGCCAGTTCGAACGGACCCTCATCATCGCCGACGAGGGCTCGTACGTGCACTACATCGAGGGCTGCACGGCACCCATCTACAAGAGCGACTCGCTGCACTCGGCCGTCGTCGAGATCATCGTGAAGAAGAACGCCCGCGTGCGCTACACGACGATCCAGAACTGGTCGAACAACGTCTACAACCTCGTCACGAAGCGTGCCGTCGCGCACGAGGGCGCGACGATGGAGTGGGTCGACGGCAACATCGGCTCCAAGGTGACGATGAAGTACCCGTCGATCTTCCTCATGGGTGAGCACGCGAAGGGCGAGACCCTGTCGGTTGCGTTCGCGGGCCCCGGTCAGCACCAGGATGCCGGCGCGAAGATGGTGCACATGGCGCCGTACACGCAGTCGTCGATCGTGTCGAAGTCGATCGCCCGCGGTGGCGGTCGCACGGGCTACCGCGGCGAGGTCCGTGTCGAGCCCGGAGCGCATCACTCGGCGAACTCGGTCGTCTGCGACGCGCTGCTGGTCGACACCATCTCGCGTTCTGACACCTACCCCGCGATCGACATCCGCGTCGACGACGTGCAGCTCGGCCACGAGGCGACGGTGTCCAAAGTCAGCGAGGAACAGCTGTTCTACCTCCAGTCGCGCGGCCTGCCCGAGGCAGAGGCGATGGCGATGATCGTGCGCGGCTTCATCGAGCCGATCGCGCGCGAGCTTCCCATGGAGTACGCGATGGAACTCAACAAGCTCATCGAGATGGGCATGGAAGGATCGGTCGGCTAGATGACGGCCCTGACACAGGCACCCACGACGGTGCCGGGTTCTCGAGCGCACTCAGACGGTGCCGGGGCATTCGTCCCCGTGCAGACGCGGTCCGAACGGCCCTGGTCGTTCGACCCCGCGGACTTCGCGGTGCCCACGGCCCGCGACGTCGGCTTCAAATACGCACCGCTTGACCGGCTCGCGCCCCTGTTCGCCGATGAGGCGGGCCCGCGCGAGGTCATCGAGGTCTCCGTCGACGCACCCGACGAGGTCGAGCAGCTGACTCTCGAGGTCGGCCAGTCCCCGCGCGGCGACGTCTTCACCCCCGAGGACCGGCCGTCGGCGATCGCGTGGAAGCAGGAGGCCGACGCTCCCCTGCTGCGGATCCCCGCCGGCGTCGAGCTCGATCAGCCGATCGTCGTCGACCTGCGCGGCACCGGCGGAATCGCACACGCCCACGTCGTCATCGAGGCGATGCCGAACTCGCGCGCGACCGTGCTGTTCCGCCACGTCGGGTCGGCCCACCACGCGCAGAACATCGAGATCATCGTGCGCGACGGTGCGCGCCTCGACGTCATCTCGGTGCAGCAGTGGAACGACGACGCCGTGCACGCGGCATCCCATCAGGCCCGCGTCGACAAGGACGCGTTTCTGCGCCACTTCGTCGTGAGCTTCGGCGGGGGCGTCGTGCGCGTCAACCCCTCGGTCGAGCTCGCAGGCCCCGGCGCTCAGGGTGAACTGTACGGTCTGTCGTACGCCGACGCCGGCCAGCACCTCGAGAGCCAGGTGTACCTGCACCACAAGGGGCCGCAGACGCGTGGCGACGTGCTCTACAAGGGCGCGCTGCAGGGTCAGTCCGCGCGCAGCGCATGGGTGGGCGATGTGCTCATCGGGCGGGATGCCGTCGGCACCGACTCGTACGAGGCCAACCGCAACCTGATCCTCACCGACGGCGCCCGCGCCGACTCGGTGCCGAACCTCGAGATCGAGACGGGTGACATCCAGGGCGCCGGGCACGCGAGTGCGACGGGTCGCTTCGACGATGAGCAGCTGTTCTATCTGCAGGCTCGTGGGATCCCCGAAGCCGAGGCGCGACGCCTCGTCGTGATCGGGTTCCTGACCGAGATCGTCCAGAAGATCGGCATCGCCGATCTCGAAGCAGAGCTGTCCGCCGCCATCGAGCGCGAACTCGAGGGTGAGACGGCCCCGTGAGCGCGACCCGCGTATGCGCGCTGAGCGACCTCGTCCAGGACGAAGCCCGTCGTGTCGAGGTGGACGGCGTGGCGATGGCACTCGTGCTCGACTCCAGCGGCGAAGTGCACGCGATCGGCGACGTGTGCACGCACGGTGACATCTCGCTGTCCGAGGGCTTCGTCGACGGTGAGACGCTCGAGTGCTGGGCCCACGGCTCGGCCTTCTCGCTGCGCACCGGCAAGCCCCTCAACCTCCCTGCGTATGAGCCCGTCCCGGTCTATGCCGTCGAGATCGACGGCGACGACGTGCTCATCGACCCCGCTTTGAAGAAGGAAGTCTGAATGTCTGTCCTCGAGATCCGCGACCTGTACGTGACGGTCCAGACGGATGCCGGCACCACGCCCATCCTCAACGGTGTGACCCTCACGATCCGCAAGGGTGAGACCCACGCCATCATGGGACCCAACGGCTCGGGCAAGTCGACCCTGGCCTACACGATCGCCGGTCACCCCAAGTACGAGGTCGTCAGCGGCACCATCACGCTCGACGGCGAAGATGTCCTCGAGATGTCCGTCGACGAGCGTGCTCGTGCGGGACTGTTCCTGGCGATGCAGTACCCCGTCGAGATCCCGGGTGTGACGGTGACGAACTTCCTGCGCACCGCCAAGACGGCGATCGAAGGCGAAGCGCCCGCGATCCGCACGTGGACGAAGGACGTCAAGCAGGCCATGAAGAACCTGCGCATGGACGGCAAATTCGCCCAGCGCAACGTCAACGAGGGCTTCTCGGGCGGCGAGAAGAAGCGCCACGAGATCCTGCAGCTCGAACTGCTGAAGCCTCAGATCGCCGTTCTCGACGAGACCGACTCGGGCCTCGACGTCGACGCGCTCAAGATCGTCTCCGAGGGCGTCAATCGCGCCAAGGCCGAAACCGGCCTCGGTGTGCTGCTCATCACGCACTACACGCGCATCCTGCGCTACATCCACCCCGACCACGTCCACGTCATGGTCGGCGGGCGCATCGTCGAAGAGGGCGGCCCCGAACTGGCCGATCGTCTCGAGAACGAGGGCTACGACCGGTTCCTCGACCCGTCGGCGGGCTCGGGCACCGACCTCGCCGCAGCCGACGCTTAGGATCGCCGTATGTCCGCAACGCTCGCACCCGAGAAGTACGAAGAGGTCATCGAAGCGCTCAAGGACGTCATGGATCCCGAACTGGGGATCAACGTCGTCGACCTCGGTCTCATCTACGACCTCGCGTGGGACGAGGAGAACGACGCTCTCGTGATCCACATGACGCTGACGTCGGCGGGCTGCCCGCTGACCGACGTGCTCGAGGAGCAGACGGCGCAGTCCCTCGACGAGGTCGTCGACCGCTTCCGCATCAACTGGGTGTGGATGCCGCCGTGGGGCCCCGAGCGCATCACCGACGACGGCCGTGACATGATGCGGGCGCTCGGCTTCGCGATCTGACCTTGGGTAGGCTTGCGCGGTGAGCGTGACCCCCCTTGAGGCCCTTCCCGTCGAACGTCTTCGGCAGCGCACGAGCGTCAAGTGGCGCGCGTATCCCGACGACGTCCTGCCGCTGTTCGTCGCCGAGACGGACTTCGCACCCGCGCCGGCCATCACCGCCGCGCTGTCTCGTGCCGTCGAGCTCGGCGACACCGGATACTCCGCGCCCGGCACGGGCGTGGCGACGGCGTACGCGGGCTTCGCGCAGCGCCGGTTCGGGTGGAAAGTCGACCCCGGGCGCGCTCGCACGACGTGCGACGTCATGATGGGGATCGTCGAAGTGCTGCGACGCGTCACGGCCACCGGCGATCGGGTCGTCGTGACGACCCCCGTGTATCCGCCGTTCTTCGACTGCATCCCCGAAGCGGGTGCCGTCGTCGAGACCGTGCCGCTGCGCGAATCGGATGCCGGATGGCAGCTGGATCTCGCGGGGATCGAGTCCGCCCTCGCGGCCGGCGCGCGGGCCGTGCTGCTGTGCAACCCGCACAACCCGACGGGCACGGTGCATTCGAGGGCCGACCTCGCCCAGCTCGCCGACATCGCCGAGCGGCACGGAGCCGTCGTGCTCAGCGACGAGATCCACGCTCCGCTCACGCAGCCCGATGTCGTATTCACGCCGTTCCTGTCCGCCTCGCCCGCCGCCGCGCGGGTCGGCTTCGCGTTCGTCTCGGCGAGCAAGGCGTTCAACCTCGCCGGTCTGAAATGCGCCCTCATGGTCACCGACTCCGACGAGAGCTCCGCCGTTGTGCGCTCGCTTCCCGACGAGGTCGAGTGGCGCACGGCGCACTTCGGCGCCCTCGCGGCGATCGCGGCCTTCTCAGGCGACAGCGACGACTGGCTCGATGCGCAGCTGGTCGCTCTCGACATCAACCGCCGGCTGCTGGCCGATCTGCTCGCCGAACACCTGCCCGGCGCGCGCTACCGGATTCCCGACGCCGGCTTCCTCGCGTGGGTCGACCTGTCGGCGTACGGATGGGGTGACGACCCGGGGCGTCGCATCCTGCGCGACGCGAAGGTGGCCTTCCACTTCGGTCCGCAGTTCGGAGAGCAGGGCGTGGGGCATGTGCGGATCAACTTCGGCTGCGCGCCCGACATGCTGCGCGAAGCCATCCGGCGCGTCGCCGCGTTGGTGGAGAAGTGACGGCGCCGACCCACCGAGGTGAGAGCGTGTGGAGCGCTCGCTACGTCTGGGTCACGATCGGCGCCGTCGCGCTGATCTTCCTCGCGGCGATGCAGTCACTCGCCGTCACGACCGTCATGCCGGTCGTCAGCGCCGATCTGTCCGGCGAGGCACTGTACGCCGTCGCCTTCGCCGGCACCCTCGCCACGAGCGTCATCGGCATGGTCGCCGTCGGCGCGTGGTGCGATCGCGGGGGAGTGCTCGCTCCTCTCGCGACGGCGGTCGTGCTGTTCGTCATCGGTCTCGTCATCGCCGGCGCCGCTCCCACGATGGAACTGCTCGTCGCCGGACGGCTCGTGCAGGGCCTCGGCACGGGAGGGCAGACGGTCGCCCTGTATGTCGTCGTCGCCCGCGTCTATCCGCCCGAGCTGCACGGTCGGGTCTTCGCGGCATTCTCCGCCGCGTGGGTCGTGCCGTCGCTCATCGGTCCGTTCCTCGCGGGAGCGGTCACGGAGTTCCTGCACTGGCGCTGGGTGTTCCTCGGCGTCGCGGGCCTCACCGTCGTGGCCTTCACGATGGTGGTGACCCGCCTGCGGGGGCTTCCGCTTCACACCGATGAACCCGCGACGGGGCGGGTCGCCCCGCGCATCCTGTGCGCCGTCGCCGTCGCCGTGGGCGCCCTGGCTCTGAGCCTCGCGGGCGAACTCGGCGCGGGAGCGTGGGTCGTCGTGGCGGCATCCGCTGTCGTGATCGCCCTCGCGGCGAGGCCGCTGCTGCCGCCGCGCACGCTCGTCTCGGGGCGCGGACTGCCGAGCGTCGTGCTCATGCGCGGGCTCATCGCGGGGGCGCTGTTCGGCGCCGAGATCTACCTTCCGTACCTGCTGATCGACGAATACGGCTTCTCGCCGACCTGGGCCGGGCTCGGGCTCACGGCCGCAGCTGTCACGTGGGCGATCGCCGCTGACGTGCAGGGCCGGTTCGGCGACCGCATCGGCAATGCCCGCATCACACTCCTGGGCAGCGCACAGCTGGTCGCCGCGATCGTGCTGGCGGGGCTCACGGCGCTCGCTCACCTGCCGCCCGGGCTGCTCATCGCGGGCTGGGCCCTCGCGGGCGGCGGCATGGGGCTCATGTACCCGCGGCTCACGGTACTCACGCTGGCGTACTCGACGCCGGGCAACCAGGGCTTCAACTCATCGGCGCTGTCGATCTCGGATGCCGTGGGCTCGGCGACGACGATCGCGGTCATGGGTCTCGTGTTCACGGCCCTCAGCGGCTCGGGCGCGGGGTTCACCGCCGTCTTCGCCTTGGCGGGCGTGCTCGCCGTGCTCGCGCTCGTTCCCGGGCTGCGGCTCGGTCATGCGAACGAGCGGAGTCGTCAGGCCTCGGCTCTGCCCACGCGCCAGTAGCCCATGAAGGCGACCGCACGCCGGTCGACGCCCCGATCGGTCACGAGGTGCCGCCGCAGGCTCTTGATGGCCCCGGCCTCGCCCGCGAGCCACGCGTACACCGGCGCTTTCTTTAGGGCGGCGCCGCCTTTCGCCGTGCGCGGGACCTCCCAGAGGATGTCACGGTCGATGTCGATCTCCTCGACGTCGGCGCCGTGTCCCGCGGGAGTGAGGCGGGATGCCGCATCCTGCACGGATGTGACCAGATGCTCATGGCGGCTGTGCTCGTCGCGTCGCGCGGCGACGAGGTACTCGAACCCCGGGTGGCGGGGCAGATAGTCGATGTCACGCTCGTCGGGCACTTCGAGCACGACGACACCGCGGGCATCGTGGGGGAGCTGCTCGAGGATGACGGCGAGCGCGGGAGCCGCCGTCTCATCGCCGGCGAGCAGATGCGCACCGGTGACCGCGGGGGGAACGAAGTCGATGCCGTAGCTGACCCCGGTGTGCGCGGTCGTGGGGGCGTAGATGAGCACCTCGTCACCGATCCGGGCGTCGGCGATCCACGCCGAGGCGGGCCCGAGCACACTGTGGGCGACCATGTCGACGTCGACCTCGCAGCGCTCGCGACGCACGGCGCGGGTCGTGTAGGTGCGAAACGGCGGCCGGGCGGTCTCGTCGAGCTCACGCCACCGCGTGTACCAGTCCTCGCTGCGGGGCATGGCCTCAAGTCCCGCTCCGGGGGTCGGGAAGACGATCTTGATCCGCTGGTCGAGCCCCGGGTCGCCGTAGTCGGCGAGGTCCTCACCGGTGAAGGTGAAACGCCTAAAGCTCGGGGTCAGGTCGGTGATGCTCCGCACCGTGGCGCGGAAGAACCGCGACGTGCTCATCGAGGCGGCCATGGGTCGTCTCCCGTCGATAGGGGATGGTCGAGGATGTGGTGGCGCCCGCGGGGGATCACGATGGGGCTGCCCGAGAGCGGATCCTTCACCACGAGGCTCTCCAGCTGAAAGACCTCGCGCATCAGGGCGCTCGTGATGACGGCGGCCGGTGGTCCCGCTGCCACGATGCGACCCGCCCGCACGGCGATGACGTGGTCGGCGTACCGAGCGGCGAGATTGATGTCGTGCAGCACCATGACGATGGTCGTGCCCCGGTCGCGATTGAGGTCGGTCAGCAGATCGAGCACCTCCACCTGGTGGGCGACGTCGAGGAACGTCGTCGGCTCGTCCAGCAGCAGGACATCGGTTTCCTGCGCGAGCGCCATGGCGATCCACACCCGCTGTCGCTGCCCTCCGGACAGCTCATCGACGGCCCGGTCCGCGAGGTCTGCGGTGCCCGTCGCGGCGAGCGCCTGCGCCACCACTTCATAGTCGTGCGGGCTCCAGCGGGCCAGGAGCTTCTGATGCGGGTGACGGCCGCGACCCACCAGATCGGCCACCGCGATACCGTCCGGAGCGGTCGGATCCTGCGGCAGCATCGCGATGATCCGCGCGATCTCTTTAGAGGCGAGTGTGGTGAGCGCTTTGCCGTCCAGCACGATCTGCCCCCGTCGCGGCGTCAGCAGCCGGGCGAGGGCGCGCAGGATGGTCGACTTGCCGCACCCGTTCGCCCCGACGATGGCGGTCACCCGGGCGGGGGGGACCTGCAGGTCCAGAGCCTGCACGACCGTGCGGTCGCCGTAGGCGAGAGTGAGGTCCTCGGCGGCGAGGGTGTGCGTCGCACTCATAGCGATCCTCCGGAGCGGTTCGTGCGGATGAGGAGGTAGATCAGGTACGGCGCGCCGAGGACGCCCGTGATGACGCCGACGGGGTAGCGCGTGCCGAGCGCATACTGACCGACGAGGTCGGCGGTGAGCACGAGGACGGCGCCCACGAGCGCCGACGGAAGCAGGAGCGCGGAGCCGGGACCCACGATTCGCGCGGCGATCGGTCCGGACATGAACGCGACGAACGCGATCGGGCCGGTCGCTGCGGTCGCGAAGGCGAGCAGGGCGACCGCGCCCAGGATGAGGAGGATGCGGGTGCGGCGCGCGGGGACACCGAGGGACATGGCGGCGTCGTCACCGAGCCGAAGCACGTTCAGATTCCGTCCGCCGGCGATCAGCATCGGAGCCACGACGGCGCACGCGATGGCGAGAGGGAGGACGGCGGCCCACGAGGCGCCCGAAAGGCTGCCGGTGAGCCACGTCAGCGCCGTCTGCACATCCCAGGACGATGCCCGCGAGAGCAGGTAGGTGATCGCGGCGTCCAGCATCGCGGCGACACCGATGCCGATGAGGATGAGGCGCGTCCCGGCGAAACCGCCGCGATGGGACAGTAGGTAGATCGCGAACGCGGTCAGAATGCCGCCGGTGAGCGCCAGGAGCGAGACGGTGGGTCCACTCACCGACAGAACCACGACCCCGAACACTGCGGCGGCGCTCGCGCCGGCATCGATGCCGATGATGTCCGGCGAGGCGAGCGGGTTGCGCAGCATCGTCTGGAAGGTCACGCCGGCGATGCCGAACGCGAGTCCCGCGAGCAGAGCGAGCACGGCTCGCGGAAGCCGGAGCTCGCCGACCGTGAAGCTCGCACCCGGCACCGTCTCGCCGAACAGGACGCGGAGCACATCGACGGGGCCGTAGAAGGTGTTGCCGATCATGAGGGACACGGCGAACACGATGGCGATGGCGATGGCCAACGCGGCGGTGCGGACATGACGACGGCGCGCACGGGCACGGCGCCCCGCGACGATGACGGCGACGCTCACAGTTCCCGCACCTTCTGGCGTCGCACGATCCAGATGAAGAACGGCGCACCGATCAGGGCGGTGATGACACCGACCTCGATCTCGCTCGGGCGAGCCACGACACGGCCTACCGTGTCGGCGGCCACCAGCAGACATCCGCCCACCAGGGCGGCCGCCGGCAGCAGCCACCGATGATCGGTGCCCACCAGCATCCGGCACAGATGCGGGACGACGAGGCCCACGAACGCGATCGGTCCGGCCACGGCCGCGGCCGCGCCGCACAGGACGACCGCGCCGATCGAAGCGACGATACGCGTTCGGGCGACGTTCTCGCCGAGGCCCGTCGCGAGGTCGTCGCCCAGGGCGAGGGAGTTCATTCCGCGCGCCGTCGCCAGAACCAGCACCGCGCCGATGCCGAGGACGGGGACCACGGTCGCGATCCGGTCCCACGTGGCTCCGCCCACGCCGCCGATCTGCCAGAACTGGAAGGTCTCGATGATGTCCACGCGCGGCAGCAGAACGGCGCTCACGATCGAGAGGAACGCCGCCGAGGTCGCCGCACCGGCCAGAGCGAGCTTGAGGGGAGTGGCGCCGCCTCGACCCAGGGAGCCGACGGTGTAGACGAAGACGGCCGCGACGGCCGCGCCGACGATCGCGGCGGCCATCGTGGCATACGGGTCGGTGAGGCCGAAGAACGCGATCCCGATCACGACCGCGAGCGCCGACCCGCCCGTGACGCCGAGGATGCCCGGGTCGGCGAGCGGATTGCGGGTGACCGCCTGCATGGTGGTTCCGGACAGCGCCAGTGCAGCTCCCACCACGATCGCGAGAACCGTGCGGGGCAGGCGGTTGACCACGGCGGCCTGATCGATGCTGTCGGTGGCGCCGCCGAGGCCGGCGAGGATCTCTTCGAGCGATACGCTGCGCACTCCGAACGAGACGGACGCGACGCACAGGCCGAGCAGCACGACGACCCCGACCGCCAGCCAGGTCGCGCGCACGGCTGCCGGACGCCGCAGTGCGGGGGCATCCGGCAGCGGTGCCTGAAGACGCGCGCCGCTCATGCGGTCTAGCCGAGCGCCCCAGCGAGCAGGGTGAAGTACTCATCGATGCCCCACGGGATCGACAGCGGCGAGGGGTTCGCGGATGCCGCGAGCGGGGTGCCGTTCTCGAGGACCGCGATGCGGCCCTCGGCGATCGCGGGGATCTGCGACATGAGGGGGTCTGCCTGGAGCGCCGCGACGATGTCGCCGCCCGGATCGCCGTACGTGACGAAGACGTCGACATCGGTGAAGCGGTCGGCTTCTTCGGCGCTCACGGTCGTGAAGAACTCCTCCGTGCCCTCGGACACCTCCGCGACGATGCTCGGCTGGGGCAGGCCCAGGCCCGTGAGGAAGCCGGGGCGCGTGTCGTGCGCCGTGTAGAAGCCGATCTGGCTGAAGTCGGCAGGGTCGAGGTAAGAGAAGAGGATGTTCGCATCGCTGAGCTCGGAGTGCTCCGCCAGCGCGGTGTCGACCTCGGACCGGAGGTCGGCGATCAGCTGATCGCCCTCGTCGGCGAGGCCGATCGCCGCGGCGTTCACCTGGATCATCTCTTCGTACGGTGTGCCCCAGGCCACTTCAGGGAAGGCCACGACCGGAGCGATCTTGGAGAGCGTGTCGTACTCCTCCTGCGTGAGACCCGAATACGCGGCGAGGATGACGTCGGGCTGCGTATCGGCCACGGCCTCGAAGTCGATGCCGTCGGTCTCGTCGAAGAGAACCGGAGTCTCGGCGCCGAGGTCTTCGAGGGCGTCTTCGACCCAGGGCAGCACGCCGTCACCGTCGTCGTCGCCCCACGTCGCCTTGCTCATGCCGACCGGCACGACGCCCAGCGCGAGGGGGACCTCGTGGTTGGCCCACGCGACGGTGGCGATGCGCTCCGGCTGGGCGGGGATCGTCGTCTGGCCGTAGACGTGGTCGATCGTGACGGGGAAGACCGCATCCGCGGCGGTGTCGGCGGGTTCGCCGGCGCTGTCCGCGCCTGCGCATCCGGCGAGGGTGAGGGTAGCGAGGGCGGTGAGAGCGGTGAACGTGGCAGCGGCACGGAGTCGGCGCATGCGGGAGTCCTTCGGCGTGGGTGGTTAGGGAAGCCTTACTTTACTCCTGTGGCGTCGCCAGCGCGAACCCGTCCCGGGTAAACTGGGACGTTCGGCCGCTCGGCCGCTCATCCACCCACCCTGAAGAACGGACGTCCGCTGTGCTCGCCGTGCACGACCTCGAGATCCGCGTGGGCGCACGCGTGCTCATGTCGGACGTGTCCTTCCGCGTCTCCGACGGAGACAAGATCGGCCTCGTCGGCCGCAATGGAGCCGGTAAGACGACCCTCACGAAGGTGCTCGCCGGCGATGTCATCCCCGCCGACGGCAAGGTCGAACGGTGGGGCGAACTGGGTTATCTGCCGCAGGATCCCCGCACGGGCGACCCCGAGATGCTGGCGCGCACTCGCGTGCTGGACGCCCGCGGCCTCGGTTCGCTCGCGATCGGCATGCAGGAGGCGTCGCTCGCGATGGCCGACAGCGACCCGGAGGTCTCGGCGCGCGCGATGCGCAAGTACGGCTCGCTGACCGAGAGGTTCGAAGCGCTCGGAGGGTATGCAGCCGAAGCCGAAGCGGCATCCATCGCGCACAACCTGTCGCTGCCGGATCGCATCCTCGATCAGCCCCTCAAGACGCTGTCCGGTGGACAGCGCCGCCGCATCGAACTGGCGCGCATCCTGTTCTCGGATGCGCAGACGATGATCCTCGACGAACCCACGAACCACCTCGACGCGGACAGCGTCGTGTGGCTGCGGGAGTTCCTCAAGGGGTACAAGGGCGGACTCATCGTGATCTCGCACGATGTCGAGCTCGTGGGCGAGACCGTCAACCGGGTGTTCTACCTGGATGCGAACCGCCAGGTCATCGACGTGTACAACATGAACTGGAAGAACTACCTGCGTCAGCGGGTCGCCGATGAGGAGCGCCGCAAGAAGGAGCGCACCAACGTCGAGAAGAAGGCGACGGTGCTTCAGCAGCAGGCCGCTCGGTTCGGGGCGAAGGCCTCCAAAGCGGCTGCCGCGCACCAGATGGTCGCGCGTGCCGAGAAGATGCTGGCGGGACTCGACGACGTTCGGCAGGAGGAGCGCGTCGCGAAGCTGCGCTTCCCCAAGCCCGCACCGTGCGGCAAGACGCCGCTCATGGCGTCGGGGCTGTCGAAGTCGTACGGCTCGCTGGAGATCTTCACCGACGTCGACCTCGCGATCGACCGCGGTTCGCGCGTCGTGATCCTCGGCCTCAACGGTGCCGGCAAGACGACGCTGCTGCGGATCCTCGCCGGTGTCGATCAGCCCGACACGGGTCAGCTCGAACCCGGCCACGGTCTCAAGATCGGCTACTACGCGCAGGAGCACGAAAACCTCGATGTCTCGCGGTCTGTGCTCGAGAACATGATGTCGGCGGCGCCCGACATCACAGCGACCGACGCGCGAAAGGTGCTCGGGTCGTTCCTTTTCACGGGCGATGACGTGCTCAAGCCCGCGGGTGTGCTCTCGGGCGGCGAGAAGACGCGCCTGTCGCTCGCGACGCTCGTCGTGTCGTCGGCGAACATGCTGCTGCTGGACGAACCCACGAACAACCTCGACCCCGCCTCACGCGAAGAGATCCTCGGCGCGCTCGCCCACTACGAGGGTGCCGTCGTGCTCGTCTCGCACGACGAGGGCGCCGTCGAAGCGCTCAACCCCGAACGCGTTCTCATCCTCCCCGACGGCGTCGAGGACATCTGGGGTCGCGACTACGCCGACCTCGTCGCGCTCGCCTGACACACCCTCGAGCCCCGCGGCCGAGAGCGGTCAGCGGACGGCGTCGAGGAGGGCATCCTCGGCGTCGGCGTCACGGTCGCGACGGCGAGCAGGTGCCGCGGGACGCGGTTGCCCGGTGGAGCCCGGGTCGTCGTCTTCGGCGTCTTCGCGCCGCGCGATGATCTCGGTGCGGATCATGTAGCCGATGAAGATGAAGCCCATCACGGCGAACAGGATCCACTGGATCGCGTACGACAGATACGGGCCCGGGTCCTCGGACGGCGAGGGCAGGGCACCGGGCATGACCTCGACGGCGGGATCTTCGGACACGACGATGCCGTACGCGCTCAGCACGAGTGCATCGCCCACCTCGGGCGCGACGCGCTCAGCGACGAAGGGCAGGTTGATCGTCGGCACCTGGCCGGCATCGGCCGTGCGCCCCGATGCGGGGAGCGCCTCACCGGGCCGCAGTCGCACGGTGACCGTCGCCTGGCCCGACGGCGGCGCCGGAACGGCATCGGGCTCGGGCTGGTCAGCGCCGGGCGGAACCCAGCCGCGGTCGACGATGAGCACGCGCCCGTCGTCGAGGCGGAACGGCACGAGCACTTCGTACGCGGCGGTGCCGCCGTGCGGGCGGTTGCGCACGAGCAGCTGCTCGTCGGGGAGGTATTCACCCGTCAGCACGACCGGATGCCACTCGTCGCCGGCGTCGAGCGTTTCGCCGGGGGGGATCAGCTCGGCCAGGGCGACAGGCGGCGCGTCATAGTTCTGCTCGACGAGCGCGAGCTGCGCGGAGCGGTCGCCGTTGCGGGTGAACTGCCAGTCCGACAGGAACGCGCACACCACGGCGAAGAGGGCGGCCACGAGCAGGTACGCCGACCAGCGGACGGCGGCGGGGGCATTCTTCACGTCGAAACCTCGAGTCGGCCCACATCGAGCGGGAAGGAGCGGGCAGCGAGGAATTCGCGCAGGTACGACACGTGCTCATCGCACGCGACCCACGTCTTGCGGCGGTCCTCGGTGTGGATGCGCGGATTGCGCCAGTCGATGCGCCAGCGCGCCGCCGCGCGGCAACCGGCGCGCGAGCACGTCGTGTCGACGTCGGCGCTCATGCGGAATCCTCTTGTGCACGGGGCGGTACATCGCGCGGGCCCTCGACGGCGCGGGTCTCGTCCAGCCGGATGACCGGGGCACCACCGCCCCCCGCGGGTGACGCCTGCGCGGGCAGGCTCCGCTCGGGGGATACGGCCGCCGTGCGGGTCGGGGGCTTGCTGACGTTCGCCGCCACGACGGCGAAGTAGGGCAGGAACACCGCCGCTGCACCGAGGAGCCACGTGTACCAGCCGTATGGCGTGATGGCGACCATGAGTACGAAGCACGCGACGCGCACACCCATCATGATCAGGTAGTGCTTCGTGCGCGCGCTCGATTCCTCTTGCGGAGACGTCGGCAGCGATGTCGCTGATTGCCGCTCGGACGAGTTCCCCACCCATCCAGGGTACGCCGCTTCGACTCCGGCGGATCAGCTGAAGGACGATTGCACTGCGGCGAGCGGGATGACCGAGAGGAAGAAGATCACGCCCAGCACGAGGAACGCCAATCCCACCCAGCCGACGATGACACCGGCCAGCGCCATGCCCCGGCCATTCTCGCCCGTCCGCGCGATCTGCTTGAGCGAGATGTGGCCCATGATCGCGCCGGCGAGCGAGCCGATGAAGGGCAGCACCCAGATGAAGCCGGCGATGCTGGCGATCATCGAGATGATCGCCAGGACGTTCGTCTTGGTCGCGGCGTAACCGTAGGCCGGAGGAGCGCCATACGGGCCCGCCGGGGCGCCGTACGAGGGGGCGCTGGGGTACTGCGGCTGCGCATAGCCGCCGTAGGCGGGGTACGCCCCGGGCGCCTGCGGAGGGACATCGGCTGCGGGCGGCGGTGGGGTGCCGGGGGATGCGGGGTACGCGGGGGGCGCGCTGTACGCGGGGGGCGGCGTGTAGGTCGGCGGAGCGTACGGGGGGCGAGCGTCGCCGTGTTCGTCGTTCGAGGGGTTCTCCGGAGGGGTCACGGCACGCCTTTCGTCGCTGAGGTCTCCAGCGTTCCAGCGCGGGCCGCGTAGGTCAAACGGCGCGCCGCTAGGCTGGGGCGGTTCGTCGTCATCCCGAGGGAGTGTCATGTCCACCGATCGCGTCGTGCTCGTCACCGGCGGAAACCGCGGCATCGGTCGCGCCATTGCGGAGCGTTTCGTCACCGCCGGCTACAAGGTCGCCGTGACCGCGCGCTCCGGCGAAGGCCCCGAGGGCACGCTGACGGTGCGCGCGGACGTGACGGATGCTGCATCCGTCGACGCGGCGTTCACCGAGGTCGAGCAGAAGCTCGGTCCCGTCGAGATCGTCGTCGCCAACGCGGGCATCACGAAGGACACTCTGTTGCTGCGCATGACCGACGACGACTTCGACTCCGTCGTGGCGACGAACCTCGGCGGCGCGTTCCGCGTCGTCAAGCGCGCCTCCAAAGGGATGCTGCGTGCTCGCTGGGGCCGCGTCATCCTCATCTCGTCGGTCGTCGGCCTCTACGGCTCGCCCGGCCAGATCAACTACTCCGCATCCAAAAGCGGGCTCGTCGGGTTCGCCCGGTCGCTCACGCGTGAGCTCGGCTCACGGGGCATCACCGCCAACGTCGTCGCTCCCGGCTTCGTCGAGACCGACATGACGGCCGAGCTCGCTGCCGAGACGCAGGCGGAGTACAAGAAGAACATCCCCGCCGGGCGCTTCGCGTCCCCCGACGAGATCGCCGGTGTCGTGACGTGGCTCGCGTCGGACGACGCCGCCTACATCTCGGGCGCCGTCATCCCCGTCGACGGCGGCCTGGGCATGGGGCACTGACGCCGCACTCTCAGACGGCCCCCGACCGTGGTCAGGGCAGCAGGGGGATGACTTCGCGCAGGTCGATCGGCCCGATCACGAGATCGGCCTGCTGGCGCACCGCGGGCTTGGCGTTGAACGCCAGCCCCAACCCCGCCGCCGCCATCATGAGCAGGTCGTTCGCGCCGTCGCCGACGGCGATCGTGCGCGACAGCTCGACGCCGGCTTCGGCTGCCCATTCGCCGAGGGCGGTGGCTTTGGCCGCGGCATCCACGATCTCGCCCTCGACGTGACCGGTGAGGATACCGTCGGCGGTCTGGAGGCGGTTCGCACGCCACACGTCGACGCCGAGCCGGGGAGCGATCGTGTCGAGGATCTCGTGGAAGCCGCCGGAGACGACACCGAAGCGGCCGCCCCGCTCATGGACGGCTGCGATCAGCTCGTGCACACCGGGCGTCGGCTCGACGCGCGCCAGCACGCGGGAGAACGCCGCGACCGGTACGCCTTCGAGCGTCGCGACGCGCGAGCGCAGGCTCGTCGCGAAGTCCACCTCGCCACGCATCGCGGCCTCGGTCGCCTCGGCGACCTCACGGCCGCGGCCCGCCTCGTCGGCGATGAGCTCGATGACCTCGTTGCGGATGAGGGTGGAATCGGCGTCGAGAACGACGAGGAAGCGGGCGTCCTGAAGCGGCATCCCTCCACGCTAGCGCCGTGCAGGCACGGGCGCGGACAGGTCAGCGCTCGACGCGGATGCCCTTGCCGACGACCGTGATGCCGCTGTCGGTCACGGTGTAGCCGCGCGCGATATCGTGTTCGAGGTCGACGCCGACGGTCGCCCCGTCGTCGACGAACACGTTCTTGTCGAGGATCGCGCGGTGCACCCGCGCACCCGCACCGACGTGCACATGGTCGAACAGCACCGAGTCGGTGATCGTCGACCCGCCGCCGGCGAGCGTCCAGGGGCCTACGACACTGCGTTCGAGGTGCGTGCCCGAGAGCACCGAGCCGAGCGAGACGACCGAGTCGATCGCGTTGCCGATGCGTCCGACGGCGTCGCGCACGAACTTGGCAGGTGGGGAGTTGACCGCCTGCGAGTGAATGGGCCACTGCATGTTGTAGAGGTTGAAGATCGGCAGCGTCGAGATCAGGTCGCGGTGCGCGTCGAAGAAGGAGTCGATCGTTCCGACGTCGCGCCAGTAGTACCGGTCGCGGTCGGTCGAACCCGGCACGTCGTTGAGCTTCATGTCGTAGACGCCGGCCTCGGCGCGGTTCACGAAATACGGCACGATATCGCCGCCCATGTCGTGGTTCGAGGTCGGCAGCTCACCGTCGGACTCGACGGCCTCGATGAGCGCGTCGGTGTCGAAGATGTAGTTGCCCATCGATGCGAGCACTTCGCCGGGGGAGTCGGCGAGCCCCGTCGGGTCCTGAGGCTTCTCGAGAAAATCGCGGATGCGTCCGGGGTGGGTCGGGTCGACGTCGATGATGCCGAACTGGTTCGCCAGACCGATGGGCTGGCGGATGCCGGCGACCGTCGCCCGCGCGCCGGACTCGATGTGCGCCGTGAGCATCTGCCGGAAGTCCATGCGGTATACGTGATCCGCACCGATCACGATCACGATGTCGGGCTTCTCGTCGTTGATGAGGTTGAGGCTCTGCAGGATCGCGTCGGCCGAGCCCGAGAACCACCGCTTTCCGAGACGCTGCTGCGCGGGAACCGACGCGACGTACGAGTCGAGCAGAGGCGACATGCGCCACGTCATCGAGATGTGGCGGTCGAGGCTGTGCGACTTGTACTGGGTCAGCACGACGGTCTGTCTGACACCCGAGTTGATCAGGTTCGAGATGGCGAAGTCGATGAGCCGGTACTGGCCGGCGAACGGCACCGCCGGCTTGGCACGATCTGCCGTGAGGGGCATGAGTCGTTTGCCCTCGCCCCCCGCGAGGATGATTCCGAAGACCTTCGGTGCTGCAGGCATGGGACCCACCCTAAGTGCGGCGCGCGGAGGAGGCATAGCAACTGTGACGGGAACCTCTCGTGTACTAGGTTTCGTGCCATGCGCGTCGACATCGTCACGAAGGAATACCCCCCACAGATCTACGGAGGCGCGGGTGTGCACGTCACCGAACTCGTGGCGGCGCTTCGCCGCAGCATGACGGTGCGCGTGCGCGCGTTCGGTGCGGGCCGCGACGAGGAGGACACGACGTCGTACGACGTGCCGGTCGAGCTGGCGGATGCCAATGCCGCGATCCGCACGCTCGGCACCGACCTCGAGATCGTGGGAGATGTCGCAGGCGCCGATGTCGTCCACAGTCACACCTGGTACGCGAACTTCGCGGGCCATCTCGCTTCGCTCCTGCACGGGATCCCGCACATCGTCACGGCGCACTCGCTCGAGCCTCTGCGCCCGTGGAAGGCGGAGCAGCTCGGCGGCGGATACGCCGTGTCGAGCTACATCGAGAAGACGGCGTACGAGGGGGCAGCCGCCGTCATCGCCGTGAGCGGGGGCATGCGCGAGGACATCCTGCGCAGCTACCCGGCGCTTGACCCCGGCAAGGTGCACGTCATCTACAACGGGATCGACGTCGAGGCCTGGCGCCCGGTCGATGATCCCGCGCTGCTCGCTGAGCTCGGAGTCGATTCCTCCCGCCCCTCGGTCGTGTTCGTCGGGCGCATCACGCGTCAGAAGGGTCTGCCGTACTTCCTGCGGGCCGTCGAGCTGCTGCCGCCCGATGTGCAGGTCATCCTGTGCGCGGGGGCGCCGGACACCCCGCAGATCATGGCCGAGGTCGAAGGGCTCGTGCGCGGGCTGCAGCAGACGCGTGACGGCGTCGTCTGGATCGACCGCATGCTGTCCCGGCATGAGCTGTGCACGATCCTCACCGCGGCGACGACGTTCGTCTGCCCGTCGGTATACGAGCCGCTCGGCATCGTCAACCTCGAGGCCATGGCATGCGGCGCCGCTGTCGTCGGCACCGCGACCGGCGGCATCCCCGAAGTGGTCGTGGACGGCGTGACCGGGCGCCTCGTGCCGATCGACCAGGCGAAGGACGGCACGGGAACCCCGACCGATCCCGACCGGTTCGTCGCCGATCTTGCGCGCGTGCTGACCGAGGTCGTGTCAGATCCGATCCGGGCGAAGGCCTATGGTGCGGCCGGACGCCGGCGTGCGGCGGAGGACTTCAGCTGGGCGCGGATCGCAGAGCAGACGGCCGCGCTCTACGCCGAGGTCGTGGCTTCGGGCCGTTAGGCTGGGCGTCATGTCCCAGGTGCTCGATTTCTCCGACGTCATCGTCCGCCGCAACTCCCGCAACATCATCGATCATCTCGACTGGACGGTCGACGACGACCAGCGGTGGGTCATCCTCGGGCCGAACGGCGCCGGAAAGACGACGCTGCTGCAGCTCGCCGACACGCTCCTGCACCCGACGTCGGGTGTCGTGACGATCTTGGGCGAACGCCTCGGTCGCACCGATGTGTTCGAACTGCGCCCGCGGATCGGCTTCGCATCGTCGGCGATGGCGCGTCGCATCCCGCCGGAGGAGACGGTGCTCGACGTCGTGCTGACGGCGGCCTTCTCGGTGCTCGGCCGCTGGCGCGAGGACTACGAGGACATCGACGAGCGGCGCGCGCTGCGCGTCTTGTCGCAGTGGAATCTCGAGAACCTCGCCGACCGCACGTTCGGCACGCTCAGCGACGGCGAGCAGAAGCGCGTGCAGATCGCGCGCGCCGTCATGACCGACCCCGAGATGCTGCTGCTGGACGAGCCGACCGCGAGCCTGGACCTCGGCGCGCGCGAAGAGCTGCTTGCGCTCCTGAGTGGATACGCGCTGGCCCCGACGACGCCGGCGATGGTCATGGTGACCCACCACGTCGAAGAGATCCCGGTCGGATTCACGCATGTGCTGCTGCTGCGCGACGGTCGCGCCGTCGCGCGCGGACCGATCGCCGAAGCGCTCACCGCCGAAGCCCTCACAGAGACGTTCGGCGTCCCCATCGTGCTCACCGAGGCCGATGGCCGGTACGCGGCGCGCGCGGAGCTGGTTTCCTGATAGGATCGCTCCTTGGTGCACTCGCATCACGGACCCTGGTTCCTGGTTCTCGGCAGGGACGCCATCCCCTTAAGGATTTTTCATGAAGACTGACATCCACCCCGACTACAAGGCCATCGTGTTCCGCGACCTCGGCTCGGGAGACACCTTCCTCACCCGTTCGACGGTGACCAGCGACAAGACGATCGAGCTCGACGGTGTCGAGTACCCCGTCATCGACGTCGAGATCTCGTCGGCATCGCACCCGTTCTACACGGGCAAGCAGCGCATCATGGACTCGGCCGGTCGCGTCGAGAAGTTCAACCAGCGCTTCAAGAACTTCGGCAAGTAATCGCCGCCCCGAAAGCCCCGCTCCGGCGGGGCTTTCGTCGTCTGTGCGCTCAGCGCACGGGCCACACGCCGTCGACGGCGTCGTCAGGGCCGAGTCGCCCGATCTGGATGAAGTACTCGGTGAGGCTCGCCGCCTGCGCGCGGGCCCACGAGATCTGGCTCGTGTGCAGCTCGTGCGGCGTGGCAGGCAGGTGCGTGGAGTACCGCGTGACAAGCGCCTGCGCGACGCGGCCTGCGGCGACGGCGTCGGAAGCCGCTTCGTGTGCGTTGTCGAGCGAGACGGCGTAGTGCGCGGCGACGGCCTCGAGCGTCCGCTTGCCGCGGCGGTAGCGGTCGCAGTGCTTGTCGATCACGAGCGGGTCGATGACGGGCGACGGAGATGCGATCCCGGCGATGCCGTGGCGCTCCGCTTCGTACTTGAGCAGCGAGAAGTCGTACGCCGCGTTGTAGGCGACGACCGGGATGCCGGCATCGAGCATCGCGCGGAGCGCCTCGACGACCTCGCCGACGACATCGCGCGCGGGTCGGCCCTCAGCGCGGGCGCGAGCGGTCGTGACGCCGTGGATCGCGGCGGCGCCGTCAGGAATCTCCACACCGGGGTCGGCGAGCCAGTCGCGCGCACGCACGACTGTTCCGGTGCGGTCCAGCAGTCCCACGTACGCCGTCACGATGCGGTCGGTGCGGACGTCGACGCCCGTCGTCTCGAGATCGAACACGCCCACGGCCGTGGACCAATCCGGATGCACCGAGGGAGCGGGCACGGCGGGCAAGAGCTGCATGCCGCTCACGGTATGGGACGCCGCCGACATCGCGTGCGAGGCGCTCCGCGGACGAGGCCGGCACCGGGCGGACCGCCTCGTAGACTCGTCCGGTGCCCGCCTTCAACCCGTATGCCGCCCTGCTCGAGCAGATCCCCATCGAGCGGCGCGAGGCCGAGGTGCTCGGCGGCACGACGGCGTACTGGCAGTACGGTCCGCACGACGCCGAGACGACGATCATCGCGGTGCACGGCTTCCGCGGCGACCACCACGGCCTCGAGCCGGTCATCGCCCAGCTGCGCGGCATCCGCGTCATCTCGCCCGACCTCCCCGGCTTCGGTCAGACGCCCCCGCTGCCCGGCCGCACGCACGACCTCGAGGCCTACGTCGAGTGGCTCACGCGCTTCGCGCAGTCGGTCGCCCCAGGCGCCGTGATCCTCGGGCACTCCTTCGGCTCGATCGTCGCCTCGGCGGCGGTCGCCGGCGGCTTGGCGACGCCACGCCTCATCCTGATCAATCCGATCGGCGCTCCCGCGCTCGAGGGGCCGCGGGGCGTGCTCACGCGGCTCGCCGTCTTCTACTACTGGGCGGGAGCGAAGCTGCCCGCGGCGATCGGCGACGCGCTGCTGCGAAACGGCATCATCGTGCGGGTCATGAGCATCTCGATGGCCAAGACGAAGGATGCGACGCTGCGGCGCTTCGTGCACGACCAGCACGACACCTATTTCTCACGCTTCGCCGATCGCGATGTTCTGCATGACGCCTTCGTGACGTCGGTGTCTCACGACGTGCGCGCCGCGGCGCCGCGGATCGATGTCCCGACACTGCTCATCGCCGCCGTGCGCGATGACATCACGCCGATCCAGGCGCAGCGGCACCTCGCGACGCTGTTCGCCGACGTCGAGCTGGTCGAGATCCCCGATGTCGGGCATCTCATCCACTACGAGACCCCCGCGCCCGCGGCCGCGGCGGTCAGACGCTTTCTCGCGCCTTCCGCTCCCGGTACGCGATGACGTTCATGCGGTTGCCGCAGTTGCCGGTGTCGCAGTAGCGCTTCGACCCGTTGCGCGAGTAGTCGATGTAGACCGCATCGCAGTCATCGGCCTCGCAGACGCGCACGCGGTCGTACGAGTCGCTGCGGATCACTTCGACGAAGGCCATCGCCGCTTCGACCATGATGCGCGTCGCGATGGGGGCGTCGTCGGGGGTCGCGTGGATGTGCCAGTCGTGGTCGCCGTGGATGACCAGGCGTGGCACGGCCTCTCCGTCGCGCAGCATGTCGTTGACGAGCGGCACGGCTCCTTCGCGGTCGACATCCCACAGTTCCCGCACCCGGGCGCGCACGTGGCGAATCTCATCGACCGTCGCGCGATCGCGCCGGACGGTGCCGGAATACGGGTGTTCGGCGAGGTAGGCATCGAGGTCGGCGACGGTCGTCATGGTGTCGTCGCCGTCGCCCAGCGGCAGGGTGTTCACGAGCGCGGCGGCGGCTTCGAGACTCTGTCTCGTGTCACGGATGAAGACCATGTTGACTCCTGACATTCGACTCGGATACTGTCACCAGTGTAATCACCCTTCACTCCTGACAGCCGGACGCCCATGACCTCGACCGCCCCCCTGCCCATCATCCGAGACGTCGCCACCTCGGCGCGACTCAATACGACCGGAGTGCTCTTCGCTGTCGGCTCCGCTCTGGCCTTCTCCTCGAGCGGCCCCTTCATCAAGCCGCTGCTCGAGGCGGGCTGGTCGGTCGGTGCAGCGCTCATCGTGCGGATCGGCCTCGCGGGACTGCTCCTGTCGCCTGCCCTGATCGTCGCGATGCGGCGCCAGCGGTCGTTCCTGCGTCGTCACGGGGTGCTCATGGCCGGGTTCGGTCTGACGGCCGTCGTCGGGTGCCAGCTGTTCTACTTCCTTGCGATGCAGCGGATGCCGGTGGCCGTGGCGTTGCTCATCCAGTTCCTCGCCCCCGTCCTGCTCGTCCTCCTCGCGTGGGCGCGCACCAAGCGCGCGCCGTCGCGGCTCGTGATCATCGGCTCCGTCGTCGCCGTGGCCGGCCTCGTGCTGGTGGTCGACATCTCGGGGGTAAGCTTCGACATCGTCGGCACGCTCTTCGCCCTCGGCGCCGCCGTCTGCGTCATGGCCTACTACCTGATCGCCGAGAAGCCCCGCGAGGATCTGCCGCCGCTCGCCCTCGCCGCCGGTGGCCTGCTCACCGGCGCCGTCTTCATGGGGATCCTGGTTCTCGTCGGCGTCCTGCCGTTCCACGCTCCGCCCGTGTCGGTCGAACTCGCGGGCATCGTGGTGCCGTGGTTCGTTCCGCTGCTGTGGGTCGCGTGCGTCGCGACGACGCTCGGGTACGGCCTCGGCGTGATCGCGGTGCCGCGCATCGGTTCGCGCGTCGCGTCGTTCGTCGGGCTCTCCGAAGTGCTCTTCGCTCTGGGCTTCGCCTGGCTGCTGCTGGCCGAGGTGCCGGCACCGATCCAGTTCGTCGGTGGCGCGCTCATCCTGATCGGCGTCGTGCTCGTGCGTCTCGACGCGTCGTCGGGTGGGCTTCCGCGCAGCCGTGCGAAGAAGGGCTACTTCTCGCGCCGTGCCAGCTCCATGAGCGGCGTGAGCCGATAGGGGATCACCTCGTCCATGACGAGCGAGGTCTCGGTGCGCTCGACGCCCTCGATCGAGAGGATGCGCGCATCCGTGTCGAAGAGGTGCTGCGTGTCGCGGCAGGCTACCCGCACGAGCAGGTCGATCTGACCGCTCAAGCCGTGCGCCTGCACGATCTCGGGGATCGCGGCCAGATCATCGGTGATGCGCGGCAGGTCGGCCTGCCGCACGATGACGCTGATGAACGCCTCGATCGGGAAGCCGAGAGCGGCCGAGGACAGGGCGCGCTCGTACGAGAGGAACACCTCGGCGCGGTCCAGCCTCGACATGCGCGCCTGCACCGTATTGCGCGAAAGGCCCAGGCGCTCGGCGAGGGCGACGACGGTCGCGCGGGGGTCGGCGGACAGGGCTGCGAGCAGGTCGAGGTCGATCTGGTCCAGAGTGCTCATAGTGCGAAACGTTAGCACGCCGTATTTTGGAATGGGTTGGCAACATGCTCAAGGACCTTCCGCTGGCTTGAGCTAGGTGCAATGTCGACGTAGTGTCTCGCATGTCGGCGCAGTCGCCGATGACCGCGACGAGCTGCCCACGAGGTCGGCTCCCGAGGAGGGATGACGATGACGCACACCCTGACACCGACCGCCGAGCTGGCCACCGACGTCGACGACGTCGCGCGGCTCGTGACACCCGAGGGCGAGCGGATCTCCGACCCCGAGCTGGAGCGCTGGGTGGCCGACATCGACGCCGACGCACTGCGCGGGCTCTACCGCGACATGGTGCTCGTGCGTCGCGTGGACACCGAGGGCGTCGCCCTGCAGCGCCAGGGGCAGTTGGGCCTGTGGGCACCCTGCCAGGGCCAGGAGGCCACGCAAGTCGGCACGGCCCGCGCGTTCCGGGCCGACGATTTCGTCTTCCCGAGCTACCGCGAGATCGGCGTGAACTTCGTGCGCGGCGCCAAGCCCGCAGACTTCGTGCTCGCGTGGCGCGGCGAGTCGCACTCGACGTACAACCCCTACGACATCAACACGGCCACGCCGCAGATCATCATCGGCGCGCAGGCACTGCACGCCGTGGGCTACGCGATGGGCATCCAGCGCGACGGCACCGACCAGGTCTCGGCGGCGTACTTCGGCGACGGAGCCACCAGCCAGGGCGATGTCAACGAGGCGATGGTCTTCGCCTCGTCGTTCCGCTCTCCCGTCGTCTTCGTCTGCACGAACAACCAGTGGGCGATCTCTGAGCCCGTCACGGTGCAGGCGAAGTTCCCGATCGCCGGACGCGCGCCGGGCTTCGGCATCCCCAGCATGCGGGTCGACGGCAACGATGTGCTCGCGTGCCTCGCCGCGATGCGCTGGGCGATCGACAACGCCCGCCAGGGCAACGGGCCCGCGTTCATCGAGGCCGTCACGTACCGGATCGGCCCGCACACCACCTCGGATGACCCGACGCGCTACCGCGACAAGGAAGAGGTCGAGCGCTGGCGCCACCGCGACCCGATCGCGCGCATCGAGGCGCTCCTGCGTGCCGAGGGCGCCTTCGACGACGCGTTCGCCGCCCAGGTCGCCGCCGACGCCGACGCGCTCGGCGCCGAGGTGCGCGCCGCGACGCTCGGCGCCGTGACGCGCCCCGCGATCGAGGCGCTCGACGACGTCTACGCCGAGCCGCACACGGGGCTCGCAGAGCAGCGCGAATGGTTCGGTTCGTACCTGGCCGGTTTCGACACCGAGGAGACGGCACGATGACTCAGCTCACGATGGTCAAAGCGATCAACGAAGGTCTGCGGCGCGCCATGGCCGACGACCCGAAGGTCCTGCTCATGGGCGAGGACATCGGCAAGCTCGGCGGGGTGTTCCGCATCACCGACGGCCTGATCGATGAGTTCGGCGCGCAGCGCGTCATCGACACGCCGCTCGCCGAGTCCGGCATCATGGGCGCCGCCGTGGGACTGGCGTTCCGCGGCTACCGTCCCGTCGTCGAGATCCAGTTCGACGGGTTCGTCTACCCGGCCTTCGACCAGATCGTCTGCCAGGTCGCCAAGCTGCACTACCGCACGCGCGGCAACGTCAAGATGCCGATCACGATCCGCATCCCCTGGGCCGGTGGCGTCGGTGCTGCCGAGCACCACTCGGAGTCGCCCGAGGCGTACTTCGTGCACACCTCGGGGCTGCGCGTCGTCGCGGTCTCGAACCCGCAGGACGCGCACGTCATGCTGCGCCAGGCCATCGCGAGCGATGACCCGGTCGTCTACTTCGAGCCGAAGCGGCTCTACCACACGAAGGGCGAGGTCGACTTCGACACCGACCTGGCCGACGCCCCGCCGATGGGCCTTGCCCGGGTCGCGCGCGAAGGCAGCGATGTGACGATCCTGACCTACGGCGCCCAGGTGCCGGTCGCACTCGATGCGGCGATGGCCGCTGAAGACGACGGACTGTCGATCGAGGTCATCGATCTGCGCTCGCTTTCGCCTGTCGACTACCGCACCGTGACGGCATCCGTCCGTAAGACGGGCCGCGTCGTCGTGACGCACGAGGCCGCGCGCGAAGCCGGCGTGGGTGCCGAGCTCATCGCGAGCGTCACCGAGCGCTGCTTCAACCACCTCGAGGCAGCACCGGCCCGTGTCACGGGCCATGACATCCCCTACCCGCCCGCCAAGCTCGAGAAGAACCACGTGCCTGACCTCGATCGCATCCTCGACGCCGTCGACCGCGTCCTTGACCGCCCGAACAGCCTGACGGGAGTCGAGCTGTGATCCAGGACTTCCGTCTTCCCGACCTCGGCGAAGGACTGCCCGAGGCCGAGCTCGTCCAGTGGCTGGTCGCCGAGGGGGACACCGTCGCCCTCAACCAGACGATCGCCGAGGTCGAGACCGCGAAGGCCGTCGTCGAATTGCCGAGCCCCCACGCCGGCATCGTGCAGAACCTCCACGCCGCGGCAGGCGATGTCGTCGAGGTCGGCGCGGTGCTCATCTCGTTCCAGCTCGAGGGGCAGGCCGCTACGCCCGAGGCGGCGGCATCCGCCCCCGCCGAGGCGGAGGATGCCGGCGAGAAAGCCCCGCCGAACCTCGTCGGCTACGGTGCGGCCCCCCGCTCGTCGAGTCGCCCGCAGCGGCGCTCACGCGCGGCCACCGGCGGACGGAAGGAGCCCGCCGACACGGCAGTGCTCGAGGCCGCACCGCACGACGCCGTCCACTCGCACGAGGTCATCGAGCGTCCGCTCGAGCGGCCGCGGTCGACCCCGCCCGTGCGCATGCTCGCGAAGAAGCTCGCCGTCGACCTCGCCCTCGTCGAGGCCAGCGGCGCAACCGGCATCATCACGCGTGAAGACGTCGAGGCCTACGCCGCCCGCGTCGGCGCCGCGCCGGCCGCGTCCGCGACCACGGCGCCCACGCAGGCTGCGCCCGCCCGTGAGCCGGGGGAGCGCACGACGCGCATCCCGATCCGCGGAGTCCGCAAGCACACGGCGGCTGCCATGGTGCAGAGCGCTTTCACGGCACCGCACGTCACGACGTTCCTCACGGTCGACGTGACGGCGACGAGCGAGCTGATCGCCTCGCTCAAGGCCGACCGCCGTCTGCAGGACCACCGCATCGGTGTTCTCACGGTCGCGGCCAAGGCCGTGTGCCTCGCGCTCGGCGCGCACCCCGAGCTGAACTCGAAGTGGGACGACGCAGCGGGCGAGATCGTCCAGCACCACTACGTCAACCTCGGGATCGCTGCAGCGACGGGCCGTGGTCTGGTCGTGCCGAACATCCGCGACGCGCAGGACCTGTCGCTCACCGAGATGGCCGACGCCATCCGTGCGCTCGCTGAAACGGCCCGGGCGGGCAAGACCTCGCCCGCCGAGATGATGGGCGGGACGTTCTCGATCACGAACGTCGGTGTGTTCGGTGTGGATGCCGGCACTCCGATCCTCAACCCCGGTGAAGCCGGCATCCTGGCAATCGGCGCGGTACGCCGTCAGCCGTGGGAGTACCGCGGCGAGATCGCCCTGCGCGATGTCATGACGCTCGCGCTGTCGTTCGATCACCGTCTCGTCGATGGGGAACAGGGCTCGAAGTTCCTCGCCGACGTGGCCGCCGTACTGCGCGAACCCGGACGCGCGATGCTTCTGCGTTGACGGTGATGATGAAGCCCGCCCGAGATGATCGGGCGGGCTTCGTCGTTCGCCGGGTCAGGCGCTGAGCGCCGCGATCGCCATGGACTCCAGGATGCCCCGGATGTGCGGTGCATCGGGTGCCTGGCGGAGGCCCCGCACGCTGTGCGGGGTCGAGTTGATGAGGCCGAAGCACGCGTGCGCGCGTACGCGCAGGTCGCTCGGTTCGCGGTCGGGATGCAGATCCGACAGCACGCCGATCCACAGCTCGACGTACTCGCGCTGTAACCGGCGGACGGTGTGTCGATCGTCGTCGGCGAGACTCGCGAGATCACGGTCCTGCACACGGATGACGTCGGCGTCGGCGAGTGCGAAGTCCACGTGGAAGCGGACGAGGCCCGCGAGCCGCTCGGCCGGGAGCTCATTCTCGGCCAGCACGGCGCGACCGCCCGAGAGCAGCCGCTCGCTCACGCGCACGAGGATCGCGGCGAGAAGGGCCTGCTTGTTGAGGAAGTGCCGGTAGACGGCGGGTCCGCTCACCCCGACCGCGGCGCCGATGTCCTCGAGACTGACACCGGTGTAGCCGCTTTCCGCGAAGAGCCGCGCGGCTTCGTGCAGCAGGGCGGCGTGACGGTCGGCTTTCGCGCGTTCGCGATCCGTGACACCACTTGTCATTTCAGTTAACCCTCGCTAACCTAAGAGCCCGGTTAGTGAACACTAACCAGTTCGGATCCTATGCCGTTCGAAGCGTGATCCGATCGTGACGTCGACGGAGATGACATGACCACACTCGAAACCGAGGTCGTCGCGGACGAGACGTTCACTCGAACGCGCGAAGCACAGGAAGACCTCGCACAAGAGCTGCGCGCCCGGCTGGCCGCTACCGCGCTCGGGGGACCGGAAGCCTCGCGGGAGCGCCACGTCGCACGGGGCAAGCTGCTTCCTCGCGAGCGCGTCGCGCGACTGCTCGACGAAGGCAGTCCGTTCCTCGAGGTGAGCGCGCTGGCCGCCGAGGGGCTCTACGGCGGGGATGCCCCCGCAGCGGGCGTCATCGCGGGCATCGGCCTCGTGCACGGGCGACACGTCATGGTCGTGTGCAACGACGCGACGGTCAAGGGCGGCACCTACTACCCGATGACGGTCAAGAAGCACCTGCGCGCGCAGGAGATCGCCCTGGAGAACCACCTGCCGTGCATCTACCTCGTCGACTCGGGCGGCGCCTTCCTGCCCATGCAGGACGAGGTATTCCCCGATCGCGACCACTTCGGGCGCATCTTCTTCAACCAGGCGCGCATGTCCGCCGCGGGTGTTCCGCAGATCGCCGCGGTCATGGGCTCGTGCACCGCCGGTGGCGCCTACGTGCCGGCGATGAGCGATGAGACGGTCATCGTGCGCAACCAGGGCACGATCTTCCTCGGCGGGCCACCCCTCGTGAAGGCCGCGATCGGCGAGATCGTCACGGCCGAAGAGCTCGGCGGCGGCGAACTGCACGCCATGCGGTCGGGCGTCGTCGACCACCTCGCCGAAGACGACGAGCACGCGCTGCAGATCGTCCGCGACATCGTCGCGACGCTGCCGCCGCCGGCCGAGCCGGCCTGGGACGTACAGCCCGCGGCCGACCCCGCCGTCGACCCGTCCGACCTCTACGGTGTCGTGCCCGTCGACGTCAACCAGCCCTACGACGTGCGCGAGGTCATCGCGCGCCTCGTCGACCGCAGCGAGTTCCACGAGTTCAAGCGCGCGTACGGCGAGACCCTCGTGACGGGATTCGCGCGGCTGCACGGGCACCCGATCGGCATCGTCGCCAACAACGGCGTGCTGTTCGGCGAGTCCGCGCAGAAGGGCGCCCACTTCATCGAGCTGTGCGACCAGCGCGGCATTCCGCTGCTGTTCCTGCAGAACATCTCGGGCTTCATGGTCGGGCGAGACGCCGAGGCCGGTGGCATCGCGAAGGACGGCGCCAAGATGGTGACCGCCGTCGCGACGACGCGCGTGCCCAAGCTCACGGTCGTCATCGGCGGCTCGTTCGGCGCCGGCAACTACTCGATGTGCGGACGCGCCTACTCCCCGCGCTTCCTGTGGACGTGGCCCGCGAGCCGCATCTCGGTCATGGGTGGGCCGCAGGCGGCATCCGTCCTCTCGACCGTCAAGCGGGACCAGATCGAGGGGCGCGGCGAAGAGTGGTCCGCCGATGCGCAGAGCGACTTCGAGGCGCCCATCCGCGAGCAGTACGAGCGCCAAGGCAGCCCGTACTACGCGACCGCACGACTGTGGGACGACGGCATCGTCGATCCCGCCGATACCCGTGACCTGCTGGGGCTCGCGCTCGACGTCGTGTCGCGCACGCCGCTCCCCGAACCGCGCTTCGGCGTCTTCCGGATGTGACCATGATGAACACCGATTCCGACGCGGTCCCAGAGTTCGCCGACGGGTTCGACACCGTCCTCGTCGCCAACCGCGGCGAGATCGCCCGCCGCGTCATCCGCACGCTCCGGCGCCTCGGCATCCGCTCCGTCGCCGTCTACAGCGACGCCGACGCCGACGCCCCGCACGTGCGTGAAGCCGATGAGGCCGTGCGCATCGGCTCCGCCGCGGCATCCGCGTCGTATCTGAACATCGACGCCGTCGTGCGCGCCGCCGTCGAGACGGGCGCGCAGGCCGTGCATCCGGGATATGGGTTCCTCTCGGAGAACGTCGCCTTCGCCCGCGCGTGCGCCGAGGCGGGGATCGTCTTCGTCGGCCCCGGCGAGCGCGCCCTCGATGTCATGGGCGACAAGATCCGCTCGAAGGAGCACGTCACCGAGCACGGTGTGCCGACGGTGCCCGGCTTCAGCGCAGCCGGCATGACCGATGACGCCATCGCGGCGGCTGCGGCAGAGACCGGTTTCCCGCTGCTCATCAAGCCCTCGGCGGGCGGCGGTGGCAAGGGGATGCAGATCGTCCGAGCCGCCGATGAGCTGCCCGATGCCCTCGCGACCGCCCGGCGCGTCGCCGCGGCGGCTTTCGGTGACGACACGCTGCTGCTGGAGCGTCTCATCGAGCGACCGCGGCACATCGAGGTGCAGGTGCTGGCCGACGCCCAGGGGCGGGTCATCCACCTCGGCGAGCGCGAGTGCACGTTGCAGCGCCGCCACCAGAAGGTCATCGAAGAAGCGCCGTCGCCCATCGTCGATGCCGAGACCCGCGCGCGTCTGGGAGCGGCCGCCTGTGCTGCCGCAGCGTCGGTGGACTACCGCGGCGCGGGAACGGTCGAGTTCCTCGTCGCGGGGGACCGCCCCGACGAGTTCTTCTTCATCGAGATGAACACCCGGCTGCAGGTCGAGCACCCCGTGACCGAGCTCGTGACGGGCATCGACCTCGTCGAGCAGCAGCTGCGCATCGCCGCGGGGTTCGCCCTGGAGATCGCGCAGGACGACGTCGTCCTCGACGGCCACGCGATCGAAGCGCGCGTGTACGCCGAGAGCCCTGAGCGCGGGTTCCTGCCCGCAACGGGCGACGTGCTGCTGTGGGAGACCGCAGACCCGGCCGGCGTGCGCACGGACTCCGCCGTCGAGAGCGGCTCGGTCGTGGGCTCGGACTACGACCCCATGATCGCGAAGGTCATCGTGTGCGGGGTCGACCGCGCCGACGCACTCGCGCGCCTCGACGCGGCTCTCGCGGACACCGTCCTGCTCGGGGTCGACACCAACATCGCGTTCCTGCGTGCTCTGCTCGCCGAACCCGCCGTGCAGGCGGGCGACCTCGACACGGGGCTCATCGATCGGATGCCGCCGTTCACGGCACCCGAGCCCTCGGCCACCGCGCTGAGCGCCGTCGCGACCGCCGACGAAGGCCGGCATCTCGCGGGACGGCAGCAGGGAGCCGCGGCACCGCTGTGGCGCACGGGCTCGGGCTGGCGGATCGGCGACAACGCCCCGGCACGCACAGTCACCGTGCTGGCCGAGGACGGCGACGTGCGCTCGGCGCCCGTTCCCGACCCCGATCCCGTCATCCCGGTCGGAGCCGGCGGCTGGCGCGCCGTGTCGCTGGGCCGCGCGCTGCCGGACGGCGTGCAGCTGAGGACCGGCCGCGACGGATGGTCGTGGGTGCACGCCGACGGCGTCGCACACCGCCTCCTGCCGTTGACGCGCCGTGAGGCGCTCGAGCGGCGCCTCGCCGCGACGGCGCGCGGGGCCGCGGCCACCGCGCCCGAACTGCGCGCCCCCATGCCCGGAGCAGTCGCCGCGGTGCACGCGGCAGACGGCGACCGCGTCGAGACGGGCGATCGCATCGTCACGATCGAGGCGATGAAGATGGAGCACCCTGTCACGGCGCCGCACAGTGGCATCGTGCGCCTGGATGTGGCCGCCGGCGACCAGGTGCGCCGCGATCAGGTGATCGCACACGTGACGGCTGACCCCTCGACGGTCTCAGAGACCGAGCCCGGCTCAGAGACAGAGACTAAGGAGTGACCATGGACCACCACAACCTCACCGATGACGAGCGCGAACTCGCCGGCCTCGTGCGCGAGTTCGCCGACGAGGTCGTCGCGCCGCAGGCCTACGAGGCCGACCGCACGAAGACGCTCTCGATGGACGTCGTGCGGCAGATGGGCGAGATGGGTCTGTTCGGTCTGCCCTTCTCCGAAGAGGTCGGCGGGCAGGGCGGCGACTACTTCGCGCTCGGTCTCGCGATCGAGGCACTCGCGCGCGTCGACCAGTCGATCGCGATCACCCTCGAAGCCGGGGTCAGCCTCGGTGCCATGCCCATCTACCGCTTCGGCACCGACCAGCAGAAGCACGCCCTCCTGCCCGACCTGCTCGCCGGAAAGGCGCTCGCGGGCTTCGGCCTGACCGAGCCCGAGGCGGGATCGGATGCCGGTGCGACGCGCACGACGGCACGGCTCGAGGACGGCCACTGGGTCATCAACGGCGCGAAGCAGTTCATCACGAACTCCGGCACGCCCATCACGCGCTTCGTCACCGTCACGGCGGTCACGGGGGAGCAGAACGGCCGCAAGGAGATCTCGACGATCATGGTGCCCCACGGCACCGAAGGATTCACGGTCGAGCCGGCCTACGACAAGGTCGGGTGGCACGCCTCCGACACGCACCCGCTGACCTTCCAGGACGCCCGCGTTCCCGAGGAGAACCTCATCGGCGAGCGCGGCCGCGGCTTCGCGAACTTCCTGCACATCCTCGACGAAGGTCGCATCGCGATCGCCGCGCTCGCGACCGGTGCGGCCGAAGGATGCCTCGAAGCGGCGATCGACTACGCGGGCAAGCGCACGGTCTTCGGCGAACCGCTCGCGACGCGCCAGAGCATCCAGTTCATGATCGCCCGCATGCAGCTGCGCGTGCACAACGCGCGTCTCGCGTGGCACCACGCGGCACGCCTGCGCGATGCCGGCAAGCCCTTCAAGACCGAGGCGGCGATCGCGAAGCTCACCTCCAGCGATGCGGCGATGGACAACGCGCGCGACGCGACGCAGATCTTCGGCGGCAACGGGTTCATGAACGAATACCCCGTCGCACGGCACTTCCGTGACTCGAAGATCCTCGAGATCGGCGAGGGTACGAGCGAGGTGCAGCTGCTCGTCATCGCCCGCTCGCTCGGGATGGCCTGAGCCTGTGAACGAGATCGTCCAGCGCGGACTCTACGTCGACGAGCTCGAGGTGGGCGCCCGCTACTCCCACCGCCCGGGCCGCACGGCGTCCGAGGCCGACAACGTCCTCTTCACGACGCTCACGATGAACGGTCAAGCGCTGCACCTGGATGCTGCGTTCGCCGCGTCGCAGCCGTTCGGGCAGCGTCTCATGAACTCGATGTGGACGTTGTCGACCATGGTCGGCGCCTCTGTCGGGCAGATCACGCAGGGCACGCTCGTCGCTCAGCTCGGGCTCGGAGACATCACCTTCCCCGCCCCGGTGTTCCACGGCGACACGCTGTACAGCGAGACCGAGATCGTCGAGAAGCGTCCGTCGAGCTCGCGTCCGGGTCAGGGCATCGTGACGATGAGGCACACGGGACGCAATCAGGACGGGGTCATCGTCGCGACGGCCACGCGCACCGCGCTCATGTGGATGAACGCGGAGTCGCAGGCGTGAGCGCATTCGACCTGGGTCCCGCGCTGCTGTTCTGCCCTGCCGATCGCCCGGAGCGGTACGCGAAGGCCTTCGACCGGGCCGATGCCGTCATCCTCGATCTCGAGGACGCCGTCTCGCCGTCGGCCAAACCCGCCGCCCGCGGTGCGCTGATCGAGTCCGATCTGGATCCTGCCCGCGTCATCGTGCGCGTCAACCCGCCCGAGACGGACGAGTTCGCCGCTGATCTCGCGACCCTGTCGCAGACCGACTACCGCCGCATCATGATCGCCAAGGCCGAGTCGCCCAAGCGGCTCAAGCGCCTGGACGAGCGCTTCGAGATCATCGCGCTGTGCGAGACGGCGAAGGGCATCGCGCAGGCCGACCGGATCGCGGCGCTGGACAACGTCGTCGCGCTCATGTGGGGCGCCGAAGACCTCGTGGCCTCGCTCGGGGGCACCTCGAGCCGCCGCGCCGACGGGCGGTACCGCGACATCGCCCGTCACGCGAGGGCTCGGACGCTGCTCGCAGCGGGTTCTCGCGGCAAGGGAGCGATCGACGCGGTGCACCTCGACATCGCCGACGTGGCAGGTCTTGCCGACGAGGCGGCTGACGCTGCGGCATCCGGGTTCACCGCCACGGCGTGCATCCACCCGAGCCAGGTCACCGTCATCCGCGACGCCTACCGCCCCGACCCCGAATCGGTGACGTGGGCGCGGGTGGTCCTCGCGGCTGCCGAATCCGAGCGCGGCGTCTTCGCGTTCGAGGGACGCATGGTCGACGAGCCCGTCCTGCGGCACGCGCGCGCCCTGTTACGACGCGCCGACTGAGGCCGACCGACTCGACGAGAGATCAGACGAGAGGTGAGCCGGCGTACGAGCGCAGGCTCAGTCGCTCGCGCTCGAGCAGGAACGAGAACGTCGCGCCGTTCGCGAGGCGTTCGCCGGACGGCGGCATCTCGCCCGCCGTCGCGTGCATGATGACCTCGCGGATCAGCGCGCCGTGCGAGACGACCACGAGTGCGGGCGACGCGGGCGCCGTCTCGCGGCGTGCCCGACGCACCGCCCGACGCAATCCGAGCACGGCGCGAAGGCGCAGGTCCTCGCGCGACTCGGCGCCGGGGACCTCGGCGGTGTACCAGTCGCCCCACCGTGCGAAGAACTCCGTCGTGACGATGCCCTCGGCCTCGCCATACGCGCGTTCGCGCAGCTCGGGGTATGCGTGCGACAGGTCGACGCCGAGTCCGTCGGCCACGATCGCGGCGGTCTCCCGCGCGCGCGAGAGGTCGCTGGACACGACGACGACGGGGGAGCCGTTCAGCTGGTCGCGCAACGACAGGGCGGCCTCGCGAGCCTGCTGACGGCCGGTGTCGTTGAGCGGGATGTCGGTGCTCCCCTGGATGCGTCGCGCGCGATTCCAGTCGGTCTCGCCATGGCGCATCAGGATGAGGGTCGTCACCCTTCGAGCCTAACCGCGCTCAGCGGTCCGGGAGCGAGGCGGCGAGCGCCTCGAGAATCCGGCTCGCGCTGCCGTCGATCTTGAGAGTCGCCCGATCGTCGGCGCGCGTGGAGCCGCGGTTGATGATGACGATGGGCAGGTCCTGGCGGCGGGCGCGTTCGATGAGGCGGATGCCGCTGTTCACGGCGAGCGAGGATCCGGCCACGAGCAGGGCGTCACCCGTGTGCACGAGCTGCTCGGCTTGGCGGAACTTCTCGCGCGGCACGAACTCGCCGAAGAAGACGACGTCGGGCTTGAGCATGCCATCGCACACGCTGCACGCGGGCACGCGGAAGCCCTCCGTGCTCTCGGGGAGCACATCGCCGTCGGGGCCGAGGGCGACGCCGTCGGGCACCGTGATCCAGGGGTTGTCCGCTTCGACGCGGGCGGCGATGTCGCGGCGATCGAAGATCTGGCCGCAGTGCGTGCAACCGACGCGGCGCATCGTGCCGTGCAACTCGACGACGCGGCGGCTGCCGGCGCGCACGTGCAGGCCGTCGACGTTCTGCGTCACGACGCCGGTGGCCAGACCTCGCTGCTCTAGGCGGCTGATCGCGTGGTGCCCCGCGTTGGGACGCGCCGTGGCGAACGCGCGCCACCCGAGGTGGCTGCCGACCCAGTATCGGCGGCGGTCGGCCTCGTCGCCGAGGAATCGGTCGACGGTCATGGGGGTGCGCACGGGAGCACCCGATCCCCGGTAGTCGGGGATGCCGGAGTCCGTCGACACGCCCGCGCCCGTCAGCACCGCGATGCGGTGCCCCGCGAGCACATCGACCGCCCGCGCGACGTCATCCGTTTCGGTCATCCGTCCCTCCCGCCCTCGCAGTCTAGGTCGCCACATCGACCGTGCGGCCGTCCCGCACGCGTCCGGGCTGGGATAGTGGAAAGGTGGCGACAGTGATCGAGACGGCGGACGACCCGCGGCTGGCCGACTATCGGGACCTGACCGACGTCGCCCTGCGGCGCGTGCTCGAGCCCGAGGGCGGGCTCTACATCGCCGAGTCCGCGAAGGTCATCGCGCGCGCCCTCGCCGCCGGCCACCGCCCGCGGTCGGTGCTGGTGCAGCAGAAATGGGCGGATGCCGCCCGGGAGCTGCTCGCCGATCATCCGGACGTGCCTCTCTACATCGTCACACCCGAGGTCGCCGAGAGCCTCACCGGGTACGTCGTGCATCGAGGCGCCCTCGCGGCCATGCACCGTCCGCCCCTTCCGCCGATGAGCGAGGTCCTCGCCGACGCGCGGCTCGTCGTCGTGCTCGAGGACATCGTCGACCACACCAACGTCGGCGCGATCTTCCGCGCCGCGGCGGGCCTGGGCGCCGACGCTGTGCTCGTCAGCCCGCGGTGCGCCGACCCGCTTTACCGCCGCAGTGTGCGGGTGAGCATGGGAACGGTGTTCCAGGTGCCGTGGACACGGCTGCCCGAGTGGGCGGATGCCGAGCGCGAACTGCACGACGCCGGATTCCACCTCGCCGCGCTCGCGCTCGCCGACGATGCCGTGCCGCTCGACGCGTTCGTCGCGGCCGGCCACGACCGCGTCGCTTTGCTGCTCGGGTCGGAGGGCGACGGGCTGTCCCGCCGCGCGCTCGCGGCATCCGACTCCCTCGTGACGATCCCGATGTCGGGCGGGGTCGACTCGCTCAACGTCGCGGCGGCGAGCGCCGTGGCGTTGTGGGAGCTGCGGCGCTAGACCTGATCGTCGCGCGGTTCTGCGGCATCCGCTTCGGGCGCGAGGGTGACCACCGGCAGCGGTTCGGGGCGCTTGGCGTTCACATGGTCGCCCGATGACCGGTGGCGCACGCGGCGCAGCACCCACGGCACGAGGTACTCGCGCGCCCACACCAGGTCGTGTGCACGCGCCGCGCGCCACGTGCGGGCGGGCAGGGGATCGGGCTGCATCGGCTGCAGGTCGTTCGGCACGTTGAGCGTGCGCAGCACCATGCGGGCGACCTCATGGTGCCCGAGCGGGTTGTAGTGCAGTCGATCGTCGTCGAAGAAGCGCATGTCCTGCACTTCTTTCAGCGCCCACTGGTCGGCGACGATGCAGTCGTGTCGCTCGGCGATCGCGCGGATGTTCTCGTTGTAGATCGCGACCTTGCCCCGGATGCCGCGGAAGACGGGCGTGAAGTTGGTGTCGATACCCGTGAAGAGGACGATGTTCGCGCCGCTGGCGGACAGCCGCACGACGGCGTCTTCGAACGACTCTGCGACGGCGTCGGGATCAGAGCCCGGACGGATGACGTCGTTGCCGCCGGCCGAGAAGGTCACGAGGTCGGGCTTGAGGGCGATCGCCGGCTCGATCTGGTCGTCGACGATCTGCCGGATGAGCTTTCCCCGCACCGCGAGGTTCGCGTACGCGAAATCGTCGACCTGCGAGCCCAGCACTTCGGCGACGCGGTCGGCCCAGCCGCGGTGCTGATCCGTTCCGGGGATCGGGTCGCCGATTCCCTCGGTGAAGGAGTCGCCGACGGCGACGTAGCGCCGCCAGGGGTGGGCCTCGACGTGGGGGGCGTCCGGGCCTCGGTCTGCATCGGTGCGCGGCATGCGCTCCTCCTGGGGAGTAGAGGCTTTCGAGGGTACCCCGTGGACCGATGATGTCGGGCGAACGGTTTAGGGTGGTCAATCGTGCTGTCCGCGGCTGAGGGCAGTTTTCGCGGAAGGGGGACCGGTGGACGAAGCGACCACGACCGCCGATCCCGCGGCGAGCGGCGCCCCGGAGCACTTCGGCAGCTTCGCCGCCGAGCACCTGTCTCCGGCGTATCCGCAGCGTGCCCCGTGGGGTACGGCGCAGCGCCTGCGTGCATGGCAGGCCGAGGCACTCGACCTGTACTTCGGCCTCGACGGCCCGGACGGTCCCGGCGGCGGCCCGCGCGACTTCCTCGCCGCCGCGACACCCGGTGCCGGCAAGACGACGTTCGCCCTGCGCCTGGCTTCCGAGCTGCTGCGCCGCGACATCGTCGATCGCATCGTCGTCGTCGCGCCCACCGAGCACCTGAAGACCCAGTGGGCGGATGCCGCGGCTCGCGTCTCGATCCGTCTCGATCCGTACTTCAGCAACCGTCACGGTCTGCCGTCGCGCCAGTTCCACGGCGTTGCCGTGACCTATGCCCAGGTCGCGGTGAAGGCGTCCGTGCACGAGCGGCTGATCCACGACCGGCGCACGCTGGTGATCCTCGACGAGGTGCACCACGGCGGCGACGCGCTCAGCTGGGGCGATGCGCTGCGCGAGGCATACGGCCGTGCGACGCGGCGACTGCTGCTGAGCGGCACCCCGTTCCGCAGCGACACCGCCCCCATCCCGTTCGTCGAGTACCACCCCGACGACAAGGGCATCCGCGTCTCGCGCACCGACTACAACTACGGCTACCGGCGCGCCCTCGAAGACGGCGTCGTGCGGCCCGTGCTCTTCCTCGTCTACGCGGGGCAGATGCGCTGGCGCACGAAGACGGGCGACGAGATGGAAGCCCAGCTCGGCCAGGACAACACGAAGGACGTCACGTCCCAGGCGTGGCGCACGGCGCTCGACCCCGAGGGGGAGTGGATCCCCGCCGTCCTGCGCTCGGCGGACCGCCGCCTGAGCGAGGTGCGCGAGCAGATCCCCGATGCGGGGGGCCTCGTGATCGCGACCGACCAGACCGCTGCCCGCGCCTACGCCGACATCCTCGACCGGATCACGGGCGAGAAGACGACCGTCGTGCTGTCGGACGAAGAGGGCGCCTCGGCGCGCATCGAGCAGTTCGCGAACAACACCCGGCGCTGGATGGTCGCTGTGCGCATGGTGTCCGAGGGCGTCGACGTGCCGCGCCTGGCCGTCGGGGTGTACGCCACGAGTGCGTCGACGCCGCTGTTCTTCGCGCAGGCGATCGGACGCTTCGTCCGCGCGCGGCGTCGCGGAGAGACGGCGAGCGTCTTTCTTCCGAACGTGCCTCAGTTGCTGGCCCTCGCGAACGCGATGGAGGTCGAACGCGACCATGCGCTGGATCGAGAGAGCGACGGAGATGAGTGGGCGCTCGATGACGATCTGCTCCAAGCGGCCGAGCAGGGCGACACGGCGTCGGACGCCCTCACGTACGAGTTCACCTACCAGGCGCTCGGGTCGCTCGCCCACTTCGACCGGGTGCTGTACGACGGCAAGGAGTTCGGTCAGCTCGCGGTCCCCGGCACCCCCGAAGAAGAAGAGTTCCTCGGCCTTCCGGGTCTGCTCGAGCCCGAGCACGTGCACGAGCTGCTCATCCAGCGTCAAGCGCGCCAGAGCCGCCACCGCCGCGTTCGCGAAGCACAGCAGCCCGCAGCGGACGCGCCCGCGCCCGATGCGCCGCCGGCGGCACTGCACCGCACGCTGAAAGAGCAGCGTCAGCTGCTGAACAGCCTCGTAGGGCTCTACGCGCGGCAGTCCGGTGAGCCGCACGGCGCCGTGCACGCCGAGCTGCGCCGCGTGTGCGGCGGTCCCGGTGTCGCGCAGGCGACCGTCGCTCAGCTGCAGGCACGGATCGATGTGCTGCGCGCTCGCGTGCGGTCGTGACGCGCGTTCGGAGCTCCGAAATGCTGGCAATACCGGGCTCACGGGGCAGGTCAGCGCCTCGGCGTGGCTAGCGTGGGGGCATCCCGCCACTCTTCCGGAGGCCACGATTGACCGCGCCAGCTGAACCGACCGCCCGCGACCGACGACGGTGGGCCCGGTATCTCGTGAACGAGCGCGCCGAGGCCGAGGTCTATCGGCAGCTCGCAGCCCGCCGCGACGGCGAAGAGCGCGAGATCCTGCTGGCGCTCGCCGAAGCCGAGAGGCGTCACGAGGAGCACTGGCTGGTGCTGCTCGGGGGCGAGCCGCCGCGCAACGCGCGGCCCGAGCTGCGCACCGTCGTGCTGGGGTGGATGGCGAAGCGGTTCGGGTGGATCTTCGTGCTCGCCCTCGCGCAGAATGCGGAAGGGCGCTCGCCGTACGACGATGAGCCGTTCGCGACCCCACGCATGGCGGCGGACGAGCGGATCCACCACGAGGTCGTGCGGGGGCTTGCGGCGCGGGGACGACGCCAGCTGTCGGGCACGTTCCGCGCGGCCGTGTTCGGCGTGAACGACGGCCTCGTCTCGAACCTCGCCCTCGTCCTCGGCATCGGCGCGACGGGGGTCGACGCGAGATTCGTGCTCATCTCGGGCATCGCCGGGCTGCTCGCCGGTGCGCTGTCGATGGGGGCGGGAGAGTTCGTCTCGGTGCGCTCGCAGCGCGAACTCCTCGAGGCCACCGCGCCGAGCGAGTACACCGCCGCAGCGCTTCTCGATCTCGATCTCGACGCCAATGAGCTCGCCCTGGTGTACCGCACCCGCGGGATGCCCGAGAGTGAGGCGCTGGATCGTGCGCGGCGCGCTGTAGCAGCGGCGCAGGCAGGCGATGTCGCCCCCGCCCGATCCGAGCGCGTGCAGGCGGACGAGGTCGTCGGCAGCGCCCGAGGAGCGGCGCTGTCGAGCTTCCTCTTCTTCTCGTCGGGGGCGATCATCCCCGTGCTGCCGTGGCTGTTCGGGCTGACAGGCGGCGCCGCCGTCGTCACGGCACTCGTGCTCGTCGGAATCGCACTGTTGGGCACGGGGGCGACGGTCGGTCTCCTGTCCGGCGGGCCGCCGTGGCGGCGCGCGCTGCGTCAGCTCGCGATCGGGTTCGGTGCCGCTGCAGTCACGTACGCGCTTGGTCTCGTCTTCGGCGTCACGATCGGCTGATTCCGATCCGGGCGGGCGAGGTCCGGACAGCAAAAAGGCCCCCTTTCGGGGGCCTTTTTGTTCTTGTGCGCGAGGGGGGAATTGAACCCCCACGCCCTATACGGGCACTAGCACCTCAAGCTAGCGCGTCTACCAATTCCGCCACCCGCGCGAGGTGGTTTTCGGTTTCGCAACCGAGGGTCGACACTAGCACGGTTTCAGAGACGGATCGAATCGAGCGTGCGGGTAGGTTAGTCCGCATGCCCACTTCCGACACCACGCTGCCTGAGGTGGTCCAGGTCGCCCGCGATCTCATCCGGATCGACACGACCAACTACGGCGGAGGCAACGCCAAGGGCGAGCGCGAAGCAGCCGAGTACGCCGGCTCCTACCTCGAGTCCCTCGGCCTCGCAACGCAGTACTTCGAGCCCGTTCCGCGTCGCACGAACGTGTGCGCCCGTGTGCCGGGCCGTGACCGCTCCCTGCCGGCGCTCGTGCTGCACGGCCACCTCGATGTCGTGCCGGCGATCGCCGAGGACTGGAGCGTCGATCCGTTCGCGGGCGAGATCCGCGACGGCATGCTGTGGGGTCGCGGCGCGGTCGACATGAAGGACATGGATGCCATGATCCTGACCTCGATCGGCGACATCCTGCGCGCGGGGGAGCAGCCCGCACGCGACATCATCGTGACGTTCTTCGCCGACGAGGAGGACGGCGGCGTCGAAGGATCCGCGCTCGTCGTGCGTGACCACCCCGAGTGGTTCGCCGGGGCCACCGAGGCCATCAGCGAGGTCGGCGGATATTCGATCGCGGCGGGCGACAAGCGCGCCTACCTGCTGCAGACGGGCGAGAAGGCGCTGTGCTGGATCCGCCTGCGGGCTCGCGGACGCGCGGGGCACGGCAGCCGTGTGCATCCCGAGAACGCCGTCACGCGGCTCGCCGAGGCGGTCGCTGCTCTCGGGCGCACGTCGTGGCCCCTCGCGATGACCCCCACGACGCGTCGCATGGTCGACGACCTCGCGGCGCTCGCGGGCGCCGACCCCGCCGATCCTGATGACGTGGCCGAGCGCTTCGGCGCGGCATCCGCTTTTCTGCGCTCGACGTTCCGCACGACCGCGAACCCGACGGGGCTCGCTGCGGGCTACAAGCACAACGTCATCCCGGACACGGCTGAAGCGCTCATCGACGTCCGGACGCTGCCGGGGCAGGAAGAGACCGTGCTCGCCGAGATCCAGCGCATCGTGGGGTCCGACGTCGAGGTCGAGATCGTCGTGCGCGATGTGGGGCTCGAGGCGTCGTTCGAGGGCGGCCTCGTCGACGCCATGGTCGCCGCGCTCGGACGTCACGACCCGGGAGTGCCGGTCATCCCGTACCTGCTGGGTGCGGGCACCGACAACAAGGCTCTGGCCCGGCTCGACATCGCCGGCTACGGCTTCGCACCGCTGCGACTGCCGGCCGACCTCGATTTCACAGGCATGTTCCACGGCGTCGACGAGCGCGTTCCCGTGGATGCCCTCGTCTTCGGGCAGCGCGTGCTGACCGACCTGCTGCGCACGTACTGAAGGACACGAATGCAACTGCTCGAGGCCCTCTTCCTCGGATTGATCCAAGGACTCACCGAGTTCCTGCCGATCTCGTCGAGCGCGCACCTGCGCATCGTCGGGGAATTCCTGCCGTCCGCCGAAGACCCGGGCGCGACCTTCACGGCGATCACGCAGATCGGCACCGAGCTGGCCGTGCTCGTGTACTTCTGGGGCACGATCGTGCGGATCATCTCGCGCTGGGCGCAGTCGCTGGGCGGAAAGATCCCGCGCAACGATCCCGACGTGCGGATGGGCTGGCTCATCATCATCGGCACCGTGCCGATCGGAGTACTGGGCTTCCTCTTCCAGGACGTCATCCGCTCGACCTTCCGCAACCTCTGGCTCGTGGCGATCGTGCTCATCGTCTTCGGCCTGCTGCTCGGTGCCGCCGACCGCTGGGGGCGTCGCGAGCGCGACCTGTCGCAGCTGACCTATCCCCACGGGCTGGGACTCGGCTTCGCGCAGGCGCTCGCGCTCGTGCCGGGCGTCTCGCGCTCAGGCGCCACGACGACGCTGGGTCTGGCCCTGGGGTACACCCGGCCTGCGGCAGCCGAGTATGCCTTCCTCCTGGCGGTTCCGGCCGTCTTCGGCAGCGGGTTCTATGAGCTGCTCAAGAGCTTCGAAGAGGTCGGCGGGCCGTACAGCCTGCTCGAGACGGGCGCCGCCACGCTCGTCGCGTTCTTCGTGGGCCTCGCGGTCATCGCGTTCCTCATGAGCTACATCAAGACGCGCAGCTTCCTGCCGTTCGTCATCTACCGCGTCGTGCTCGGCGCGACGCTCATCGTGCTGCTGAGTCTCGGCGTCCTGCAGCCGTACTGATCAGCGGCGCGGGTCGTCGCGCCCGTGCTTGCCCGGGCCGTCGGATCCGCGGCGCAGGTACTTCTCGAACTCCTGCGCGATCGCGTCGCCCGAGGCTTCGGGGGAGTCCCAGGTGTCGCGGGTGTGCTCGAGCTGACGGATGTACTCGGTCATCTCTTCGTCGTCCGCAGCGGCGGCGTCGATCGACGCCTCCCACGCGGCGGCCTGCACGGGCAGTTCACCCGGCGAGATCTCGGCCGACGTGAGCTCGCCCAGTCGCTCGAGCAATGCAAGCGTCGCCTTGGGCGACGGCGTGTGGCCCGCGACGTAGTGGGGAACGCTCGCCCACAGCCCCGCAGAGGGGATGCCGGCCGTATCGGCGGCGTCGGTGAGCACGCTCATGATGCCGACGGGACCTTCGTACGTGCTGCGCTCGAGCTTGAGCGTTGCGCGCAGGCTCTCGTTCTCGCTGCCCGCGAAGATCGAGATCGGCCGCGAGTGCGGCACGTCGGACATCATCGATCCGAGGCACACGAGCCCCGTGACGTCTTCGCGCAGGGCGACGTCGATGATCTCTCCCGCGTAGGCCTGCCACGCCCGTGCGGGCTCGACGCCCGTCAGCAGCCACAGTTCGGTGGGGCCGGTCACGTGCGTCGGGCGCAGGAGCGTCGTCTCGGGCCAGCGCAGCGTGCGCCGGCCTTCGCCGTCGGACTGGATGTGCGGGCGCGTGTACTGGTAGTCGAAGTACAGTTCGGGGTCGACCGAGAAGACCGGTTCGTACTCACCGGCCGCCCGCAGATGTGCGACAGCCGACGAGGCAGCCTCGCCGGCGTCGTTCCAGCCGTCGAACGCGGCGACGACGACTCTCCGACCCAGTCCGGACACACGGCCTCCTTCGCCCACGGCGCGGGCTTCTACCAGGATAGGTGCCCGCCCCGACCGCCCGGCAGTCCGGGTCGTGCTCGATACGATGGAACGATGACCTCTTCACCCCCCGCCGCTGTCCTGTGGGACATGGACGGCACCCTCGTCGACACCGAGTCGCACTGGATGGCGGCCGAAGGCGCCCTCGTGGCTCGTTTCGGCGGCGAGTGGACGCCGGACCAGGCGCTCAGCCTCGTGGGACTGGGTCTCTCGGATGCCGCCCGCATCCTGCAGGACGCGGGTGTCCGCATGAGCACCGACGACATCGTCGACCACCTGACCGACACCGTCATGAGCACGATCGCCGCCGAGGGCGTGCCCTTCCGGCCCGGCGCGCGCGAGTTGCTGCGCGACGTGCGTGCCGCCGGGATGAAGACGGCGCTCGTCACGATGTCGATGCGCCGCATGGCGACGGCGATCGCCGAGCTCATCGGCGAGGACATGTTCGACGTCGTGATCGCGGGCGACGACGCGACGCGCCCCAAGCCCTTCCCCGACCCGTACCTGCAGGCGTGCGAGGCGCTCGGCGTCGCCCCCGATGAGTCCGTCGCGATCGAGGACTCCCCGAACGGCATCCGCTCGGGCGTCGCCTCGGGCGCCACCGTGATCGGCGTTCCGCTGATGGTCTCCCTCGCGGGGGCGGGTGCGCACGAGATCTGGCCGACGCTGGAGGGACGCACGGCCGCCGATGTCTCGACGGTCCACGATTCGCACCGCACGATCGGAGTCGCACGATGACCGAACAGCCCCGCGGACCCTTCCGCCTCGGCGACCGCGTCCAGCTGACCGGCCCGAAGGGACGCATGCACACCGTCACGCTCCGCGAGGACGGCGAGCTGCACACGCACCACGGTGTGCTGCGCCACGCCGAGCTCATCGGGCAGCCGGACGGCTCTGTCGTCGTCAACAGCTCCGGCCAGGAGTATCTGGCGCTGCGTCCCCTGCTGCGCGACTTCGTCATGTCGATGCCGCGCGGAGCGGCCATCGTCTACCCGAAGGATGCCGCGCAGATCGTCGCGCAGGCTGACATCTTCCCCGGGTCCGTCGTCGTCGAAGCCGGTGTCGGGTCGGGTGCGCTGTCGCTGTCGCTGCTGCGCGCGGCCGGGTCGACCGGGCGCGTCCTGTCGTTCGAGCGGCGTGCTGAGTTCGCCGAGGTGGCCACGGCCAACGTGAGCACGTTCCTCGGAACAACCCCCGAGAACTGGCAGGTCATCGTGGGCGACCTCGTGGCCTCTCTGCCCACGGCCGTCGAGCCGGCATCCGTCGACCGTGTCGTGCTCGACATGCTCGCGCCCTGGGAGTGCATCGACGTCGTCGCCGATGCGCTGACCCCCGGCGGCGTCGTGCTCTGCTACGTCGCGACGGCCACCCAGCTGAGCCGGGTCGCCGAGTACATTCGCGGCACCGGGCTGTTCACCGACCCCGACGCCAGCGAGACGATGGTGCGCGGCTGGCACGTCGAGGGTCTCGCCGTGCGCCCCGATCACCGCATGATCGCGCACACGGGCTTCCTGATCTGGGCGCGCCGCCTCGCGCCCGGGGCCGTTCCGCCCGAAGTCAAGCGCCGCGCGTCGAAGTCGAGCTACGGCGACGAGGACGTCGAGCTGTGGACGCCGGGAGCAGTGGGGGATCGGCAGATCTCCGACAAGAACCTGCGCAAGCGGGTGCGCGAGGCGCAGAAGGCGGCGGACGGGGCCCGAATGGCAGCCGAAGCTGCGCCCGTCGAGACCACGTCTTCCACTTAGGATGTCCTGGTGCGCAGATTCCCCCTGATCCCCGCGGCCGTCTCGGTCCTCGGACTCGTCGCCGTCGGCCTCGTCGGGTGCTCAGCCCCCGCGAGTGCGGGCTGCGAGCGGCCCGACCTTGACCGTGCCGTCCTCGATGCCGTGACGGTCTCCGACGACACCACGCAGACCGCCGATGTCTCGGTGTATCCGCAGTTCCGCGCCAACGACCTCGCCGTGCGTGACGTCGTGACGGGCGACGGCCTCGCGATCGTGGGCGACAATCAGCTCGTCGGAATCGATCTGACGATCGTGAACGGCCGCACGGGCGAAGTCGCCCTCCAACAGGCTTACAACCCGATTCCGCTCACGGTCCTGCAGGGTGCGATCCCGGCGCTGCCCGAGATCCTGCACTGCGCGACCGAGGGCACCCGCACCGTGGTGGCGCTCGCCCCCGGCGACATCGAAGAGGGTTCCGCGTCGTCGATCGGCATCAACGCCGACGATTCGGCCGTCGCCGTCATCGACGTCCGCACCGTGTTCCGGTCCAAGGCCGACGGGGTCGATGTCCCGCAGTCCGGCTTCGGACTTCCCAGCGTCGTCCGCGCGCCGGACGGACGCCCCGGCGTCACGATTCCCGACGCCGCACCGCCGACCGAACTCGTCGTGCAGACGATCAAGCGTGGCAACGGTCCCGTCGTGACGGGCGAGCAGCCGGTCCGCGTCCACCTGACCGGCACGGTCTGGGAGACGCGCGAGGAGTTCCAGTCGACGTGGGAGACCGAACCTCCCTCCATCACCCTCGGCTCGTTCCTGCCCGCACTCGACGAGGCGCTCAAGGACCAGACGGTCGGCTCGCAGGTGCTCGTCGTCGTCCCGCCCGAGGACGGCTTCGGCGACGAGGCGCAGGGCACCGTCCCGCCGAACTCGACCCTCGTGTTCGTCGTCGACATCCTCGGCCTCGACCCCACGCCGACGCAGTAGTCCGCACCGGCCCGAGGCGCGGCACCGACCTAAGATGAGGAGGTGCCCGCCAAAGCCCCCGCCAAGAGCCCGCCCGAGGAGCGGCTTGTCAACCTCGTCGTGGCGCTGATGGCGACCGAGCAGGGACTCACGAAGGACACCATCCTCGCCTCGGTCGCCGGATATCGCGAGCACACCGAGGCCGGTGCCTCGAAGGACGCCCTCGAGAAGATGTTCGAGCGCGACAAAGAGAACCTGCGCGGTCTCGGCATCCCGATCGAGACGATCGGTGACTGGGCGGATCCGGATGACCTGCGCGAGGCCCGCTACCGCGTGCCCACCGCCGAGTACGCGCTGCCCGAGGACATCGTCTTCACCCCCGCGGAAGTCGCGCTGCTGACTCTCGCCGGCGGTGTGTGGAGCGAGAGCTCGCTGTCGGCCGACGCGCGTAGCGGCCTGCGCAAGATCCGCGCGCTCGGCATCGAGGTCGACGAGCCGATCATCGGCTTCTCACCGCGCATCAGCGTGCGCGAGCCGAGCTTCACCGCGTTGCAGCACGCGATCGAGCAGGCGCGCGTCGTGCGCTTCTCGTACCTCAAGCCGGGCGAGACGACCGCACGCCGCCGTCGCATGCAGCCGCTCGCGCTCGTCGAGTACGAAGCCCGCTGGCACGTTTACGGCATCGACACGGATGCCGGCGCCGAGCGCACCTTCCTGCTCTCGCGCATCGTGGGCGATGTCGAACCCACCCGGGAGACATTCGACGCGGCTCTGCGCGAGGGCGCCGGTGAGCGCGCCCTCGCGGGCCTGCGTGAGGTCGCGGCGCGCAACGTCGCACTGCTCGAAGTCACTCCGGGCACCGAGGCAGCGCTGCGCCTGGGACGGCGGGCGACCCCGGCCGACCAGGGGATCCTCGTGTCGTACGTCGACGTTCACTTCTTCGCCGATGAGCTCGCCTCGTACGGTCCCGAGGTGCGCGTCGTCGAGCCAGCGGATCTGCGGGATCTGGTCATCGCGCGGCTCGAAGCCGCGGCGACCCTGCACGGAGCCGCACGATGACGCCCCGCAAGCCGCTCGTCGCCACCGATCGGGCAGCCCTGCTGCTGCAGCTCGTGCCCTATCTCGTCGGCAAGGGCGAGGTCTCGATCGCCGAGGCGGCCGAAGAGTTCGACGTCGATCCCGAGCAGATGCGCGGCATGGTCGAGAAGCTCACCGTCATCGGACTCCCCGGTGACGGTGGGTACTGGCAGATGGCCAACGACCTGTTCGACATCGACTGGGACCTGCTCGACCAGCAGGGGATCATCTCGATCACGAACGCCGTCGGGCTCGAGCGGGCACCCCGGCTCACCGCTCGCGAGGCCGCCGCGCTGCTCGCGGGGCTGCAGCTGGCTCGCACGATCCCCGGAGTCGGCGACACCGAGCTGTTCACCGCACTGCTCGCCAAACTCGCGCGCGGAGCGTCGGCTGCTCCCGCTGACGTCATCGTCGCGCCGGGCCCCGTCGATGCCGTGCGAGACGTCGTCGCGGCGGCACTCCAGCGAGGCGTCGCGGTGTCGTTCACGTACAAGGCTCCGGATGCCGCCGCCACGACCCGCACGGTGGACCCCGTGAAGGTCGTCATCGCCGACGCTCAGTGGTATCTGCAGGGGTGGTGCCATCTGCGCGAGGGCATGCGCACGTTCCACCTCGACCGGGTCAGCGACCCTGTAGCCACCGACATCGCCACGACGCACGCCGAGGACCGCGTGCCGGATTGGTTCGAAGAGAGCGAGGGGCAAGACGTCGTGACGCTGTGCTTCGCCGACGACGTCGCACCGCTCTTGGGTGAGTACCTCGCCGGGGCGACGATGAAGACGACGAACGGCGTGACTCTGGCGACGTTGCGCGTCGCCGACGAAGTGAGCCTGCGTCGGCTCGTCACCCGCCGCGGCGGCGCCGTCGAGATCGTCGAGCCCGAGGCGGCCCGCCGCGCGGCGGCGGACTGGGCGGCAGCGGGCCTCGCGCTCTACCGCTGACGGTATTCGAACCCCGCCTGTCACCTGCGTCGCACGAAGTCAGCGGGGTTACACTGGGGCGACGACATCCTGGAAGAAGGACACTCATGGGAATCCAAGGCTGGCAGTGGCTCCTTATCCTGGCCGTGATCCTTCTGCTGTTCGGGGCGGCCAAGCTCCCGGCGCTCGCGAAGAGCATGGGCCAGTCGGCGCGCGTGTTCAAGGGCGAGATGAAGGCCATGAAAGAGGACGACAAGGCCGCTGAGGCCACGACGGCGACTTCTGTCGTCGCCGATCCGCCCCACCCCGTACCTGCATCACCGACCGAGAACCCCTCGAATTCGGGTGGGGCATCCAACCCCAAGCCGTAGTCGTCCGTGGTGACGGCTGAGCAACCGCACGCACGCGGACGCAGACCTTCGCGCCGCGACCGGCGGATGTCGCTGGGTGGGCATCTGGTCGAGCTGAAGAACAGGCTCATCATCTGCGCCATCGCGCTCGTGGCCGCCATGGTGGTCGCGTTCATGATCACCGACCCGGTGCTGCACATCATCACCGAGCCCATCCGCATCGTCGCGGATGCGCGCGGTGACGAGTCGCGCGTCGAGCTCATGTTCAGCACCGTGACGTCGGGCTTCGACCTGAAGCTGCGGATGTCGTTCGCGATCGGCATCCTGCTGTCGGCGCCGATCTGGCTCTGGCAGATCTGGGCGTTCATCATGCCGGGGCTGCGCCGCAGGGAGATCCTCTACACGATCGGGTTCGTGTGCGCCGCTGTGCCGCTGTTCTTCGCGGGGTGCGCGACGGGGCTCTACGTCATGCCCAACATCGTGAAGCTGATGGCCGAGTTCGTGCCCGACGGTGCGGCCGCGTTCTACGACGCGATGTATTACTACGACTTCGTCTTCAAGCTGCTCGTCTTCGTCGGCGTGGCCTTCGTGCTGCCGATCTTCCTCGTGGCGCTGAACCTCTCGGGCGTCATCTCGGGCCGGGCGATCCTGAAGGGCTGGCGTGTCGCGGTTCTCGTCGCTGTCACGTTCGCCGCGATCGCCACGCCCCCCGCCGATGTCGTCACGACATTCCTGCTCGCCGGCATCCTGACCCTGCTCTTCTTCGCGGCGGCGGGGCTGTCCATGCTGTTCGACCGACGCAAGTCCAAGCGCGACGCCACTCTGCTCGGCCCGGAGGCACCTTCATGAGCGACCTCGGCCCCGCCGACCGATACGCGCTCGCACGTAAGCGCTCCTCGCGCGAACGCCATAGCCCTGTGACGGCGGCGTTCGCCGAGGCGCAGCGCTTCGACCTGGACCCGTTCCAGATCGCGGGATGCGAGGCGCTCGAAGCGGGTCGCAGCGTTCTCGTTGCGGCGCCCACGGGAGCGGGTAAGACCATCGTCGGCGAGTTCGCGGTGCACCTGGCGATGCGGGAGCCCGGCGACAAGGCGTTCTACACGACACCCATGAAGGCCCTGTCGAACCAGAAGTTCCGTGAACTGCAAGAGGTGTACGGCGCCGACGAGGTCGGACTCCTCACGGGGGACACCAACATCAACGGCAATGCGCGCGTCGTCGTCATGACGACCGAGGTGCTGCGCAACATGCTCTATGCGGATTCGCCTGCACTGCGGGGCCTGCGCTTCGTCGTGATGGACGAGGTGCACTACCTCGCCGACCGGTTCCGCGGCGCCGTGTGGGAAGAAGTCATCATCCACCTGCCGCCGGCTGTGCGGCTCGTGTCGCTGTCGGCGACGGTGTCCAATGCCGAGGAGTTCGGCGATTGGCTCGACACCGTGCGCGGTGACACCGAGGTGATCGTGTCCGAGACGCGTCCCGTCCCGCTCGAGCAGCACGTCCTCGTGCGCGGCGATCTGCTGCCGCTCTTCGACGATCGCGCCGGCGTCGCGACGGCGCAGGTCAACCAGGAGCTGCTGCGCATCCGCTCGGCGAAGGCTCCCGCGGTCGCCGACCGCCGACGCGGCAACCGACGCCAGCCGCGTCGCTGGGACGCGCAGCGGGTCGAGCGGATCGACCGGCCCGACGTGGTCGAGCTGCTGGGCCGGGCGAACCTGCTGCCGGCGATCTTCTTCATCTTCAGCAGGGCGGGCTGCGACGCTGCCGTGCAGCAGGTCCGTCGCGCCGGCGTGCGCTTGACGACGCACGAAGAGCGACTCGAGATCCGCGAGATCGTCGAGGAGCGCACGCGCACACTGCTGGACGAAGATCTCGAGGTACTCGGCTACTGGCAGTGGCTCGACAATCTCGAGCGAGGAGTGGCATCCCACCACGCGGGTCTGCTGCCCGCGTTCAAGGAGGTCGTCGAGGAGCTCTACCAGCGCAAGCTCGTGAAGGTCGTCTTCGCGACCGAGACCCTGGCGCTCGGCATCAACATGCCCGCCCGCACCGTCGTTCTCGAAAAGCTCGAGAAGTTCAACGGCGAAGCGCGCGTCGCGATCACTCCGGGTGAGTACACGCAGCTGACGGGCCGCGCGGGGCGCCGGGGGATCGACGTCGAGGGCCATGCCGTCGTGCAGTGGACGGAGGGCCTCGATCCGCAGGGGGTCGCATCGCTCGCGTCACGGCGGACCTACCCGCTGAATTCGAGCTTCCGGCCCACGTACAACATGGCGGTCAACCTGATCGACCAGTTCGGACGCGCCCGAGCGCGGCAGATCCTGGAATCGTCGTTCGCGCAGTTCCAGGCCGACCGTGCGGTCGTCGGGCTGGCGCGCCAGGTGCGCGAGCAGGAGCAGTCCCTCGCCGGATACGCGCAGGCGATGACGTGCGACCGCGGGGACTTCGCGGAGTACTCCGGCATCCGCCGCGAGCTGAGCGACCTCGAGAAGCTCAACCGCAAGGACGCCAACGCCTCGCGGGCCACGCGCGACAAGCGCCAGCGGCAGATGTCGACCCTGCGCACGCGCATGCAGCGCCACCCGTGCCACTCGTGCCCCGAGCGCGAGGACCACGCGCGCTGGGGGGAGCGGTACTGGAAGCTCAAACGCACCGTCAGCAAGCTGCGCCGACAGATCGAGACCCGGACGGGCGCGGTCGCCCGCGTCTTCGACCGCGTCGTCGATGTACTGAGCGAACTGGACTACGTGCGGGTCGAGGACGACGGCACGACGGTGCTGACCAGCGCCGGTCGCACGATGCGGCGGATTTACGGCGAACGCGACCTGCTCGTGGCGGAATCGCTGCGCCAGGGCATCTGGCAGGAGCTGGATCCCGCGTCGCTTGCGGCCCTGGCGTGCTCGATCGTCTACGAGCCGCGACGCGATGACGGAATGACGGGCGAGCACGACCTGCCCCGCGGCCCGTTCCGGCGCGCCTACGCCGACACGCTGGCGCTGTGGCAGCAGCTCGACGACCTCGAGCGCGCGCACCAGCTGCCGGGATCCGAGCCGGTCGCCGCCAGCCTCGCCCGCGCGATGGCGTCGTGGGCCAACGGGCTGCCCCTCGAGCGGGTGCTCGATCAGGCCGACATGGCAGCCGGAGACTTCGTGCGCTGGGCCAAGCAGACGATCGACCTGCTCGATCAGCTCTCGCTCGTCGCCGACGAGAAGCTCGCCCGTACGGCGCGGAAGGCCCTCGACGGCGTACGGCGCGGCATTGTGGCGTACTCGTCGGTATGAGCGAGCCGCAGACTCCCCGCATCCGCCCCCTGCTGCCGCTGTGGGCTGCGCTCATCGTGTCCGCCGCGGCGGGGGCGGTCCTCGACCTCGCCTTCCCCGCGGTCGGCTGGTGGCCGCTCGCGTTCGTCGGCGTCGGGCTGTCGCTCGTCGCGCTCATCGGCCGCGGCGCGTGGAGTGCGCTCCTGGTCGGGCTCGTGTTCGGTGCGTCGTTCTACCTCATCCACATCATGTGGATCACGCGCTACCTCGGCGTCGTCCCCTGGTTCGCCCTCTCGGGCCTCGAGGCGCTGTTCATGGGGCTGGGGTCGATCCCCATCGCCCTGGCCTACCGGTGGATGCCGCGCGTCCTCGCGGGGCGCTGGTGGCGCCTTGTGGGCCTTCCCGCCCTCGTGGGTGCCCTCTGGACGGGGCGCGAGCTGTTCATGGGCTCCTGGCCCTACACGGGCTTCCCCTGGGGGCGCATCGGCATGAGTCAGTCCGAGAGCCCGCTCGCGCACATCGCGTCGTGGGTCGGTGTGGCGGGGCTCACATTCCTCATGGTCTTCTTCACCGCGGCCGTCATCGAATGGGTCCGGATGCGGCGTTTCCGCGACATGCGCACGGCGATCCCGTCGGCGGCACTTGCCGTGCTGCTGGTCGCCGTGCCCGCGTTCCCGACCGAGCCGGCGGGGAACCTGCGGGTCGGCGCCGTACAGGGCGACGGCCCCTCGGGGTATTTCGACGAACGCACCCGCAACGCGGTGCTGAACGCTCAGCTCACGGCCTCCGCTCCGCTCTTCGGCGAGGACATCGACGTGCTGCTGTGGCCGGAGGGTGGCATCGACTCGGATCCGCTGTCGAACCCCACGACGGCGGCCGTGCTCGACCGGCTCGCCCGGCAGGTCGACGCGCCGCTCATCGTGAACGCCGCGACGCAGCGTGGGGACGACACGTTCAACACGTCGATCCTGTGGGTGCAGGGCGAAGGTGCCGTGCAGATGCACGACAAGCTCAATCCGGTGCCCATGGGGGAGTACGTGCCCGATCGGTGGTTCTTCGAGGCTATCGCGCCCGATCTCATCGGACTGATCCAACGCGAGTACACGCCCGGCTCGAACGCGCCCTTCTTCGATCTCGACGGGATCGGCGTGGGGCTGGCGATCTGCTTCGACGTCATCTACGACGACGTCATCTGGCAGGGTGCGCGCGAGGGCGCCGAGGTCTACATGTTCCAGACGAACAACGCCGACTTCCGTGACACCGACGAGAACCTGCAGCAGCTCGCTTTCGCACGGATGCGGGCGATCGAGACCGGACGCGCGGTCATGAACCTCTCGACCGTGGGCACGAGTCAGGCCATCGCGCCCGATGGGTCGACGATCGACGGTCTGCCGGCGGGTGAAGCGGGGCACATGCTCACCGACGTGCCGCTGCGGACGGGGCTCACACCGGCGGTGATCGTGGGCGGCTGGCTGCAGCTCGTCATCGGGTGGGGCGGACTGGTCGCCCTCATCGCCCTCGGCGTCTGGGTGCGGGCGTCTGGCCGCACAACGAAGACGACGCCGGCCCGAGGAGGGGCCGGCGTCGTCGAGTCGTAGTCAGCTCAGGCGCTGATCTTCGTCTCGCTCGCACCACGGCGGGCGCGGACGAAGGCGAGACGCTCTTCGAGCAATTCCTCGAGCTCTGGAATCGTGCGTCGCTCGAGGAGCATGTCCCAGTGCGAACGGGGCACCTTCTCGTTCGAGTGGTCGACCGTCGCGGTCGTGTCGCCGATACGACGGAGTGCCTCGGCACCGCACTGGCGGCACTCCCAGGCATCCGGTACTTCAGCGTCGACTGCGAAGGTCATGACGGTGTCACGCTCACACGACGTGCACGCGTACGTGTGCTGTGCGCGCTCGTGGAAAACAACGCCTTCTTCGCTCTGTAGGCTCTGGGCGCCAAGGCGTATGCCGCGCAGGCTGCGATCTGCCATTGTGTGGTCCTCTCAACAGGTATCAGGTCTAACGTCTTGACCTGGGTGGATCATCCGAGAAGGGCCTGTTCCAGACCCTTTCACAGAGGATGCTCAGCGGGTGCCTCAGTGATGCTCAGGCGAGCACGTCGATGGCAATGTCGGCTCGGTCGGTGACGATGCCATCGACCCCCATGCCGACGAGGCGGATCATCGCGGCGGGGTCGTTCACGGTCCATACGTGCACCTCGACACCGAAGCGGTGCGCGGCCTCGATCAGGCGCGGTGTGACGACGCGCACGCGCCCGTGCCGCTCGGGCACCTGGAGCGCGTCGATGCCGCGCACACTGCGCGAGACGAGCACTCGCGAGCGCATGCGCACTCCCGCGATGACACGGGTGACCGTCTCGCGGCCCGCCGAGGTCGCGGGCACCATCTCCGCCCCGGCGGCCGCGATCGCTTCCAATGTGCGCCGGCGCCGTGCATCGGAGAAGCTCGCGACGAGCACGCGCTCGGCGTGGGGCGCGATCGCCGTGCCCATGGGCTCGGCGACAGCGTCCGACTTGGCATCGAGATTGAACCGGACCGTGGGGAACGCATCGAGCGCCTGAGCGAGCGTGGCGAGTCCGCCGCGCTCGGACATGATCGATTCGAGCTCGGTCGAGGTGACGTCGGCGATCTTGCGCGGGTCGCCCGTCACGCGCTGCAGATCGTCGTCGTGGAACAGCACGACGACGCCGTCGCGCGTGACATGACAGTCCGATTCGACGATGTCCGCGCCCGCGGCGTGGGCGGCCGCGATGGCCGCGAAGGAGTTCTCGGCGACGCCGAGTGCCGTGCTTTCTGGCGTCACGAGTCCCCGGTGCGCGAGCACGCGGGGTCGTACGCCGGCGAGGAACGGGTGCCGGCTCGCCGTCACGTCAGACGTCGCCTGGCGAGCGGCGTGCGGGCATCTCGGTCGACAGAGCCTCTGAAGCGATGTCGTCGGCTGCGGAGGCGGCTTCGCGGGCTGCGGCGACTGCGGCCGAGGCTTCCTGGCTCGCACTCGTCGCGGGCCGGCTCGCACGCGGCCGGGGTGTCGATGCTGCTGCGGCGGCTCGTCCGCCGAACGCGTCGCCGATGCCCTTGAGCGCCTCGGTGAGTTCGCTCGGAATGATCCAGAGCTTGCTCGAGGAGCTCTCGGCGATCTTGGGCAGAGTCTGAAGGTACTGATACGCCAGAAGCTGCTCGTCGGGCGCTCCGGCGTGGATCGCGTCGAAGACCATCTGGATGGCTTCAGCCTCACCCTGCGCGCGCAGCACAGCGGCCTGCTTGTCGCCCTCGGCGCTGAGGATCTCGGCCTGTCGCCGGCCCTCGGCCTCGAGGATCTGCGACTGCTTCGAGCCTTCGGCCGTCAGGATCGTGGCGCGACGCTCGCGCTCGGCGCGCATCTGCTTCTCCATGGAGTCCTGGATCGAGTGGGGCGGGTCGATCGCCTTGAGCTCGACGCGGTTCACGCGCAGGCCCCACTTGCCGGTCGCCTCGTCGAGGACGACGCGTAGCTGGCCGTTGATGTTGTCGCGGCTCGTGAGGGCCTCTTCGAGGTTCAGTCCGCCGACGACGTTGCGCAGCGTCGTCGTCGTGAGCTGCTCGACGGCGCTCAAGTAGTTGGCGATTTCGTAGGTCGCGGCGCGCGCATCGTTGACCTGGAAGTACACGACGGTGTCGATCGAAACGACGAGGTTGTCTTCGGTGATGACCGGCTGCGGCGGGAACGACACGACCTGCTCGCGCATGTCGACGAGCGGACGCAGGCGATCCACGAACGGCACGAGCAGGTTGAGACCGGGTTGCAGGGTGCGCTGATACCGCCCGAGACGTTCGACGACGCCCGCGTAGGCCTGCGGCACGATGCGGATCGAGCGGAAGACCACGACGATCACGAAGATCACCAGGACGACGAGCAGGGCGATCACGAAGATCTGCCCGATGAACGCTCCGGGGTCAACCATCGGGGTTCCTTTCGATAGGGGAAGGGGATGCCGCGGGCCCCACTTCGACGGTCGCACCCAAGACGGTGAGCACGATCGCCCGCGAGCCGACGGCCAGAGGGGTCGAGGTGTCGTGCGGGAGCTTCGCCGTCCAGGTCTCGCCGTTGTCGAGCCGGACGGAGCCGAGACCGTCGACGAAGGGCGCGACGACACGGGCGCCCATGCCGTACAGGGCGTCGACGTTCGTGCGCGCCGGGTCGGCGCGGCGATGCAGGATTCTCAGCAGGAGCGGCCTGATCGCGAAAAGCAGGAGCGCCGACAGTGCAGCCGCCAGTGTGATCTGCAGCCACCAGGGGCCGCCGAGAAGTTCGACGCCGAGGCCGCCGATCAGGGTTCCGGCGGCGAGCATGAGGAACGTGAACTCGAGCGTGAGCACCTCGATCACCACGAACAGCAGCGCGAGGACAATCCAAGCGATCCACAGGTACTGCGTCAGATCCGGAAGCATGGCCACCCCCTCGGTCGCTCCAGAAACACTACCAAGCCCGGGCGGAGCAACGGTCCGTTGATAGGGTCGATTCGTCCCCGAGCGTCGCTCGCCGCCTTGTCATTTCCAGGAGCAGCACCATGTCCCAGATCCTCGAACCCGGCTCGCTGAGCGGCAAAACGGCGCTCGTGACGGGATCATCCCGCGGGATCGGCGCTGACACGGTGCAGTACCTCGCCGAGGCGGGCGCGAACGTCGTCATCAACTTCCGCAACAAGGCTCCTCGCGCTGAGAAGCTCGCGGCGCAGGTGCGTGAGCTCGGGGTCGAAGCCCTCGTGGTCGGTGCGGATCTCACCGACGCCGACTCGGTGAACGAAATGTTCGCCGCCGTCCAGCGCACGTTCGGAAAGCTCGACATCCTCGTGCTGAACGCCTCGGGCGGCATGGAGGCCGGAATGGCCGAGGACTACGCGCTGCAGCTGAACCGCGACGCGCAGGTTCGGGTGCTGGATGCCGCCCTGCCGCTGCTCGGCGACGGTTCGCGTGTCGTGTTCGTCACGAGCCACCAGGCCCACTTCATCCGCACGACGCCGACGATGCCCGAGTACGAACCGGTCGCGCTGTCCAAGCGTGCGGGCGAGGACGCCCTGCGCGAGCGGATTCCCGAGCTGGAGGCGAAGGGCATCGGCTTCGTCGTCGTGTCGGGCGACATGATCGAGGGCACGATCACCGCGACCCTGCTCGAGCGTGCGAATCCCGGTGCGATCTCGTCGCGCCGCGAATCGGCCGGGCGCCTCTACAACGTCTCGGAGTTCGCGGCCGAGATCGCTCGGGCGGCGGTCGAGCCGCTGCCCGAAGACAACACGCGGCTCGTCGGCGATACCGGATCGTTCGCGAAGGAGTGAGCATGCGGGCCACCGACATCGGCAAACTCGTCGCGGTGGGTCGGCCCGACATCGCCCGCGACGGGTCGTTCGCCGTCTTCGCGACGTCGCGCCCCGATCTCGAGGCCAACCGAGACGTGGGCCAGATCTGGCGCGTCGACCTGCCCGACGGAACACCGCGCCGCCTGACGCGCGGCGCCGCCGACACGGCACCGGCACTCTCTCCCGACGACAGCAGACTCGCGTTTCTGCGCGGGGATGAAAAGGGGAGGCCGCAGGTCTTCGTCGTCTCGGCGAACGGCGGCGAGCCCGTGCAGGCGACGGCCGCGCCGCTGGGCGTCTCGGAGTTCGCGTGGGCGCCCGACGGTGCGCGGCTGGCCTACATCGCACGGATGCCCGAGCATGGTCGCTACGGCACGATCGAGGGGCTGGATGCTGCGGCTGAAAGCCCGCGCCGCATCACGGGCGTGCGCTGGCACGCGAACGGCCTCGGCTACCTCGCCGATCAGCCGGCCCACCTGTTCGTCATCGCGGCCCCGCTCGTGGACAGCGAGCCGTTCTACGAGCCGGCCCCCGCTGTCCTCCCCGAGGGCGCGGAGCCCGAGCATCGCCGACGGATCCCGGGGGAGCCGGTACGACTGACCGAGGGCACAGCCTCGCACAGCGGGGTCGTGTTCCGCGGCGACGAGGTGCTCGTGCTCGTCGACGAGATCGAGCCTGATCGCCGCGATCTGCGCTCGCGCATCATCGCGATCGCGCCCGAGGAGGGGGCGCGCGATCTGCTCACGCCCGACGCAGGGCTGTCGGTCACCGACATCGCCGTGGCGCCGGACGGAAGGGTGTTCGTGCTCGCGTCGGAGGTGGGGGAGTCGGGCGTGGATTTCGTCGCACCCGGTGTCGCGCTGTGGGAGCTCGGCGAGGATGCACCGCGCTGCCTCACCGACCCCGAGACGATCGATCTCGGCGAGGTCGGAAGCCACATCGGCTTCGACGAAGATGACGTGCTCGTGCAGGACCGCACGCGCGGCCGCGTGCGACTGCTGCGCGTGACGCGGTCGGGTGTGGTCGCCGAGGTGCTCGGCGGCGATGTGGAGGTCGCGGGGCACGCGGCCGGCGGTGGGCGCATCGTCGCGGCTGTGGCGACGCCTGAATCGTTCGGCGAACTCGTCGTGCTCGATCACGGCCTGCACCGCACCGTGACGGCATTCGGAGCAGCCGTCGCGGCATCCGGGGTCGTGCTGCCGGATGAACGGACGGTGATCGGCCGCGACGGCACACCCGTCCACGGCTGGGTCGCCGCGCCCGAGGGGGAGGGGCCGTTCCCTGTCATCCTGCAGATCCACGGGGGGCCGTATGCCGCCTACGGCATACACCTGTTCGATGAGACGCAGGTGCTCGTCGACGCGGGCTACGCGGTTGTCTACTGCAACCCGCGCGGGTCTGCCGGCTACGGTCGTGCGCATGGGCGCAGCATCCGGGGCGCCATGGGCACGGTCGATCACCACGACGTGATCGACTTCCTCGACGGAGCACTCGCGGGGGATCCCCGGTTGGACGCGTCGCGCGTCGGCATCATGGGCGGGTCATACGGCGGCTATCTGACCGCGTGGATCATCGCGCACGATCACCGGTTCGCAGGGGCGATCGTCGAACGGGGCTTCCTGGATCCGGCGTCGTTCCAGGGAACGAGTGACATCGGATCTTTCTTCGGAGACGAGTACGTCGGCGTCGATCCGGCAGACATCGCGCGGCAGAGCCCGCTCGCCGTCGTCGGCGGAGTGCGCACCCCGACACTCGTGATGCACGCCGAGCTGGACTTCCGGTGCCCCCTCGAGCAGGCGACGCGGTACTACTCTGCGCTCAAGCGGCAGGGGACACCCACCGAGATGCTCATCTTCCCGGGGGAGAACCACGACCTCACGAGGTCGGGTCGCCCGCGGCACCGGGTCGAGCGATTCGCCGCTGTTCTCGGCTGGTGGGAACGGATCCTGCCCACCGGGTGAAAGAGAACGGTCCCCGGCATCTGCCGAGGACCGTCCACCAGGAAGCGTGCCGTTACAGGTCGCTGCCCTTGAAGGTGAAGGCGCGGATGACGTTGACCACGCCGAGCACGATGGCCGAGATGCCGAGCAGCCACCACAGTGCGGCGATGTAGGCCGGCGAGAAAAGCAGGATGAGACCGGCGATGATGCTGATGATCGCGAAGAAGATCGTCCAGCCCTTCGACGAGGTGTCGTTGAGGGTCGTGAGAGACACGATTCCTTCGATGATCCACATGATGCCGACGAGGATCCCGATGAATACGGCGAGGAACGCCGTCGTCGCGCCGAGATTCATGAACGCGATGATGCCCGCGATGATGAACAGCACGCCGAGCAGGATGTGGCCGATCCGCGCCCATCCGCCCTTCGTCTTGGAGAAGATGCCGAGTCCGGCGTAGACGAGGCCGGCGGCGATGGCGTAGATCGCGATGATGGCGGTGACCACCATGGCGGTGCGACCGGGCCAGACGAGAATGAGGATGCCGACGATGACGGCGAGCACGCCGCCGATGCCGAGAGCGGTGCGAATGCCGTTGACGGCCGACTTCGCGACGGGGGAGTCTGTGGACATGGGATTGTCCCTTCCTGAGAGATTCCTGAAAACAGGGGCGCCTGAAGTCTAGACCTAAGGTTCAGAGTTATGTCGTTGTTTCGATGCGGCGTGTGGCGCGGCATCCGGGGGGTCACGACAGTAGGAATGTCGCGAGAAGAATCACGGGGACGCATCCGACCGTCGTGAGGAAGATCGTGTCCCGTGAGATGGTCTCGCCGACGCCGTAGCGCTGGGAGTAGTTGAAGACGTTCTGCGCCGTCGGCAGCGCCGCCAGCACGACGACGACGAGCACGTCGGAATCCGACAAGCCGAAGACGAATCTCGCGACGGCCCACCCGACGAGCGGCATGACGACGAGCTTCAGCGCGGTCGCCAAGACGATGTCCCGCCGGCGCCCGGACGCGCCGAGCACGCGCTGCCCGTAGAGCGAGATGCCGTAGCTGATGAGCAGGACGGGAACGCAGGCATTGGCGAGGAGGATCGCCGGCTCCATGACGATCGGCGGCAGCTCGAGGCCGCTCACGGACACGAGCGTGCCGAGCACGGATCCCAGCACGATCGGGTTGACGGCCGTGCGGCCGAGAACGCGCCAGATCGACGAGCGGCTGGAGCTGACCGCGTCGAGGATGCTGATCGAGATGGGCGTGAAGAGGAGCAGCTGCAGCAGGATGACCGGCGCCGGGAACGCGGCGCTGCCGAGCAGATAGAGCGAGAGCGGGATGCCGATGTTGTTCGAGTTGACCTGTCCTGCGCTCAGCGCCCCGATGAGGGTCTCGCCGACGGAGCGGCGCCAGGCCAGGCGCGCGATCACGACGTAGACCGCCATGACCGCGAGGGCGGCGATGGCCGAGACGGGCAGCAGGGCGGAGAAGAGCATCGCGACGTCGGCCTGTGCGAGTACGACGAACAGCAGGAACGGCGACAGCACGAAGAACGTCAGGCGCGCGAGGACAGGACGCGCGTGTTCGCCGAGCAGGTCGATGCGTCCGATGATCCAGCCGACGAGGATCGCGACGCCCACCACGACGAATCCCGTCAGCGAGTCGAGCATGCTTCGAGCGTAGGGCCGCCGGTGCGGCGATCGAGGACGTCGCCCACTCAGTGGTGTCGCCGATAATGCACATTATGTCAGCTCATGGTCGCGCGCCTCCTCCCCGAACCTCGCCCGCTTTCGTTCACCGGTTCGGGATGTAGGTGAGCGCGACGGCGCCGGAGGCGAACTCCACGCGCCCGGTGAGCGTGAGATCCAGTGGCGCGGACAGCCCGTCGAACAGCCGCGGACCGTGCCCGGCGATCCGTGGCAGCACGACGAACTGGTACTCGTCGATGAGCCCCCACTCCGCCAGTGCCGTCGGAAGGGTCACTCCGCCGGTATAGAGACTCTCCCCGGGCATCTCCTTCACCCGCTGGACCTCGCTCCGCAGGTCGCCGTGAAGAAGCTGCGCGTTCCAGTCCACAGAAGTCAGAGACGACGACACGACGAACTTCTCTGCGGAATCGATCGTCTCGGCGAACGGGTGCGTCCACTCGGGCATGTCGTCCGAGATCGGCGAGCGCCAGGCGTCCTCCATCATCTGATAGGTCACGCGGCCGAGGATGAGAGCGTCGGCACGCGCGATGAAGTCCGTCGCGTGGCGGTGGCTCTCGGGGTCGGGCATCCCCTCCCGGTGGTCGACGCACCCGTCGAGCGTGACGTTGATGGAGTACGTGAGGCTGCGCATGTGAGGAGATTACGACGCGGATGCGGGGCGGGAAAGGGCGCGCGCGTCGTGATCGCCGCGCGACCTGCGCCTGGGGCTACGCGACAGAGCTGCTCGAGGGCTACGGCTCCGTCCGCAGATCACTCCACTCCCCCTGATGTGTCGAAAGCTTCGGCAGTGCAACGTGGGCTCCGCTGAGCCGAGGCTGGCCGTGTCGAATTGACACGTTCAAATTCGCGCCTTACATTCGCCCACAGCCGATTGTAAGGATTCAATTGCGGCCTCGTGCGTGCCCCGCGCGAGCATTTCAAAGGAGAAACGCCCATGACGCCCGACACGCCCGATGCCGCAGGTTCTCGGATCACCCGGCGCCAGCTCATCCAATATTCGGCTCTGGCCGCGGCCGGTCTCGCGATCGCATCGTCCGTATCGACGCCGGGTCGTGCGTCGGCCTTGCCCGCCGTGGCAGGCAGCAGCTTCGGTGCAGGGGCTCGCGTCGGTGCAGCCGCTCAGGGCGCGACCATCGACGGATTCAGTGTTCCCTCCCCCGCGACCGCCGCGCGCTTCCGGTGGTGGTGGCCCAACGCCGAGGTCGACCTGGGCGAGATCGCCGCCGAAGTCAAGACGGTCGCCGACGCCGGCTTCGGCGGTCTGGAGATCTCGGATGTGCACCACAGCGTGAAGGGCGGACTCGACATCGAGCACGCCCCGTGGGGCGGCGAAAAGTGGGTCGCTGCGATGGAAGCCGCGCTGGTCGCAGGTAAAGAGCACGACGTCGAGATCGACATCACCCTCGGACCGTCCTGGCCCGCGGCGCTGCCCGACATCACGCCCCAGTCCGAAGCCGCCATCAAAGAACTCGCCCACGGGTCGGCTGTTCTGACTGCCGGACAGCGCTTCGACGACGTGCTTCCTCAACCCATCGTCGCCGCGCACGCTGGTGTGACCGCGAAGACCCTCATCGCGGTGCAGGCCGCCGAGATCGTCTCGGTCGGCACCCGCACGACGGTGCTGCGTCGGTCGAGCGTGACCGACCTCACCTCACAGGTCACCGGCGGCCGCATCGACTGGACCGCACCCGCCACGGGTGGCTCATGGGTTCTCTTCGCGTATTGGGAGCGGGGCTCGGGTCAGCAGCCCGAGGGTGGTCCGCACACCAATCCCGCGTCGTACGTCGTCGACCACTTCAGCGCGCTCGGCTCGCAGGCGATGATCGACTTCTGGAACGCCAACCTGCTCACGCCTCGCATGAAAGAGTTGCTGCGCGAAGCCGGCGGCACCTTCTTCGAGGACTCGCTCGAGATCGAGACCAAAGCCACGATCTGGACTCCGCGCATCCGAGAAGAGTTCCGCACACGTAAGGGCTACGAACTTCTCCCCCACCTGCCGGTCATCGTCGAGGTCAACGAGAAGTACCTCTACGACTTCGACGACATCGTCACGACGCGCCCGCGCGACGACTTCAACGAGGTCATGAGCGACCTGTATGCCGAGCATCACCTGATCCCGCTTCGGGACTGGGCGCACTCGCTCGGCCTCCAGTACCGCGTGCAGATCTACGGTCTCGAGCAGGACTCGATCCAGCAGGCGTCGATCGTCGACATCCCCGAGTCCGAATCGCTCGGGGCGAAGAATGTCGACGATTACCGACTGCTGGCGAGCGCGCGCGACATCGGCGGCAACACCATCCTCAGCTGCGAAGCGGCCGCCTACCTGAACAAGGCGTACGTCTCGACCTGGCGCAACGACGTGCTCGTCACGGTCGCCGAGATGTTCGGCGGCGGAATCAACCAGGCCGTGTTCCACGGGTTCCCCTACGCCACGGCGCCGGGCGCGACGTGGCCTGGCTTCGCCGCCTTCTCCCCCTACAACGGCGGCGTCGGCTACTCCGAGGCCTGGGGCCCGCGCATGCCCGTGTGGCAGCACATCCCCTCCGTGGCGGCATCCCTCGCGCGCACCCAGTGGGTGCTGCGTCAGGGTCGCGCCGAGTACGACATCGCCTTTTACCGCCAGAAGGGATGGGCGCACACCGGCATCGGCGCGCCGTGGGGAACGGCCGCCGGCATCCCGATCGGCTGGTCGCAGGGGTTCCTCAACGAATCGAGCCTGTTCCTGCCGCTGTCGAAGCTCGAGAACGGTCGCTTCGCTCCGCAGGGCGGCAACTACAAGGCGTTCATCATCGACGTCGACCGCTTTCGCGGCAGCGAGGCGACGATCTCCGTGCGCGCCGCCGAGAAGCTCGTTCACCTGGCGCGGGCAGGGTTCCCGCTCGTGCTGTTCGGCGACTGGAGCAACCCGTCGTCGACGGGATTCACCGATACCGCGACCAACGCCCGGGCCGCCGCCCTCATCGCCGAGCTCAAGGGAGTGCCAACCGTGGCTCAGGCGCCGGCCAACGACGATATCCCGCTCGCGCTCGCGGCGCTCGGGGTCACTCGCGCGGTGAGCCACTCGGCGTCGAACCTCAAGCACGTCCACCGCGTGGACGCAGGGGTCGACTACTACTACCTCGTCAACGGCAAGCACAATCCGGCCAAGGACAAGCTCGTCCGAATCGACCAGGAGGTCACTCTGACGGCGGCTGACGCCCACTCGGTGCCCTTCGAGCTTGACACCTGGACGGGCGAGGTCCGCCGCATCCCCGTCTTCACCCGCCACGGTGCGAAGATCACCGTCAGCGTCCGTCTGGAGCCCGCCCAGTCGATCGTCGTCGTGCTGGCTCCCGCCGGATGGGCCGACGCCGTCGCCCCGTCGCTGAGTATCGCCGGCACCTCTGCCGACGATGCGTCGATCGCCGCCGACGGCACCGTCATGCTTCACGCCGCGACGGCGGGGATTCACACGGCGACGTTGTCGAACGGGCACGTGGCGAAGGCCATCGTGCCTGCGCTTCCCCCGTCCATCCGGCTCACGAATTGGGCGCTCACGGTCGACGACTGGCAGCCGGTCGATGTCAACGGCACCCAGACGAAGCACGTGTCGCACGAGCTGCAGGTGTCGTCGCTGGCGTCGTGGGCGCAGCTCGGGCTGCCCGAAGTCGCCGGCATCGGAGACTACCGGTCGACCTTCACGCTCGACGCCTCGTGGCGGCCGGGCGAGGGCGGCGTGATGCTGTCACTCGGATCGGTGCTCGACACGTTCCGCGTCTGGGTCAACGACACGCTCGTCGACGGCGTCGACATCACGTCGACCGACGTGGACATCTCCGAGTACGTCATGGCCGGTTCCAACACGGTGCGCGTCGAGGTCGCTTCGCCGCTCATCAACCGCCTGCGTGTCGTCACCCCGAGCGTCTACGGAGTCGTCGGGGTGCAGAACTACGGCCTGATGGGGCCGGTCACGGTCTCGGCATTCGGCAGGGCACCCGTCGAGCAACTGCCGGCGACCGTCGAGGTGACGCCTCGCACGCTCGGCGGCAAGGTCTACCTGTCGGTCGAGGTCACCAACCACGCCGACATCTCCGTCAACGTGAAGGTCACGACACCGTACGGCGGCAAGACGTTCACGCAGATTGCCGTGGGGCACACGGCGGCTGTGTCGGTGAATACGCGTCTCGCCCAGCTCGTTGCCGGCACCGTGACGGTCGACGTGTCTGCGATCATCGCCGGTCAGACGGTCACCGAGACGACCTCGGTGCCCTTCGGCTGACCTTCCCTCCCGTGGGGCCCGTGCCGGACACGCGAGCGCGACTTCGGTCACCGCTCTCCCGGCACGGGCTCTCGCGTGCCGCAACTGCGACAGCAGAGGATGATGGATCCATGCCCGCCGCTCATCGCCCCGGCCTTCGGGTCGACTCGAGGATCACGATTCCCGAGTCCGAGCTGTCGTGGCGGTTCTCACGATCGTCGGGTCCGGGCGGGCAGGGTGTGAACACCGCCGACTCGCGGGTCGAGCTCGTGTGGGATGTCGCCGGCTCGGCGGTTCTCACACCGCTGCAGCGCGAGCGGATCCTCGATCGGCTGAGCGGCAGGCTCGTCGACGGCGTCGTCACGATCGCGGCATCCGAGCATCGCGCACAACTGCGCAATCGGGATGCCGCGCGCACGAGGCTGGCAGAGCTCGTGGCCGACGCCGTCCGGCCGCCCGCGCGTGCGAGACGCGCGACGAAGCCGAGTCGAGGATCGAAGGAGCGGCGCCTCGCGCAGAAGAAGCGCCGCACCGACGTCAAGAAGCTGCGTCGTCCGCCTGCGGACTGACAGGTCCGCGACCACCGCGACGGCGGGGCCAGAGTAACGCCGATCCTCCGCCGACCGTAGACTTCTGCGGTTGCGCGCCACCGGCGCCGAGCACGGGAGACCGCCATGTCCGCTGACCGTCCGTCATACCGGACGGTGCTGCGCACCCCTCACGTCACGCGGGTCTTCGGCGCCAGCATCCTCGGTCGCCTCTCGCTCGCGACGTCCGGCCTCGCTCTCGTACTGCTGCTCGAGCAGTCGACCGGCTCGTTCGCCGTCGCCGGAGCTGTCACGGCGGTGCTCGGGATCGCGAACGTCGTCGCGACGCCGTGGCGTGCGCGGCTCATCGACCGGCGCGGACAGCGCCTCGTGCTCGGAGCGCTCAGCTTCGCGCACGCGCTCTCACTCGTCGCGCTGGGGCTCACGCCGGACGCAGCACTCCCCCTGCTGCTCACCCTCAGTGCGCTCGCCGGGGCGAGCGCACCCCCCTTCGGCGCAGCGATGCGCGTGCTGTGGTCGTCGGCGCTGCCGATCGGCCGCATGCGCACGGCCGGCTTCAGCCTCGACGCCGTCGCCGAAGAAATCACGTTCGCCATCGGTCCCCTCGTCGCCGCGCTCCTCGCGGTGGTCATCGATCCCTTCACGGCGCTCGCCGTCGCCGCCGGCGCCGTGGCTTCGGGTGGTGCGCTGTTCATCCTGAGTCCGCTGTCGCGCGCCCAGCGCGGATCCCACGGCACCGAGCTCGACCGGCACCCCGCCGTGTCGCCGCTGCGATCGAAGGGGTTCGTTCCGGTCGTGCTGGCCATGGCGGCACCGGGGATCGTCCTGGGCTGCGTCGAGATCGCCGCTCCCGCCGTCGCTGTCGCCGAAGCCGACACGCTGCTCTCGGGCTTCCTGCTCGCCCTGTTCGCCGCGGCGAGCGCCGTCGGCGGCCTGGTCTACGGTCGTATTCACCCGCGCGTGCGTCTCGAACGACAACTGCTCGTTCTGGCGCTCGTCCTGCTGACGATCACCGCTGTCACGGGGCTGCTCGGCGGCACGGGCGCCGCGATCATTGGCTTCACGCTGAGCGGGATGTTCGTCGCTCCCCTGCTCATCGTCGGATACCTCGCTGCCGACGCGCGCACCGACGAGCGTGTGCGCACCGAAGCGAGCAGCTGGATCAGCGCCGCCGTCAATCTGGGCGCGGCCGGTGGCGCGCTCGTCTTCGGACTGCTGACGGATGCCAGCGGGCCCGGTGTCGCGCTCGCGCTCACCGCTGCTGCCGGAGTCGTCGTCCTCGCGCTGTGTGCCCCGTCCCTGCTGCGGGCGAAGCGGCACGACTGATCACGCGGTCATCCTCCGGCGATGTGCGACGATGCTTGCGATGGACGACGTGACCCGAGAAGAACTGCGGATGCTCCGCGCACGCGCCTACGGTCCGGACGCCGACATCGGGCTCGATCCCGCAGCGCAGGAGCGTCTCGAAGAGCTGGAACACCGCGCCCAGCGGGCGACGCGGCCAGCCGAGGCCGTCGAGGCGGCGCCGGTCGCCGAACCGTCCCCGCTGCCGCCGACGAACGCCGCCGTCGATGCGGTCACAGATGCAGACGAAGGCCCCGCTGACGATCCTGCGCCTGGGCGCTCACTCCCCCGGAGTACCCTCGCGCTGTGGGCCGGCTCGGTCGTCGTAGCGCTCCTCGTGGGCATCGCCGCGACGGTCGGTGCGTCGAGCATCTCGGCACTCGGACGCGACGCGAATGTCCGTCAGGTCGCGATGTTGCAGGCCGACGCCGGCCTGGAGGGGCCCGCGTTCCTCGGATTCGGCAGCGGAGAAGCTTCCGGCTTCGAGGAGTTCTTCGGCCTGACCCCGTTGCTGCCCGGAGAAGATGTCGCGGGGGGCGCCGACCAGACCTGCATGATGGTGGTTTTCACGAGCGACATCGAGGCCAGCGCCGAGTACATCCAGGGCGCCAGCTATTTGGGCTGCGGAGTCGGCGCGTTCCCGGCGACCGTGCAGATCGCGATCGATGCGGGCATGCCCGACCGATTGCGCGAGCGGTTTCCTGAGGGCAGCGCGCTGCAGTTCGTGCTCGAGGGCGACCGGGTGGTCGTCTTCTCGGACGCGGAGTGAGTCCGCGGGTCAGACGACGTCGCTGTCCGAGCGGGTCGTGCGACGCGTGACCTGCTCCCCCACCGTCGGGTCGACCGACGTGCGGGTCACCGAGTCGGTCTGCCGGCGTCGCGCGAGCATGATGAGCCCGATGATGAATACGACCGCGCCCGCACCCATCAGGATGTAGCCGATCAGATCGAGGTTGACCCACTCGACCTCGACATTGACGGCGAACGCGAGGATCGCGCCGACGACGAACAGCAGTACTCCGGCACCGATGCTCATGTTTCTCCCTCCCGGCACGCGCGACGCGTCCCGTCCTCTACCGATCCTCGGGGATGCCGCGCGACCGGGCCAACCGGTTGACAGGCCCTTCGACGGTCCGTTAGGGCGCGCGGATCGATAGCGCTCAGTGGGAGGTGGGCACGACCTCGCCCCACGTGCCGAATTTCGGCTCGCGGCCGTCGCCCGACGAGGTGCCCGACAGGCGCCGCCGCAGCCACGGACCGACGTGCTCGCGGTAGTACGCAGCACCCCGCGCCCCGATCGGCGCGGCGGTGGGCAGCGACCACCACTCCTGCGGGGGCTCGAAGCCGAGCGCGGTCAGCACCCGCGCGGCGACCCGGTGATGGCCGCGCGAGTTCATGTGCAGGCGGTCCTCCGACCAGTACGGCGCCGTGGACAGCTCGCGGTCTGGCCAGTTGAGTGCACGCACGATATCGGGCCGCTCCGCGATGTGCGCGACGACGGCGGCCGACAGCACATCGCCACGCCGCTGGATGACGCGTCGCAGGGGCAGCTGTCCCGAGGGGTTCGCACCCGACAGCAGAATGAGCTGCACGCCCTCCTCATCGCACCGGCGGATGACCCGGTCGAAGGCTTCCAGCACGTGCGCCATGCTCGTGCGCGGGCGCAGCATGTCGTTGCCGCCGCCGTTGAACGACAGATGCGTCGGCTTCAGGGTGAGGGCGGGCTCGAGCTGCTCATCGACGATCGGCCACACGAGCTTGCCCCGGATCGCGAGATTGGCATATGAGATCGGCTGCCCAGCGGCATCCGCCCAGCCCTGCGCGACGAGATCTGCCCAGCCGCGCACGCGGCCGTCGGGAAGATCGTCGCCCACGCCTTCGGTGAACGAGTCGCCGATGGCGACGTAGCGAACGGGAGTCACTGCACCAGCGTACGGCGGCTCATCGTTCATCCAGCGCGCTTCCGCGTCGATCGACGAGCCCCCACGCCGCGGCGGCCGCGACGACGAAGAAGACCGCGAACAGCACGAAGAGCAGGGGCGCTCCTCCTGCGAGCAGCAGCGGCGGCACGCTCAGCGGCGCGATGATCGACGCGATCCGGCCGACACCGGCCGCCCAGCCCGACCCCGTCGCGCGCAGCGACGTCGGGTACATCTCGGGGGTCACGGCATAGAGCGCCCCCCACGCGCCGAGGTTGAAGAACGACAGCGCCATCCCCGCCGCGATCACCGCCGTCTCGGTCGTGGCCGTGCCGAAGAGGACGGCGGCGGTGGCCGATCCCACGAGGAACACCGACAGCGTCGCCCGGCGACCCCAGACTTCGATGAGCCACGCGGCCACGGCGTACCCGGGCAGCTGCGCGAGGGTGATGATGAGCGTGAATCCGAACGAGCGCACGAGGTCATAGCCCTGCGAGACGAGGATCGACGGGATCCAGATGAAGGCCCCGTAATACGAGAAGTTGACGCAGAACCACACGACCCACAGGCTCAGGGTCCGGACGCGGAACTCCCGCGCCCACAGCGCGCCGACGCGCGATGACAGCGACGTCGCGACGGGGGCGTCCACGACGCTGAGCGTGACCGACGGTGCGGAGACGCCCGCGGACTGCTCGAACGACCGCACGATCTCGTCGGCGCGCGCGTGCTTGCCGCGCCGATTGAGCCATCGCGCCGATTCGGGGAGCCCCAACCGCACGATGATGGCGTAGGCCGCAGGGATCGCGCCGAGCGCGAACGCCCAGCGCCAGCCGTCGTCGGAGCCGGGGATCACGAGGAAGCCGATGAGGGCCGCCGCCGTCCATCCCACCGCCCAGAACGCCTCGAGGATGACGATGAGCCGCCCGCGCATGCGTGCCGGGGCGAACTCGCTCACGTACGTCGACGCGACGGGAAGCTCGGCGCCGAGGCCCAGGCCGACGAGGAATCGCAGCACGAGCAGCGCGGCGAGTCCCCCGACGAGCGCGCTCGCCCCCGTCGCGAGTCCGTAGACGAGCAACGTCGCCGCAAAGACCTGACGCCGCCCGAACCGGTCGGCGAGCAGGCCGCCGACGCTCGCCCCGATCGCCATGCCGATGAATCCCACCGACGCGATCCACGCCGTCTCGCCGGGGTGCAGCGACCACTGCGCGGCCAGCGCCGCGATGACGAACGAGATGAGACCGACGTCCATCGCATCCAGCGCCCAACCGAGCCCCGACCCCGTGAGCACCCGCAGGTGACGCTTCGTGAAGGGCAGGGAGTCGAGGCGCTCGGGAATCGTGGCGGCGTCGGTCATATCGTCATGCTACGGATGCCGCAGTCCCCTCACGACAGCATGTCGCGCACGAGCGGAACGACTTTCGTGCCGTAGAGCTCGATCGAGCGCATCATCTTCTCGTGCGACAGCGTCCCCGTCGAGAACTTCATGTCGAATCGCTGCACCCCCAGCGTGCGGACCGTGTCGGCGATCTTCCGCGCCACGGTCTCGGGCGATCCGGCGTAGACGGCGCCTTCGGGCCCGACATCCTGCTGGAAGCGCAGCCGGTTGTAAGCCGGCCACCCGCGCTCGCGCCCGATGGTGTTGTTGAGCGATTCGAACCCGGGGTAGGCCTCGTCCCACGCCTGCTGATCGGTCTCGGCGATATGACCGGGCGAGTGCACGCCGACAGGCAGCGTCTCGCGACCGAAGGATGCCAGTGAGCGGTGGTACAGGTCGACGAAGGGACGGAAGCGGTGTGCGGGACCACCGATGATGGCGAGCATCAGCCCGTAGCCGTACCGCGCCGTGCGAACGACCGACTCCGGCGATCCGCCGACGCCGACCCATGCCTTGAGGCCGCCCTCGGTCTTGGGGTACACGTCGGCATCCTGCAGCGCGGCGCGCGTCGTGCCTTGCCAGGTGACGGGCTTCTCAGCCATGAGCTGAGAGAACAGGTCGAGCTTCTCTTCGAAGAGCACCTCGTAGTCGCGCAGGTCGTAGCCGAAGAGCGGGAACGATTCGATGAACGACCCGCGGCCGAGAATCACTTCGGCTCGGCCCTTCGAGACGGCATCCAGAGTCGCGAACCGCTCGTACACCCGCACGGGGTCATCGCTCGAGAGGACCGTCACCGCCGTTCCGAGGTGGATCGATGACGTGACCGAAGCCGCCGCGGCGAGTACGATCTCGGGGCTCGAGACAGCGAACTCGGGGCGGTGGTGCTCCCCCACGCCGAAGAAGGACAACCCGACCTCGTCGGCGCGGACCGCCTGGGCGACGACCTGCCGGATCGTCTCCGCATCCGACACGCGTTCACCTGCCGCGTCGATCGTGATGTCGCCGAACGTGTCGAGCCCGAACTGCAGTTCCTGGGTCATGCGTGCACTCCTCTATTCACATGCATGCAAACCGTGCCGCGTGCCGGTGCATTCCCGCGGTGTTCGGGCGACGACGTGAGCCGCCCGCCCGTCAGCGACGGAGGGCAGAGCGCAGCGTGTCGAGCCCTACGCCGCCGACGTCGAGGGCGCGCTTGTGGAACGCCTTGATGTCGAAGGCGTCACCCTCGCGCGCGCGCACGTCGTCTCGCAGCTGCTCCCAGATCCGCTGTCCGACCTTGTACGACGGGGCCTGCCCCGGCCAGCCCAGATACCGGTTGACCTCGAACTGCACGAATTCGTCGGGCATGTTGACGTTGCTGCGCATGAACTCCCGCGCATAGTCGTGGTCCCACGTTCCCTGTCCGTCGAGCCGCGGTTTCTCGAGGTGCACACCGATGTCGAGAACCACACGGGCGGCGCGCATGCGCTGACCGTCCAGCATGCCCAGCCGGTCGGCGGGGTCGTCGAGGTAACCGAGCTCCTGCATGAGGCGTTCGGCGTACAGCGCCCACCCCTCCGCGTGGCCGCTCGTGCCCGCGAGCAGACGGCGCCACGAGTTGAGCTGCGCACGGTTGTAGACCGCCTGCGCGATCTGGAGATGATGGCCGGGCACACCCTCGTGATAGACCGTCGTCAGTTCGCGCCACGTGTCGAACTCGGTGACGCCTTCGGGAACCGACCACCACATGCGGCCGGGTCGTGAGAAGTCGTCAGTCGGGCCCGTGTAGTAGATGCCGCCTTCCTTCGTGGGTGCGATCATGCACTCCAGGCGGCGGATAGGCTCGGCGATGTCGAAGTGCGTGCGTCCGAGCTCGTCGACGGCACGGTCGCTCGTCTCCTGCATCCAGGCCTGCAGCGCCTCGGTGCCGTAGAGCTTGCGCGACGGGTCCTGCTCGAGCAGGGCGACGGCTTCTTCGACGGATGCCCCGGGGGCGATCTCGTTCGCGATCGCCGTCTGCTCGGCCACCATGCGGGCGAGCTCTTGGATGCCCCACTCGTAGGTCTCATCGAGGTCGATCGTCGCGCCGAGAAACCGGCGTGAGTTGAGGGCGTAGAGCTCGCGTCCGACGGCGTCCTTCTCGGTCGCGACCGGTGCGAGCTCGGTCGAGAAGAAGTTCGCGAGGGTTTCGTAGGCGACGCGCGCGGCGCCGGCCCCGTCGGCGATCTCGCGGGCGAGCGACGCGGGAAGCTGCCCCTCTGCCGGCGCCGCCTCACTGGCGAACTCGGCGAAGAACCCGTTGTCGGCCGTATAGCGGGCGATCTGGGTCACGCACTCGACGACCTGACGACGCGCGGGCACCACCCCCTCGGCGATTCCCGTGCGGAGCGTCTCGATGTACCCGTCGATCGCGGCGGGCACGGCGCCGAGCCGTGTCGCGATGGTCGCCCAGTCCTCGGTCTTCGCGGTCGGCATGAGGTCGAACGTCGAGCGGATGTCCTGCACGGGCGATGCGATGACGTTGACGTCGCGCAGATGCTGGCGCGCCTCGTGCAGGGCGAGGTCGAGTTCGAGCTCGCGCGCGAGGTCTTCTTTCGTGACGGCGTCGATCTCGTCGACCGGCTCTGCCCGGCGCAGCTCGGCGAGGGTCGCCCGCGTCGCATCGGCGCGGGCTTCGTGGCCGGCGGGTGAGAAGTCGGCGAGCCGACCGTTGTGCTCGAACCGGCCGATGTAGGTCGCGACGGCAGGGTCGAGCTCGGCGTAGGTGTCGACCCACGCGTCGGCGATCGCGTCGATCGGGGTGGGAGTGCGTGCATCGGTCATGCCTTCGAGCCTAAGCAGTCGCCTGGTGCTTCGACAGTGCCGGTGAGTGGGCGGTGCACCTCAGTGCCCGGCCTCGTTCCAGTCCGCGCCGCGCCCGATCTGCACGTCGAGGGGCACGGAGAGCTGTGCCGCGTCGCCCATGCGCGCGCGCACGACGCGTTCGGCCGCATCCCACTCCCCCGGTGCAACCTCGACGACGAGTTCGTCGTGGATCTGCAGCAGCACGCGCGACTTCAGCCCTTCGGTGCGGAATTCGTCGTGGATCCGGAACAGAGCGACCTTCATGATGTCGGCGGCGCTGCCCTGGATGGGTGCGTTGAGGGCGGCACGTTCGGCGTTCTCGCGCAGCACGCGGTTGGGGCTCGCCAGATCGGGGAACGGCCGGCGTCGCCCGAAGATCGTCTCGGTGTAGCCGTCGATGCGCGCCTGCTCGACCGATGAGCGCAGATAATCGCGCACGGCGCCGAAGCGGGCGAAGTACTCCATCATGAGCTGCTTAGCTTCAGACTGATCGATCCGCAGCTGCTTCGACAGGCCGAAGGCCGACAGGCCGTAGACGAGGCCGTACGACATGGCCTTGACCTTCGTGCGCATCTGGGGCGTCACGTCTGAGGGGTCGACCGAGAAGACGCGTGCGCCGACGAAGCGGTGCAGGTCTTCGCCCGAGTTGAAGGCCTCGATGAGCCCGGGGTCTTCGGACAGGTGCGCCATGATGCGCATCTCGATCTGCGAGTAGTCCGCCGTCAGCAGGGTGTCGTACCCGGTGCCGACCTCGAAGGCCGAGCGGATGCGGCGGCTCTCTTCGTTGCGGATCGGGATGTTCTGCAGATTCGGGTCGGTGCTCGACAGACGCCCTGTCTGGCTGCCGGTCTGCAGATACGTCGTGCGGATCCGCCCGTCGTCTTCGATCGCGGCGTCGAGCGATTCGATGATCTGACGCAGCTTCGTCGCCTCACGGTGCTGCAGGAGCTGACCGAGGAAGGGGTGGGGGTTGCTCTCCTGCAGATCGGCGAGCACTGCGGCATCCGTCGAATAGCCCGTCTTCGTCTTGCGCGTCTTGGGCAGCTGCAGGTCTTCGAAGAGCACCTCTTGCAGCTGCTTGGGGGAACCGAGGTTCACTTCGCGGCCGATCGTGGTGTAGGCCTCTTGCGCGATCGCCTCGGCGCGGGCGCCCAGTTCGGCTGAGAACGACGACAGTTTGTCATGCGACACCGCGACGCCGGCGAGCTCCATGTCGGCGAGGGTCAGCAGAGTCGGCAGCTCGATCTCGTCGAGCACGCGGCTGACCGGCGCAGGAAGCTCGGCGCGCAGCGCCTCGGCGACCCGCAGGATGAACCACGACAGTTGCCCGGGCGTGGCCCCCTCGGTCTCGGGCACGAGCTGCGTGGGGTCGGCCTCGGGCAGCTTCTCGCCGAGGTATCGGTCGACGAGGTCGGCGAGCTTCTTGTCCGGAAAGCTCGGGCGCAGGAGCCACCCGGCGAGGATGACATCGAACGCGAGATTGCGAACGGAAAGACCCGCGCGGCGCAGTGCCTTGATCTGCGGCTTCGCATCGGCGTAGACGGCGGTGTCGTCATCGGCGAGCCAGCGTGCGATCGCGGCGGCGACGTCGGGAGACCATGACGCCTCGACGACGTCGTCGGCCCGCGCGAGCCCGATGCGCTGCGGCAGCCCGCCCTCGGTCGTCACGGTCACACCGACAGCGCCCTCGGTGTCGGCCAGCCATGTCGCGAGTTCTGCCGCGGGCAGTTCGCGCACGGACGGCATCTCGGGTGCCGGGGTCGTCGCGGATGCCGTTGCCTGCTCACCCGCTGCCTCGAAGACGCGCGGCAGGAGCGTGCGGAACTCGAGTCTCGCGAAGATGTCGCGCACGGCCTGGGCGTCGATCGGCTGCACCTCGAGGTCGGCGGGGCCGACGGGAAGCTCGACGTCGCGCAGCAGCCGGTTGAGCGCGCGGTTGCGGCGCACGGTGTCGATGTTGTCGCGCAGGTTGCCCCCGACGACGCCCTTGATCGTGTCGGCGCCATCGAGCAGCGCATCGAGCGAGCCGAACTGCGTGAGCCACTTGACGGCGGTCTTCTCGCCCACCTTGGGCACGCCGGGCAGGTTGTCGCTCGTCTCCCCCACGAGGGCGGCGACGTCGGGGTACTGCTCGGGGGGCACGCCGTAGCGCTCGATGACGGCCTCGCGGTCGTAGCGCTTGAGCTGCGAGACTCCCTGCACGTTGGGATAGAGCAGCGTGACGTCGTCGGTGACGAGCTGGATCGTGTCGCGGTCACCCGAGCACACGAGCACCGAGAAACCCGCTTCGGCGCCCTGAGTCGCGAGCGTGGCGAGGATGTCGTCGGCCTCGAAGTCCTCTTTGGAGAGCACGGGGATGCGCATCGCCGCGAGGCAGTCCTGCAGCAGGGGGATCTGGCCTTTGAACTCGGCCGGACTCTCGGACCGGTTCGCCTTGTACTCGGCATACTCGCGTGTGCGGAACGACTGGCGCGAGGTGTCGAATGCGACCGCGAGGTGCGTCGGCTTCTCTGCCTTGATGAGATTGACCAGCATCGCCAGGAACCCGTAGATCCCGTTGGTGTGCTGGCCGTCCTTCGTCGTGAAGTTGTCGACCGGGAGGGCGAAGAACGCGCGGTACGCGAGGGAATGGCCGTCGACGATGAGAAGGGTAGGCTTTGCGGAATCCGTCACCCTCCCAGCGTAGACGCGAGGTGGGACAGCGTTCGAAAGCGAGACCCATGCCCGACCCCGTCTCCTCCCCCGCGCCCGTCGACGCCCACGAGTGGCTCACTGAATACGGCATGGGCGCGCTCGCCGAGAAGATGGGCGTCGAGTTCACCGAGTTCTCGGTGCAGCGCTGCGTCGCGACGATGCCGGTCGAAGGCAACACGCAGCCCGTCGGGCTCATGCACGGTGGCGCGTACGTCGTCCTCGGCGAATCGCTCGGCTCGATGGCGGCGAATCTTCACGCTGGCCCCGGCCGACTCGCCGTGGGGATCGATGTCAACGCGACCCACACCCGCTCGGCGACGAGCGGGGTCGTCACGGGCGTGTGCACGCCGATCCACCTCGGCCGGTCGATGACCGTGCACGAGATCGTCGTGACCGATGATCAAGGTCGGCGGTGCTCGACCGTGCGCATCACCAACATGATCAAGAAGCTCCCGCAGGACTGAGAGCCGCGGGGCCGCGCGGGTCTGCCGCGTCAGTCCTTCTTGGGCGCCAGCTGCTCGATGATCGCCTTCGCGACGTCCTGCATCGTGAGGCGACGGTCCATCGAGGCCTTCTGAATCCAGCGGAACGCCTCGGGCTCGGACAGGCCCATCTTCTCGTTGAGCAGGCCCTTCGCCCGGTCGACGAGCTTGCGGGTCTCGAAGCGCTCGACCATGTCGGCGACCTCGGCCTCGAGCGTGATGATCTGCTCGTAGCGCGCCAGCGCGATCTCGATCGCCGGCAAGAGGTCGTGCGGCGTGAAGGGCTTCACGACGTACGCGAGTGCGCCCGCTTCGCTCGCGCGCTCGACGAGCTCTTTCTGGCTGAACGCCGTGAGCAGAACGACGGGGGCGATGTGGTTCTTGCTGAGCTTCTCGGCGGCAGAGATGCCGTCCAGAACCGGCATCTTCACATCCATGATGACGAGATCGGGGCGCAGCTCAGTGGCGAGCTGAACAGCCGTCTCACCGTCGCCGGCCTCTCCGACCACATCGAATCCGTTGTCGCGGAGGATCTCGACGATGTCGAGGCGAATGAGCGATTCATCCTCCGCCACGACGACACGACGGGGTGCGGATGCGGACGCCTCAGCGGGCTGGTCGAGCTCTGTCACCCTTGAATCCTACGGTATCGTCGTTCGCGGCAGCGCGCCGAGCGATCACGCGTGCGCCGGTGTGGCGGAATGGCAGACGCGACCGACTCAAAATCGGTTGTCCGAAAGGACATGTGGGTTCGAGTCCCACCACCGGTACTTCCTCCTCCGACTCAGGTCTCCGACAGCCGGCTTCCGACGGCCTCTGAGCAATTTCACCCTGCCCTTCACCCCGGGTTAGCCCGGCCGCGATCCCAGTGCTGGCGCGGAAGACGCATCGCGCCCGGTATTCAGACCGCTGACACGCGCCCGGCGGAATCGACCCAGTGGGTATGGTGAGCGCGGAGCGGGACGAACGGGCATCGTTCATCCATGCTCAGGACTTCCGACCGAGTGTGGAAGAGACCGGTATTCGCGAGAGGCAACTGAAGTATGCGCAACGTCTGGCGTGTTTTTACTCGCGACCTCAAGCGTTTCGGGCGCGTCCCGCTGGCGTGGGTCATCATCGGTGGAGCGCTCATCACGCCGAGCCTCTACGCGTGGTTCAACATCTCTGCGTTCTGGGACCCGTTCGACAACACCAAGAACCTCAGTATCGCCGTCGTCAATCTCGACGAGGGCGGCTCGAGCCCGCTCACCGGCGACCTGAATGTCGGCGATCAGCTGGTGGCGCAGCTCAAGGACAACGATGATCTCGGCTGGCACTTCCTCTCTGAAGACGAGGCCATGGACTCGATCAAGAGCGGTGAGAGCTATGCCGCCTTCGTCGTCCCGGCGACGTTCACGGCAGATCTGCTCAGCCTCACGACGGGCGACTTCACCCAGCCCAAGCTGCTCTACTACGTCAACGAGAAGTTGAACGGGGTCGCACCCGAGATCACCGACACCGGTGCCACGACCGTCCAGACGCAGATGACGGACGCATTCACGAAACAGGTGGCCAGCGCCGTCGCGACCGCGATCAAGACCGACAGCGGTGCGGCCGAACAGGACCTGCTCGATGCCGAGGCCAAGATCATCGCCGACCTCGAAGCGGCTGCACGGATCGTGGGGCAGACCCGTGACCACGTGAGCGAGCTGCAGGCAGGCCTGCAGTCCACCCGCGAAGGACTGCAGAGCGGAGTCGTCACCCTCTCTGACATCGATCGCGCGCTCGGCGGTATCGAGGGGTCCCTCAGCGAAGTTCGCGCCCTCTCCGACAAGGCGCAATCCGACTTGCTCCGCTTCGCCGGCGAAGCCACGACCGGCCACGTCATCGGGTCTGCCGAGGTCGCCCAGGGTGCGGCTGCGGCCATCGCGGCGATCGGCAAGGTGACGGCCGCGAGCAACTCCCTCTCGGCCGGTGTCGCGGCGCAGCGCACGCTCCTCGGAGAGGCTTCCGGTCTGCTGTCAGGGCTCGACGGTCAGCTCGCTCAGACCTCGACGGCTCTCGCGAGCCTCGACGCCGACCTCGCCCTGCTCGAAGGCGACATGGGCATCGCCGTCACAGACCTGCGCACCATCGGCGGGGCGGCCGCCTTGCAGGAGCTGCAGAGCCTCACCTCGCTGAACCCCGAGCAGATCGCGGAGTTCATGTCGGCGCCGGTGGTCGTGACGCAGCACACCATCTTCCCGACCAAGACCTACGGGTCGCTGATGGCAGCCCTGTTCATCAACCTCTCACTGTGGATCGGCGCGTTCGTGCTCGTGGTCATCCTCAAGCTCGAGGTCGACCGCGAAGGAGTGCCGAGCCTGACGGAACGGCAGGGTTACCTCGGCCGATGGATGCTCTTCGCTTCGATCGCCGTGGCGCAGGCCATCACCCTCAGCATCGGCAACCTCATCATCGGCGTGCAGCACGTCAACCCGTTCGTGTTCGTGGTCACTCCGATCCTGATCGGGCTGAGCTATCTCAGCATCATCTACGCGCTCTCGGTGACGTTCGGCTACGTCGGCAAGGGCCTCGTGGTGATCCTCGTGATCATGCAGATCCCCGGAGCATCCGGCATCTATCCGATCGAACTCATGCCGCAGTTCTTCCAGTCGCTGTACCCGTTCTTCCCGTTCACCTACGGCATCGACGCGATGCGTGAAGTGATCAGCGGCTTCGCGGGCTTCGCGTACTGGCGCTACATGGGGACACTCGCCCTGTTCGTCGCCTTCGCGTTCTTCCTCGGCCTCGTCCTGCGGCCCCGCGTCTCCAACCTCACGAGGCTCTTCACGCAGCAGGTCCGCGCGACGGAGCTGTTCGTCTCTGAGGACGGCGCCCCGTCGGGCGCCGGCTACCGCCTCAACCACCTGCTGCGGGCACTCGCGGACCGCGCAAGCTACAAGGAGCGGCTCGCCAAGCGCGCGCTCCCCTTCGCTCGGTCCTACCGCAAGATGCGCACCGCGATCGTCGCGGTCGGACTGTTCGGGGTGTTCGTGCTCGCCGGGCTCGCGATGGCCTTCCCCGACAACAAGACCGAGTTCGTGGGGCTGTGGATTCTGTGGCTCGTGGTCATCTTCGCCTTGCTCATCACGCTCGAGTACATGCGCTACAGCCTGCGTCTCTCGACGGAGGTGGGCGACATGCCCGAAGCGGAGATACGACGAGAACTCGCTGAAGTGGAGGCGCAGAAATGAGCGGAATCTGGGAGCTCTTCCGCGCCGACCTGCGCCGCGCCACCCGCAATGTGATGTCGATCATCGTGCTGTGCGGCCTCATCGTGATCCCCTCGGCATTCACCTGGTTCAACGTCATCGGCAGCTGGGAGCCGTTCGACAACACCAAGAACCTCAAGGTCGCCGTCGCCAGCGTCGACGAGGGATACACGAGCCCGCTCATCCCGATTCACCTCAACATCGGCAGCATCGTCGAGTCTGCGCTGCGAGCGAATGACCAGCTCGACTGGGTCATCACGACGAAGGAGGATGCCATCGCGGGCACCACATCGGGCGAATACTATGCCGCGATGGTGCTGCCGAAGGACTTCAGCAAACGCATGCTGACGTTCTACACGGCGGGTTCCCAGCGCACGCAGATCGACTACTACACCAACGACAAATCCAACCCGCTGGCGCCGCTCATCACGAGTGAGGGCGCCGATGACCTGTCCGCGAAGATCAACGCCGAGTTCACTCAGGAGCTCAGCAACATCGCCCTCAGCCTGGTCTCCTCGCTCACGACATCATTGGGTGATTCCGAGGCGCAGGCTGCGTTCGCCCGCATCGAGGCCCACGTCGGTCAGGTCGCGGTGCAACTGCGTGCAGCGGCGGGGACGGCTGATATGTTCACCGCCCTGCTCGAGTCGAGCGTGCCGCTCGTCGACGGCGCCTCGAGCCTGCTGAGCACGGTCGAGTCCGAGTTCTCTGCCGCTACCGGCAAGGTGCAGGAAGGGCTCGGAGCCTCGCAGGATGCCGGCGGAGCGATCGCGCAGGCGACGCAGGCGCTGGCGGCGGCGGTGACCGCGAGCAGCGAGCAACTGGGCCGTTTCGGAACCCAGGTCGAGCGGATCTTCTCGAGCGTGGACGCGGACACCGATGTGATCATCGGGATGATCGGCGAGATGTCCGATCAGCTCGCCGATCTCATCAGCAAACAGCAGGAGTTGCGCGACAGGCTCGTCAATGACGTCCTGCCGAACCTGCCCGAAGAGGATGTGCCCGCCTTCGAGGTGATCCTCGACAGCCTCGACGCCGCGATCGCACAGGAGCAGGCTCTCGAAGACCGCATGCAAGAGGCCTCGGTCGGGCTCGCCGCGGGCAACGCCGACCTTCAGCAGTTCCGCGACGAACTCGACACCCGCATCGCGGCGGCGCAGGCTTCGCTCGCCAATGCCAACAGCGTGTACGCGAACGACCTGAAGCCCACTCTGGACCAACTGGGGGCGGATCTCACCGCCGTGGGTGCTGGACTGGGCGCCATCGCGGGTGATGTGGCCGCCGTGACGAACGTGGCCGGGGGTGCAGCTTCCCTGCTCGACGCGGCCGAGCGAGACAACGGTGCGCTCGCAGAGGCGCTCTCCACGGCAGCCGACTCGGTCGAGAAGCTGCAGGCGTCGCTGTCCCGTGCCATCGACTCCGGCGATCTGAGCATGATCGGCAGGATCATCGGTTCGAACCCGTCCGTGCTCGCCAGGGCACTCGCGCAGCCCATCGGAGTGGAGCGGATCGCGGTCTATCCCGTCGTGAGCTTCGGTGCGGGGATGGCTCCCCTGTACACCGTTCTGTCGCTCTGGGTGGGTGCTCTGCTTCTCTCTGTGACGCTGCGGGTGGACCCGCCCACGCGTGCGTCGCCGGGCGGCCCCCCGCTCAAGCTCCACCAGCAGTTCCTCGGGCGCTACGCGATCTTCGCGCTCATGGGCCTGGCACAGAGCACGCTGGTGTTCCTCGGCAACATCCTCCTCGTCGGTCTTGACCCGGTGCATCCGTTCCTGTTCATGCTCGTCGGATGGACGAGCTCCCTCGTCTTCACGTTCATCATGTACACGCTCGTCGTCTCGTTCAGCGAGGCCGGCAAGGCCTTGGCCGTGTTCCTGCTCGTCATCCAGGTGGCGGGCGCCGGCGGAGCCTATCCCCTGGCACTGCTGCCCGAGTGGTTCCAGAACATCAGTCCGTTCCTTCCCGCCACGCACGCCATCGATGCCTTCCGTGCGGCGCTCGCGGGGATCTATCGGGCCGACCTGTGGATCTCTCTGGGCTGGCTGCTCGCGTTCGTGATCCCGATGCTCCTGCTGGGTCTCGTGCTGCGCAGGCCGCTCATCGGCATGAACGAGAAGATGGAAGGCATGCTGCAGTCCACGAAACTCATGTAGCGCGCACACCCGCACCGAACGGCGAAGGCGGCCACCCCGAGGGGTGACCGCCTTCGCCGTTCGCTCGCGCGCTACTCGCGATAGATGGGGGCCTTGCCGTGCACGGCATCACCCACCTTGTGGACGCGGATGTCGTTGGTCGAGCCGACGATCCCAGGAGGCGATCCCGAGATGACGACCACCTTGTCACCGACGGCGGCGAGATCGTTGGACAGCAGGTAGTCGTCTACCTGGATGAACATCCGGTCGGTGTGCGGCACGTGCTCCACGAGGGTGGACTGCACGCCCCACGTGATCGCCATGCGGCGGCGGATGTCCGGTTCCGGCGTGAACCCGAGCATCGGGATGGCCGGGCGCAAGCGTGACATGCGACGTGCCGTGTCGCCGGACTCGGTAAAGATGCAGAGGTACTTCGCCTCGACGAAGTCGGCGACCTCGAGCGCGGCGAGCGTGATCGCCCCGCCCTGCGTGCGGGGCTTCGTCGTGAAGGGCTGGATGCGCTCCAGGCCGTGCTCTTCCGTGGATGCGATGATGCGGGCCATCGTCTCGACGACGACGACGGGGTAGTGCCCCACGCTCGTCTCGCCCGACAGCATGACCGCGTCGGCGCCATCCAGCACGGCATTGGCGACGTCACTCGTCTCGGCGCGCGTGGGGACGGGGTTCTCGATCATGGACTCGAGCATCTGCGTCGCGACGATGACGGGCTTGGCCATGCGGCGGCAGAGCTCGACGGCGCGCTTCTGCACGATCGGCACGGCCTCGAGCGGAAGCTCGACGCCGAGGTCGCCGCGGGCCACCATGATGCCGTCGAAGGCGTCGATGATCTCCTCGAGGTTCTCGACCGCCTGCGGCTTCTCGATCTTCGCGATGACCGGGACGTGTCGCCCTTCCTCGGCCATGATGACGTGCACGCGCTGCACGTCCTTCGCCGAACGGACGAACGACAGCGCGATGAAGTCGGCACCGGCTTGCAGGCCCCAGCGCAGATCCGCTTCGTCCTTCTCGGAGAGCGCCGGAACGTTGACGGCGACACCGGGCAGGTTGATGCCCTTGTTGTTCGAGACGGGCCCGGCGACGATGACCTTGGTGGTGACGACCGTGCCGTCGCTCTCGACCACCTGGACGCGCACCTTGCCGTCGTCGATCAGCAGGAAATCGCCCGGCTTGACATCGTGGGGCAGACCCTTGAACGTCGTCGAGACGATCTCCTTCGTGCCGACGATGTCCTCGGTCGTGATCTTGAAGATGTCACCGACGGCGAGCTCGTGCGGGCCGTCCGCGAACTTGCCGAGTCGGATCTTCGGTCCTTGCAGGTCGACGAGGATCGCGACGGCGCGCCGCGCGTCTTCGGCGGCCTTGCGCACATTGGCGAAGTTGGTCTCGTGGACCGAGTAGTCGCCGTGGCTCAGGTTCAGGCGAGCGACGTCGACACCGGCATCGATGATCGCTCGGACCATCTCATACGACGACGTTGCGGGACCCAGAGTGGCGACGATTTTTGCGCGTCTCATCCGTGCTTCTTCCGATGGTGTGCGAGTGGGGAAGCCTTCGCCAGCCTACGCGGACGGCAGGCCGATGGCGACATCGTCGGGTCGCACGGGCGCGGGCAGCTGCGTACTGCCCATCAGGAATGCGTCGACGGCTGCCGCCACCGAGCGCCCTTCTGCGATCGCCCACACGATGAGTGACTGTCCGCGACCGGCGTCTCCTGCGACGAACACACCGGGCGTCGTCGTCTGGTAGTCGGCATCACGCGAGGGGATGCCGCGCTCGGTGAAGCGCGCCCCGAGCTGGTTCTCGAGCAGCTCGCGGTCAGGGCCCGTGAAGCCCATCGCGATGAGCACGAGGTCTGCGGGGATCTCGCGCTCGGTACCGGGCTTGGGGACACGCCGTCCGTCGACGAACTCCGTCTCGGCCACGCGCAGCGCGCGAACCTCTCCCGCGCCGTTCCCGAGGAACTCGACGGTCGACGCCAGATACGAGCGCTCACCGCCTTCCTCGTGCGCCGACTGCACCTCGAACAGGGTGGGGGCGGTGGGCCACGGCTGATGCTCGGGCCGCTCCCCCGGCGGGCGCCGGCCGATCGCCAGGTTCGTGACGCTGAGCGCCCCCTGGCGGTGCGCCGTCCCGATGCAGTCCGCTCCCGTGTCACCGCCGCCGATCACGACGACGTGCTTGCCCGCAGCCGTGATCTGGTTCGGCACGATGTCGCCGGCTCCGACGCGGTTGGACTCCACGAGGTACTCCATCGCGGTGTGCACGCCGTCGAGGTCGCGCCCCGGCAGGGGCAGCTCGCGCGCAACCGGCGCGCCTGTCGCAACGACGATCGCGTCGTACCGCGCGCGCAGGTCGTCCCATGACAGGTCGGCACCGATCTCGATGCCGGCACGGAATCGTGTGCCTTCGTCCTGCATCTGGCGCAGGCGTGTCTCGAGGTGCTTCTTCTCCATCTTGAAGTCGGGGATGCCGTAGCGCAGCAGTCCGCCGATCCGGTCGTCGCGCTCGAAGACGGCCACCGTGTGGCCCGCGCGGGTCAGCTGCTGCGCGGCCGCGAGGCCGGCCGGTCCCGATCCGACGACGGCGACCGTCCGACCCGTGAGGCGCCCGGGCGGCTCCGGCTCGATCCATCCCTTTCCGAACGCCTCATCGGCGATGGACACCTCGATCTGCTTGATCGTCACGGCGGGCTGGGTGATGCCCAGCACGCACGAGCTCTCGCACGGGGCCGGGCACAGCCGTCCTGTGAACTCGGGGAAGTTGTTGGTGGCGTGCAGACGTTCGCTCGCCGCCCGACCCTCGCCGCGCCACGTGAGGTCGTTCCACTCCGGGATGAGGTTGCCGAGCGGACAACCGCGGTGGCAGAACGGCACGCCGCAGTCCATGCAGCGGCTTGCCTGGCGGCGCAGCACGGCGCTGTCACCGGGTTCATAGACCTCTTTCCAGTCCATGATCCGCACGGGAACGGGGCGCCGCGCCGGCAGCTCACGCTCGGTGGTCTTCAGAAAGCCCTTCGGGTCAGCCACCCGTCACCTCCAGGATGCGGTTCCACACGACGTCTCCGTCGGGATCGAGTCCCTCGGCGACGGCGGCTTGTCTTGTGTGCAGCACGGCGGCGTAGTCGCGCGGCAGCACCCGTACGAAGTTCGTCACCTCGGTCTCGAAGTCCGCGAGCAGCGATGCCGCGCGCGCCGATCCGGTGTGGGCGACATGCTGCTCGAGCAGATCGCGCAGCATGGCCGCGTCGCCCGATCCGAGCTGCCCGAGCTCGAGCTCGCCGTTGGCGAGCGCTTCGCGGTTGACCAGCGCCGGGTCGAGCCGGTGGACGTACGCCGTGCCTCCGGACATGCCCGCCCCGAGGTTTCGCCCTGTCGTGCCGAGGATGACGGCGAGGCCGCCCGTCATGTACTCGAGCGCGTGGTCGCCGACGCCCTCGACGACGGCGGTCGCGCCGGAGTTGCGCACGAAGAACCGCTCCCCCACGACACCGGCGAGGAACATCGTTCCCTGGGTCGCCCCGTAGCCGATGACGTTGCCGGCGATGACGTTGTGCGCCGCGTCGAACGCCGCCGCCCGGGGCGGGCGCACGATGATCTGACCTCCGGACAGGCCCTTGCCGACGTAGTCGTTGGAATCCCCCTCGAGGCGCAGCGTGATGCCCGCCGGAAGGAAGGCGCCCAAGGACTGTCCGGCCGACCCGGTGAGGTTGATCTCGATCGATCCCGTGCGCAGCCCGTGCTCGCCGTGCGCGCGGGTCACGTGGTGACCCAGCAGCGTTCCGACGGCGCGCTCGGTGTTGCGGATGGGCAGGTCGAGCGCGATGTGTCCGCCCTCGGCGATGACTTCTTGAGCGCGTTCGATGAGCGGCACGTCGAAGTGCTCCTCGAGTCCGTGCTCCTGATCGCGTGCGTGCCGGCGCGGCTGGTCATCGGCGAACCTCGGCCCGGCCAGGATCGGCGCGAGATCCAGGCCGTCGGTCTTCCAGTGCCGCACGGCGTCGTCGACGTCGAGCAGATCGGTGCGGCCGACGATCTCGTCGAGCGAGCGGAAGCCGAGCTGGGCGAGCAGCTCGCGCACCTCTTCGGCGATGAACTCCATGAAGTTCACGACGAACTCCGGCTTGCCCGTGAAACGCGCGCGCAGCGTCGGGTTCTGCGTCGCGATGCCCACGGGGCACGTGTCGAGATGGCAGACGCGCATCATGACGCATCCCGAGACGACCAGCGGCGCCGTGGCGAAACCGAACTCCTCGGCCCCGAGCAGGGCGCCGATGATGACATCGCGGCCCGTCTTGAGCTGGCCGTCGACCTGCACGACGACGCGGTCGCGCATGTCGTTGAGCATGAGCGTCTGCTGGGTCTCAGCCAGACCCAGCTCCCATGGCGTGCCGGCGTGCTTGAGGGAGTTGAGGGGGCTCGCACCCGTGCCGCCGTCGTGCCCCGAGACGAGGATGACGTCGGCGAGGGCCTTCGCGGTGCCCGCAGCGACCGCCCCGATTCCGGACTGGCTCACGAGCTTGACGTGCACGCGCGCCGAGGGGTTGGCTCGCTTGAGGTCGAAGATGAGCTGCTTGAGGTCTTCGATCGAGTAGATGTCGTGGTGCGGGGGCGGCGAGATGAGTCCCACGCCTGCCGTCGCGTGGCGCGTGCGCGCGACCCACGGGTAGACCTTGGTCGGCGGAAGCTGTCCGCCTTCGCCGGGCTTCGCGCCCTGAGCGAGCTTGATCTGGATGTCGTCGGCCTCGCTCAGGTAGAGGCTCGTGACGCCGAAACGACCCGAAGCGACCTGCTTGATGGCGCTGCGGCGTGTCGGGTCCAGAAGTCGGTCCACGTCTTCGCCGCCTTCGCCCGTGTTCGACTTCGCGCCGATGCTGTTCATGGCGATCGCGAGCGTTTCGTGGGCCTCTTGCGAGATCGAGCCGTAGCTCATCGCCCCCGTCGAGAACCGGGCGACGATGGATGCCACCGACTCGACCTCGTCGAGCGGCACGGGCGGGCGTTCCCCCGTCTTGAGACGGAACAGTCCCCGCAGCGTCTTCAGCTCGTGCGCCTGGTCGTCGACGAGCTTCGTGTACTCGCGGAAGATGTCGTACCGGCGTGTGCGCGTCGAGTGCTGCAGCCGGAAGATCGTGTCGGGGTTGAACAGGTGCGGCGAACCGTCGCGGCGCCACTGGTACTCACCGCCGGTCCACAGTCGCTCGTGCGCGCGGGCCGCGGCGTCTTCGGGGTAGGCGAAGTCGTGGCGCGCCTGGTTCTCAGCTGCGATCTCATCGATCCCGATGCCGCCGAGCTTGCTCTCGGTGCCCGTGAAGTACGCGTCGATGAGTTCTTGCCCCAGGCCCACGGCCTCGAAGGCCTGTGCCCCCGAATACGATGCGACGGTCGAGATGCCCATCTTGGACATGATCTTCAGCACGCCCTTGCCCAGCGCCCGGATGACGTTTCGCACAGCCTGCTCGGCCGAGATTCCCGTGATGAAGCCCGTGCGGACGAGGTGCTCGACGGTCTCCATCGCGAGGTACGGATTGACCGCGGATGCGCCGTAGCCCAGCAGCGTCGCGACGTGGTGCACTTCGCGCACGTCACCCGCCTCGACGACGATCCCGACCTTCATGCGCGTCTCGTTGCGGATCAGATGGTGGTGCACCGCCGAGAGCAGGAGCAGCGACGGGATGGGCACGAGGTCCTTGTTCGAGTCGCGGTCGGACAGAATGAGGAACTCGGCGCCCTCCGCGATCGCGGTGTCCGCTTCGGCGCACAGCTCACGCAGGCGCGCCTCGAGCACGCCCTGGCCGGCATCGAAGTGATAGAGACCCCGCAGCGTCACGGCGCGGCGACCCGGCATCGTGCGGTGGATGTTCTGGATCTTCGCGAGTTCGTCGTTGTCGAGCACCGGGAAATCCAGCGTGATCTGCCGCGCGTGATCCGGACCCCACGAGAGCAGGTTGCGCTCGGGCCCGATGCCGGCGCGCAGACTCGTCACGATCTCTTCGCGGATCGAGTCCAGCGGCGGATTGGTGACCTGCGCGAACTGCTGCGTGAAGTAGTCGAACAGCAGGCGCGGGCGTTCGCTGAGCACGGCGACGGGCGTATCGCTTCCCATCGCGCCGAGCGGCTCGGCACCGGTCTGCCCCATGGGGGTCAGCAGCATCCGGACTTCTTCTTCGGTGTAGCCGAAGGTGCGCTGTCGACGCGTGATCGAGGCGATCGGGTGCACGATGTGCTCGCGGTCGGGGAGCTCTTCGAGTTGCAGACGCTGACGCAGCCACAGCCCCCACGGCTCGAGGTGGGCAAGACGCGTCTTGATCTCGTCGTCTTCGACGATGCGGCCCTCGGCCGTGTCCACGATGAACATGCGCCCGGGGCGCAGGCGCCCGCGGCGCTTGATGCGCTCGGGCTCGAACTCGAGCACGCCCGTCTCGCTGCCGATGACCACGAGGCCGTCGGTCGTCTCGGTCCAGCGGCCGGGGCGCAGCCCGTTTCGGTCGAGGGTCGCACCGACGAGGGTGCCGTCGGTGAAGATGAGGGCGGCGGGGCCGTCCCACGGTTCCATCTGCAGCGCGTGGTAGTCGTAGAACGCGCGCAGTTCGGGGTCGAGATCGGCCTGCTTCTCGTAGGCCTCGGGCATCATCATCATGACCGCGTGCGGCAGACTCCGGCCGGACAGCGTGAGGAGCTCGAGCACTTCGTCGAACGAGGCCGAGTCGCTCGCGCCGGGCGTGCAGATCGGAAGCAGCGGTGCCATGTCGCCCAGCAGCTCGGATTCCAGCTGCGACTGGCGCGCGCGCATCCAGTTGCGGTTGCCACGCACCGTGTTGATCTCGCCGTTGTGCGCGAGCATGCGCAGGGGCTGTGCGAGCGGCCAGGACGGAAAGGTGTTGGTCGAGTAGCGCGAGTGCACGACCGCCAGCTCACTGGCGAATCGCTCGTCGGAAAGATCAGGGAAGAACGGCTCGAGCTGAAGCGTCGTGACCATGCCCTTGTAGCCGAGTGTGCGACACGAGAGGGAAACAAAATACGCGCCCAACTCATGTTGGGCGCGCTTGCGAAGACGGTAGACCACACGGTCCAGAGCAACACCGGACATCGCCGGAGCGCCGCCGATGGCGGGGCGGGACAGGAACAGCTGCTCGAAGTCGGGGCGCGCCGCCAGAGCGAGCTTGCCCAGGTGCTCTTCGCGCGTGGGCACGAGGCGCCAGCCGAGTACGACGAGGCCCTCGTCGGCGGCGATGCGGGCGATGCCTTCTTTCACGGCGGTGCGCTGGGCGTCATCGCGCGGCAGGAACGACATGCCGACGGCGTATTCGCCGACAGACGGCAGCTCGAAGTCGACGACGGCGCGCAGGAACGCGTCGGGGATCTGCGTCAGGATCCCCGCTCCGTCACCCGTGCCGGCATCCGAGCCGATCGCGCCGCGGTGCTCGAGGTTGCGCAGCGCCGTCAGAGCGTGGTCGACGATGTCGTGACCGGGAGTGCCGCGCAGCGTCGCAACCATCGCGAGACCGCACGCATCTTTCTCGAACGCGGGGTTGTACATGCCCTGAGCGGGGGGAAACCCGCTGAGGTCGCCAGAAAGCGGGCTCACGCCCATGGGAACCGTCCTCACTGAGTGGAGATGGGGGACGTCGTCGGCCCGTTGGACGAAGTGCGCGTGACGCTACTTCGTGGCGACTGTGCTTGTGGCGGTGTCCTCTTCGACGGTGTCGGTCGGCGGTTCGCTGACGTCGACGTAGTCGGGTGACTGAGATTCTACAGCCCCGTCAGGCTTCCACTCCCGCCCCGGCCGGTAGGGCGAGGGCTCATCGGCGGTGTGGCGTCGAGCCTGCACGATGAGGATGACGACACCGATGATGACGCCCGCGATGGCCGCCCACACGTTGGTGCGCAGGCCGAAGATGACATCGCTCGGGTCGATGCGCATCGACTCCCACACGATGCGGCCGGCGCTGTACCAGATGAGGTAGACCGCGAACAGCCGGCCCCACTGCAGACGCAGGCGACGGCCGAGCCACAGCAGCACGACGACGCCGAGCAGGTTCCAGATCACTTCGTAGAGGAAGGTGGGGTGGAACAGCGTGCCTTCGGGCAGTCCGATCGGCCACGCGGCGTTCGGATAATCGATCTCGAGACCCCAGGGCAGGTCGGTCGGGGTGCCGAAGAGCTCCTGGTTGAACCAGTTGCCGAACCGGCCGATCGCCTGCGCGAGCAGGAGGCCGGGCGCGAGCGCATCGGCGAACGTCCAGAAGCGGATGCCGGTCCAGCGGCAGCCGAGCCAGGCTCCGATGGCACCGCCGATGAGCGCGCCGTAGATGGCGATGCCACCGTCCCACACGTTCCAGATGGCGTCCTTGACGAACGGGTTCCACCACTCGCGTCCCTCGGCGAAGTAGAAGTTCGCGTGCGTGAAGACGTGATAGAACCGCGCCACGATGATCGCGAGCGGCACAGCCAGCAGGCTGATGTCGATCACGACCCACGGCTCGGCGCCCCGCTTGGTGAGCCGGTAGTTCGTCATGAACATCGCGACGATGATGCCCGTGATGATGCACAGCGCGTAGATGTGGATCGTCAGCGGACCGATCGAGAACGAGCTGATGTCGGGACTCGGGATGCTGGTGACGACGCCCGCGGCGGAGGAAAGCATGATTGCGAGTTTAGTTGTCGCGACCGACGGTCGTGACCGTACCGGCGGTGAGTGCGCGTGTCTCGGTCGCGAGGCCTTCGAGTCCACTGTCGCGCAGGGCGCGTACGAGGGCCGTTCCGACGATCGCGCCGGCCGCGTACTCGACGACACCGGCGACCTGATCGGCTGTCGAGATGCCGATTCCGACGCACGCGTGACCGGCTCCCCTGGCCTGCAGGCGCTCGACGAGCGTGCGAGCAGCGGCGTCCAGCTCAGCCCGCTCCCCCGTGATGCCCATCGTCGAGACGGTGTAGATGAAGCCCGTCGAGTTCTTGATGATGAGGTCGAGACGCTCGTCGGTGGATGTGGGTGCGGCGAGGAAGACGCGGTCGAGGCCCGTGCGCTCGCTCGCAGCGATCCACTCGGTCGCGGCTTCGGGCGTGATGTCCGGCGTGATGAGACCTGCCCCGCCTGCGGCGACGAGATCATCGGCGTAGCGGTCGACGCCGTACTGCACGACCGGGTTCCAGTACGTCATGACGAGGACGGGGACATCGACACGTGCCGTGATCTCGCGGATCGCCGTGAACGTGTCGCGCAGACGGAATCCCGCCGCCAGGGCCGTCTGGGTGGCTTCCTGGATGACGGTGCCGTCCATGACGGGATCGGAGTACGGAGGGCCGAGCTCGATGATGTCGGCACCGTTCTCGGCGAGGGTGACAGCGGCTTCTATGCTCGCCTGCAGATCGGGGAACCCGAGCGGCAGGTAGCCGATGAACGCTCCGCGGCCTTCAGCGTGAGCCTTGTCGATCGCGGCGGCGACCCGCGACGCCGTCACAGCTCGACCCCGTCGCCCTTGGCCGATTCGGCGGCGGCGGGTGCGTCCACGGGCGATTCCTCGTCGTACAGCTCGAAGTAGCGGGCGGCGGTGTCCATGTCTTTGTCGCCGCGGCCGGACAGGTTGACGGCGAGGATCGCATCCGGACCGAGCTCGCGTCCGATGCGCAGGGCCCCCGCGAGGGCGTGCGCGGATTCGATCGCCGGAATGATGCCCTCGGTGCGCGACAGGAGACGCAGCGCCTGCATCGCCTCGTCGTCGGTCGCGGGGATGTAGGTGGCCCGCCCGATGTCGGCCAGCCACGCGTGCTCGGGGCCGACGCCCGGGTAGTCTAGTCCCGCGGAGATGGAGTGGGACTCGATGGTCTGGCCGTCTTCGTCCTGCAGCACGTACGTCTTCGCGCCGTGCAGCACGCCGGGACGGCCTCGTTCGATGGATGCCGCGTGCCGGTCGGTGTCGACACCGTCTCCGGCCGCCTCGACGCCGTACAGGCGGACACCCTCGTCATCGAGGAACGCGTCGAACATGCCGATCGCGTTGGAGCCCCCGCCGACGCACGCGAGGACGGCGTCGGGCAGTCGGCCCGTCTCATCGAGGAGCTGCTGGCGCGCCTCTTCGGAGATGACCTTCTGGAAGTCGCGCACCATGGCGGGGAACGGGTGCGGGCCTGCGGCCGTGCCGAAGACGTAGTTCGTGTTCTCGACCGTGGCGACCCAGTCGCGGTAGGCGTCGTTGATGGCGTCTTTCAGCGTGCGCGAACCCGTCGTGACGGGGATCACCTCGGCGCCGAGCAGCCGCATGCGAGCGACGTTGAGCGCCTGGCGCTCGGTGTCGACCTCGCCCATGTAGATCGTGCAGTCGAAGCCGAACAGCGCGGCGGCGGTCGCCGTGGCGACGCCGTGCTGTCCCGCGCCGGTCTCGGCGATGACGCGGGTCTTGCCGAGACGCTTCGTCAGAAGCGCCTGGCCGAGGACGTTGTTGATCTTGTGCGAGCCGGTGTGGTTGAGGTCCTCGCGCTTGAGGAAGATGCGCGCTCCCCCGGCGTGCTCGGCGAACCGAGGCACCTCGGTGATGATCGAAGGACGGCCGGCGTACGTGTGGAGCAGGCGCACGAACTCGGCGTGGAACGCGGGATCGGCCTTCGCGGCGTCGTACTCGGCTGTCAGCTCGTCGATCGCCGCGATGAGCGACTCGGGCATGTAACGGCCGCCGAAATCGCCGAAGAAGGGGCCGGCTGCCGCCCGCAGACTCATGAGCCCGCCTCGAGGAACGCCTGAAGCGTTGAGACGGGGTCATTCGTCACGAGCGCTTCGCCGACGAGCACGGCGTCGGCGCCCGCGGACCGGTAGTGGGTGACGTCGTCGGGTGAGAGGACGGCGGACTCGGCGATCTTGATCGCGTCGGCCGGGATCCGGTCGACGAGGCGGCCGAACAGGTCGCGGTCGAGTCCGAAGTTCGACAGGTCTCGCGCATTGACGCCGATGAGACGTGCGCCGAGCTCAGCCGCTGTGTCGACCTCGCCCGCGCTGTGCGTTTCGACGAGCGGGGTCATGCCGAGTTCGAGCACGAGGGCATGCAGGCGCGTCAGAACGGGCTGGGCGAGAGCCGCGACGATGAGCAGCACGAGGTCGGCACCCGACGCGCGCGCTTCGAGCACCTGGTACTCGGTCGCGATGAAGTCCTTGCGCAGCACGGGCACCTGCACGGCGGACTTGACGGCCTCGAGGTCGGCGAGGCTGCCTTTGAAGCGACGTCCCTCGGTCAGGACCGAGATGGCGGATGCACCGCCCTCCTGGTAGCGCAGAGCCTGCAGGGCGGGGTCGGGGATCGCCGCGAGGTCACCACGCGAGGGGCTGGCGCGCTTGACCTCGGCGATGATCTTGACGCGGTCGGCCGGCGCGAGCGCGGCGAGGGCGTCACGAGCGGGCGGCTGGATGAGGGCGTCTCGCTCGACGACCGCGAGGGGTCGCGCAGCAGCGCGAGCCTCTGCATCCTGAACCGCGCCGGCCGTGAGATCGGCCAGCACCTCAGTGGGCCTTCGGCGAGTACTTCGGGCCGTTGACGCCGTAGCCGACCTTGGCCATGACCCATCCGACGATGAGCCCGACGACCAGGAGCGCCGCGGAGGCCCACACGAGGGCGGGCATGTCGAGGACGAAGAAAACGACGCCGAGAGTGACCGCGACGAGCATGATCACGACGGCCGTCCAGGCGGCGGGCGAGTGTCCGTGGCCGGGGTCGCCGATGTTGGTGCTCATGGATCTCCTCCGAAATAGGCGCGGGTCGACGTCAGTCTATCGGTCAGGTCGTCGGATCCTCGCCACGAGAAAGGCCGTCCCAGTCGTCGATCGCGTCGTGCGGGCGCGATCCCGCGCTCGTCGCCGTCGCACGCCCGGGAGTGTCGCCCGTCGTGTAGCGGCGCCCCGCGCCTTTCCAGCGGTGCGCCGTGGCGATCGTGAAGACCCCGGCGATGAGCAGCACGACCCAGCAGACGAGCGTCACGGCGGGCCACACAGAGACCTCGACCGTCTCGACGAGGCCGGCCACGGCCTTCTCGCCCGTGATGCCGGTCGCTTCGGTCACGGTCGAGGCGACGTGGGAGGTCTGCGGGCCCGTCACGACGGCTGTGGTCAGCACCAAGAGGATGCCGGCGAGCACGACCGTCAGTGCTCCGAACATGTACCGCAGCACCCGGCCGACGACCGACAGGGCGGCGCCGAGCGCGAGAACGGCGAGACTGAGCGGGGCGAGAACGGGGATCGCCGAGGCGCCCGGGACGGGCAGCGTGTGATGCGCGCCGTCGGCGAGCACGACGGTGAGCCAGGTCTGCGTGGAGGCGATGACTCCGATCGCTCCGGGCAGGAGCGTCGAGAGGATGGCGACGAGGCGCGCGCGGCTGATCATTCCGCGGGGCCGTCCGCGACGAGCGGGGCGAGGTCGTCGGCATCGAAGCACGTTCGCGTGCCCGTGTGGCAGGCGGGGCCCACCTGTTCGACGGTGAGCAGGATCGCGTCGCCGTCGCAGTCCAGGCGCGCGCCCTTCACGAGTTGGATGTTGCCCGACGTGTCGCCCTTGCGCCAGTACTCGCGCCGCGAGCGCGACCAGAACGTGACACGCCCCTCGGTGAGCGTCCGCCGCAGCGCCTCCTCATCCATCCAGCCGAGCATGAGCACTTCGCGCGTGTCCCACTGCTGCACGATGGCGGCGACGAGGCCGTCATCGGTGAAGGTGACACGGTCGAGCCGGGGATCGCGTTCGTGCGTCATGAGGCGACCTCGCGCACCGGGATGCCCTCGGCCACCATCGCCGCCTTGACGTCGCCGACGGTGAGCTGGCCGGAGTGGAAGACGGATGCCGCCAGCACGGCGTCGGCGCCTGCGGCGATCGCTGGCGCGAAGTCGGCCGCCCGGCCCGCACCGCCCGAGGCGATGACGGGCACGCTCGAGACCTCGCGCATGAGCCGGACCAGTTCGAGGTCGAACCCCTCACGTGTGCCGTCGGCGTCGATCGAGTTGACCAGCAGCTCGCCCGCGCCGCGCTCGATCGCTTCGCGCGCCCACTCGAGGGCGTCGAGCGTCGTCGCCGTGCGCCCACCGTGCGTCGTCACGACGAAGCCCGAGGGCACGAGGTCGGCCAGCTCGCCGGTCGCGCGCGCGACGTCGAGCGACAGCACGAGCACCTGCGCGCCGAAGCGATCCGCGATCTCGTCGATGAGGCCCGGGCGTGCGATCGCGGCGGAGTTGACGCCGATCTTGTCGGCGCCCACGGCCAGAAGCCGCGCGACGTCGTCGACCTGACGCACTCCCCCGCCGACCGTGAGCGGAATGAAGACCTCTTCGGCCGTGCGGCGCACGACGTCGTAGGTCGTCGCGCGCTCGTCGATGGTCGCGGTGACGTCGAGGAACGTCAGCTCATCGGCACCCTGGCGGTAGTACTCGCGTGCGAGTTCGACGGGGTCGCCCATGTCGCGCAGGTTCTGGAAGTTGACGCCCTTCACGACGCGACCCGCGGCCACGTCGAGACAGGGGATGACGCGGCAGACGACGCTCATCACAGCCTCGCGTTGTGGATCGCCGTCACGAGGATCGCACGGGCGCCGATCGCATACAGGGCATCCATCACCTGGTTGACGCCCTGACGCGCGACCATGACGCGCACGGCGACCCACCCGGGGTCGCGCAGGGGTGAGATCGTCGGTGACTCGACGCCACCGGCGACCGCGACGGCCTCATCGACGAGGTGGGCCGGCAGGTCGTAGTCGACCATGACGAAGCGGCGGGCGACCATGACGCCGCGCAGACGCCGCAGGAGGGTCTGGGTGCCGGGTGCCTCGGCGGGCGAGGTGATGAGCACGGCTTCGGACTCGAGGATGACGGGCCCGAAGATCTCCAGGCCCGCCTGACGCAGCGTCGTGCCCGTCGAGACGACATCGGCGATGGCGTCGGCCACGCCCAGCGCGACGGCGGATTCGACGGCGCCGTCGAGCGGCACGAGGTCGACGGCGATGCCGTGGTCATCGAGGAAGGCATCGACGAGACCGGGATAGGCCGTCGCGACGCGTGCGCCCTCGAGGTCGTGCACGCTCGCGAAGCGTCCGGGCGGACCCGCGAAGCGGAACGTCGAACCGCCGAAGCCGAGAGCCTCGACTTCGACCGCACCCGGCATGCGCGCATCGAGCAGCAGGTCGCGGCCCGTCACGCCGACGTCGAGGGCTCCGGAGCCGACGTAGGTCGCGATGTCCTTGGGGCGCAGGTAGAAGAACTCGACTTCATTGGTCGGGTCGATGACGTGCAGGTCTTTCGGGTCGCGGCGACCGGTGTAACCGGCCTCGGCGAGCATCTCGGTCGCGGTCTCGGCGAGCGAGCCCTTGTTCGGCACGGCGATTCGCAGCATTTCAGATGAGCTTTCTCATGTCGCAGATGACGGGTGGAGGCACGCTCACAGATGTCGGTAGACGTCCTCGAGCGTCAGTCCCTTCGCGAGCATGAGCACCTGCAGGTGATAGATCAGCTGTGAGATCTCTTCGGCCGCGGCGTCGTGCGACTCGTACTCGGCAGCCATCCACACTTCGGCCGCCTCTTCGACGATCTTCTTGCCGATCGCGTGTACGCCGGCATCGAGCTGCGCGACCGTCCCCGATCCTTCGGGGCGCTCGGCGGCCTTCGCCTGGAGCTCAGCGAACAGGGCGTCGAACGTCTTCACCATGCCAGGGTACCTGTCAGTGGCGGTGGGTCGCCGCCGCGGCGGCCGCGCGCAGCTTCGCAATGGCGGCATCCGGATCCGATGCGCCGAACACGGCGGATCCTGCGACGAAGGTGTCCGCCCCCGCTTCGGCGGCCTGCGCGATGGTCGCGTCGCCGATTCCGCCGTCGACCTGCAGCCACACGCTGGATCCGCGGCGGCGTGCTTCGTCGGCGAGGCGGCGCAGCTTGGGCATCATCTCGGGCATGAACGACTGACCGCCGAAGCCCGGCTCGACGGTCATGACGAGGATCTGGTCGAACTCGTCGAGCAGGTCGAAGAGGCCCTCGACGGGTGTCGCCGGCTTGACGGCGACGCCTGCCCGTGCGCCGATGTCGCGCAGGCGCCTGGCGAGCGCGACCGGCTCTGCCGCCGCTTCGAGATGGAACGTGACGGATGCCGCACCCAGCTCGGCGTACTCCGGCGCCCAACGATCGGGGTCGCTGATCATGAGGTGCACGTCCAGCGGGACGGGACTCGTCGCCTGGATGCGCTCGACCATCTGGGGGCCGAACGTGAGGTTCGGCACGAAGTGGTTGTCCATGACGTCGACGTGCACGAAGTCGGCCGCGTGGATGCGCGCGAGCTCGGCTTGCATGTTGACGAAGTCGGCGGCGAGGATGCTGGGGTTCACGCGGATGTCGGGCACCGCTCCATTATGGTCAGAGCCGGCGAAGCAGCGAGATCGACATGGCGTCGGTGTTGTGCCGGTGCGGCCACAGCTGCGCGCGCAGACTGCCGTCGGCCTGCGGCAGCAGGTCGGGATCGCCGACGGACGCCGCCGTCACGGCATCGCGGGCCGAGAGCTCCTCGACCGCGTCACCCCATTCACGGCGGACTTCGGCGACGACGCCGGCCGTTTCGGCGAGGTGGGGCGAGCACGTCACATAGGCGACGATCCCGCCGGGCCTCAGGGCGCCGATCGAGGCGGAGAGGAGCTCGCGCTGCAGCTCCGACAGATCGGGCACATCGGAGGGCGCCTTGCGCCAGCGCGCCTCGGGGCGCCGGCGCAGCGCGCCCAACCCTGTGCACGGCGCGTCGACGAGGATGCGGTCGTACGTGTCGCGGGCTTCGGCCGCGCGGATCCGTCCGTCCTGCTCAGAGACCGGCACGTCCAGGGGAATCCCCGCGACGGCCTGGCGGACCAGACCCGCGCGCGCCGGGGCGATCTCGTTCGCCTCGAGGCGTGCTCCGTGGGTGAGAGCCTCGGCAGCCAGCAGCGCGGTCTTGCCGCCGGGCCCGGCGCACAGATCCAGCCACCGCTCCCCCGGCTCGATCGGCGACGCGTGGGTCAGCGCGAGGGCCGCGAGCTGCGACCCTTCGTCTTGCACGCGGATGCGCCCCTCGGCGGCGCGGATGATGCCTTCGGGGTCGCCGCCGGACAGGCGGAAGCCGTACGGCGAGTACGGCGTGCGGCGCGCGTCATCGGGAACCTCGGCGAGCCCCGGTAGGGCCGCCATGGTGACCCGCGGCGAGACGTTGTCGGCGGTGAGGAGCGCCTCGAGCTCGCCGGCGCGTCCTTCCGCAGCCAGGGCGCGGCGCAGAGCCCGCACGACCCAGACGGGGTGCGCGAACAGCAGGCCCAGGCGCTCGTCGTCGGAGCGGGCCGTGTCGGCGACGCGCATCATCCAGTCACCGGGGGTCTCCCGCGAGACGCGGCGCAGGACGGCATTCGCGAATCCGGCGGCACCGCGTCCTGCCGCATCGCGTGCAAGCTCGACCGACTCGTTGACGGCCGCGTGCGATGCGACGCGGGTCGACAGCAGCTGGTGCACGCCGAGCCGCAGCGCGTCGAGCACGGCGGTGTCGATCTCGTGCACGGGCCGGTCGGCGGCGAGGGCGATGATCGCGTCGTAGGTGCCCTCGCGGCGCAGCGTGCCGTAGGTCAGTTCGGTGGCCAGCCCCGCGTCGGCGGTCGACAGGCCCGCGCGGGCGATCGAGGCGGGCAGCAGCAGATTGGCGTACGCGTCGGACTCGTGCACGGCGCGGATCGTCTCGAAGGCGACGCGGCGGGCCGGCTGCACGCGGCTCATGAGGCGACCACCGGCTGGACGCCGCGCAGACCCCGCCACCAGTCGGCCGCGCGCATCGCGCCCTTGCCGGCGGGCTGGATCGTCTCGAGGAGGACGGGCCGTGAACCCGTACCCACGACGACGTCCTTGCCGTGTGCGCCGAAGACGCCGGGGGCGAGGTCAGGCGCGTCGTCGGGCGCGGGGGCGGCGGCGAGGATCTTCAGGCGCGCTCCGCCGATCGTCGTGTGCGCGCCGGGCTCAGGGGTCACGCCGCGGATGCGGTTCATGACGGCGTCGCGCGTCTCGTCCCAGCGGATCCTGCCGTCGTCGTCGGTGAGCTTGGGAGCGTACGAGGGGTTTCCGGTCTGCGGCGTCGCGACGGCGGTTCCGGTCTCGATCGCGTCGACGACCTCTCGCAGCAGGTCGGCGCCGTCGTGCGCGAGTTCGTCGAGGAGCGATCCGGCCGTCGCATCGGGGCGGATGGGGTGCGAACGCTCGGCGAAGACGTCGCCCGCATCGAGAGCCGCGACGAGCTGGAACACGCTCGCTCCGGTTCGGTCATCGCCCGCGATGAGTGCGCGCTGCACGGGTGCCGCCCCGCGCCAGCGCGGCAGGAGCGAGAAGTGCAGGTTGATCCAGCCGTAGCGGGGTGTCGACAGCAGAGGCTCGCGGACGAGTCCGCCGTAGGCGACGATGACTCCGAGATCGGGCTCGAGCGCTGCGATCTGCGCGGTGGCCGCGTCGTCGAGCCGGTCGGTGCGCAGCACGTCGAGGCTGAGGTCGCGGGCGGCTGCGGTCACGGGCGACGGCGTCAGCGTGCGCTTGCGCCCGAGCGGTGCGTCGGTGCGGCTCACCACGAGCGCGATGTCGTGGTGCGAGGCGGCGAGTGCGCGCAGGGACGGTACGGCGGGCGCGGGCGTGCCCGCGAAGACGAGGCGCATGGTCTCCTCACAGATCGAGATCGGGCACGTCGACCCGAACTCTGAGTGTATTGCGGGCGGCGGGATTGCGGCCTTTGGCGGCCTTGCGCGCGCTCAGCGCATTGGCGACGACGGCGGCGCGCAGTGCTTCGGTGACCGCTGCGCCACTGCCGTAGTCGAAGCGCACGAGGGCGCGGACGCCTTCCTCGCGCGGCACGGGGCCGAGCACCGACGAATCGTCGAGTGTCGGCACGGCTGCGCGCACCGAAGTGATGGCCGTCTCGACGGCCGTGCGCGGGCCCTCGAGCGCGGCGACGCGCACGGTGGGCGGCATCCGCAGGGCGGCCCGGTCGGCGAGCTCGCCGCGCGCGTAGGCGGGCTGCGACCATGTCGCGAGGGCGCGGGCGACGGCTCCGGCGACGCCCACGAGGTGCACGGGCGCCTTCGGCTGGGCGAGAGCTGCCGCGTTGGACCACCAGCGCAGACACGACTCGCCGATCCGCAGGGCTTCGGCCTGCAGCATGCGGTCGCCGTCGAGCAGGATGACGGCGCGGTACCCGCCGTCGGCGATCGGCTCGGCGCCGCGCGTCGCGACGACGAGGGCGGGGCGTGCGTCGACGCGCATAACGGGGTGGTCGCCGTCGGCGACGATGATGCGCACGCCGGGGAAAGCACGGCCCAGTTCGTCGGCCGTGCGCTCACTGCCCGACGAGGCCATACGCACGGTCGTTCCGGCGCAGTCGGGGCATGTCCACGCCTGCGCCCGGCGCCCGCACCAGCCGCACACGGGAACGGCGCCGTGCGACTTGGCATGCAGGGGTCCGCCGCAGTGCGCGCATCGCGCGGCGTGGCGGCATCCGGCACAGACGAGCACGGGGGCGTAGCCGGGTCGGGCCACCTGGACGAGCACGGGGCCGTCGACGAGGGCTTCGCGCGCCGCGGCGAACGCCGATGAGGGCACGCGGGCGCCCTGCGACTCGCCCTCGCGCGTGGCGCTCAGCACGACGCGCGGGCTGCTCTTGCGGGCGGGAGCGACCTCGCGCACCCAGTCGAGCGAGACGAGGCGTTCGACGTCGGTCGTGCGCGTGTGTCCCGCGAACACGAGAGCGGGACCGTCGAGCTCCTGCCGGATCAGAGCGGCATCGCGGGCATGGACGCCGGGGCTCAGCGGCTCGCCGAGCAGCGGATCGCCGTCGTCCCAGATGGCGATGAGGCCGATCTCGTGCACGGGCGCGTACACCGCCGACCGGTTGCCCAGCACGATGCAGGGCACGTCGGTCAGGGTGCGAAGGAACGCGGCGTATCGCGCGGGCGAGGACTGCCGCGCGTCGACGGCGACGATGGCGTCGGGCGCGACCAGGTCGGTGAGGGCGGCGGCGAGCTGATCCTGATCGCGGTGATCAGGCACGACGAGCACGGCGCTGCGACCCGCCGCGAGCGTGTGCGCGGCAGCGGATGCCAGCAGCACGGCCCACGACCCCACGGTCGTGCCGTCCGAGAGCCGGGCAGGGTGGGGCGGGGCGGTGAGGGCGACGCGCTCGCCCGCGTCGAGCGCGTCAGCGAGCCCGGGGTACACGTCAAGCGCCGGGAGTGCGTCGGCGGTGACCTCGGCGGCGACGGGGCGGGCGGCGGCGAGCCAGGCCTTCTCGGCCCGCACCATGCGCTTGGGGATCGCCAGGCGCAGGATGTCACCGGCCGAGCCCGCCGCGCGATCGGCGGCACGTCGGGCGAGGGCGTAGAGCCGCGGGGGCAGCACCGGCACGGTCGACACGACGGCGTCGAGTTCGGACAGCGGGCGCTCGGGGTCGTCGGATTCGGCCACCTCGACGAGATAGCCGTCGATGACGCGGCCCGCCGTGCGCAGGGGCACCCGCACGCGCGCACCGGCGACGGCGTCGTCGATGAGGTCCCTCGGGATCTCGTAGTCGAAGAGCCGGTCCAGCTGCGGCAGCGGCGAATCCAGCAGCACCCGCGCGACGCGGCGCGTCACGTCAGAGTCCGGCGGCGCGCCGGAGGTCATCGACGCGGTCGGTGCGCTCCCAGGTGAAGTCGGGCAGCTCGCGCCCGAAATGCCCGTACGCGGCCGTCTGCGCGTAGATCGGGCGCAGCAGGTCGAGCTGCTCGACGATCGCTCGCGGACGCAGGTCGAAGACCTCGAGGATCGCCCGCGTCATCGCTTCGTCTGAGACCCGACCCGTGCCGAACGACTCGACGTAGAGCCCGACCGGCTTGGCTTTGCCGATCGCGTAGGCGATCTGCACCTCGAGGCGGTCGGCGAGCCCTGCCGCGACGGCGTTCTTGGCGACCCAGCGCATGGCGTAGGCGGCCGAGCGATCGACCTTCGACGGGTCTTTGCCACTGAACGCACCGCCACCGTGGCGCGATGCCCCGCCGTACGTGTCGATGATGATCTTGCGGCCCGTGAGCCCGGCATCGCCCTTGGGTCCGCCGATCACGAACGGGCCCGCGGGATTGATGTAGAACTTCACGTCGGAGATGTCGAGCCCCGTCGCCTCGAGCACGGGGTCGATGACCTCGGCCCGCACGGCGGCGCGCAGCGCCTTCTGCGAGATGTCGGGGTTGTGCTGCGTCGACACCACGACCGACTGAACGGTGCGCGGCGTGCTCCCCTCGTAGCCGAGGGTCACCTGCGTCTTTCCGTCGGGGCGCAGGAACGGCAGCGCGCCCGAGCGTCGCACTTCGGCGAGGCGCTCGGCCATACGGTGTGCCGTCCACGCCGCCATGGGCATGTACTGGGGGGTTTCGTTCGTCGCGTAGCCGAACATGATGCCCTGGTCACCCGCGCCCTGCAGGTCGTGCGGGTCGTCGGAGCCGCCCTCGCGCCGTTCGAACGCCTTGTCGACGCCGGCCGCGATGTCGGAGGACTGCGCGCCGATCGACACGCTCACGCCGCACGATTCGCCGTCGAAGCCCGTCTCGCTCGAGGTGTAGCCGATGCGGTTGACCACGTCGCGCACGATCGCCGGGATCTCGACGTACGCCGACGTCGACACCTCGCCCGCGACGTGCACGAGCCCCGTTGTGACGAGCGTCTCGACGGCCACGCGCCCGTTCGGATCATCGGTGAGGATCGCATCGAGGATGCTGTCGGAGATCTGGTCGCAGATCTTGTCGGGGTGGCCCTCGGTCACGGACTCGGACGTGAACAGGCGCAACTCGGTCATGATCCTCCAGATCGGGGCGGGGGCGGAAACCAGTATGCCCCCGGGTGCGGACATCGCATCATCGGGGGCATCGGGCCGTCACACAGACGGCGGAGGTGTGTCTTACTCCTCGTGGCGCAGGCGCAGCTTGTCCTCGTGGATCTCGTGCAGCGCGATCGTGAGCGGCTTGTCTTCGACGTTCGAGTCGACGAGCGGGCCGACGTTGTCGAAGAGGTTGCCCTCGTGCAGGTCGGAGTAGTAGTCGTTGATCTGGCGCGCGCGCTTGGATGCGTAGATCACGAGCTGGTACTTCGAGTCGACCTTCCCGAGCAGCGAATCGATGGGGGGATCGATGATCCCCTGGTTCTTCGTTCCGGCCATGGCGGAATCCTTTCGAAGCGGGTGGATGTCAGCGGTGGATGTCTGGGGCAGCGCGCCGAGCGCGCATGCATCCGACCATTCTATCCGACATGCGGGTCAGCGCGCCGTCACCTGGCGTTTTGATGAGATGACGCCCGTATCGAAGCCCGCCAGGCGCAGTCCGCCGTGGAAGCGGGCGTGCTCGATCTTGACGCAGCGGTCCATCACGACGCGGAGCCCGCCCGCCTCGGCGATCGCGGCAGCCTCTTCGTGCCATGAGCCCAGCTGCAGCCACAGCGTCTTCGCGCCGACGGCGACCGCTTCGCGTGCGACCTCGGGCAGATCGTCGTGCTTACGGAAGACATCGACGATGTCGGGGGCGACCGGCAGATCGGCGAGTGAGGCGTAGACGGGCCGGCCGAGGATCTCGGTCGCGCGCGGATTGACGAAGTACACGTCGAGGTCGGACCCGCCCAGCAGGTACGAAGCGACGAAGTAGCTCGCCCGCGCACGGTTCTCCGATGCTCCGACGATCGCGATGGAGCGAGCGTGGCGCAGCAGGTCGTAGCGCTGCGCCGCAGACGGCTCGTGCCACGTGCGTGCGACGTGCGCGGCCGGGGCGGCGGCGGGCAGCGCACAGGCAGCCGGCACCGCGGCGGGCGCGGGCAGAGCGCACGCATCGGGCTGATCGAGTCGCGCGGTCATCGCGGCAGTCCTGTCGCTCGGGTGAGGGCCTGATCGAGATCCCAGAGGATGTCCTCGGCGTCTTCGAGACCGACCGAGATGCGGATGAGGTCGACGGGAACGCCGGCTGCGGCGAGCTGATCGGGGGTCAGCTGCTGATGCGTCGTCGATGCGGGATGGATGACGAGCGTGCGCGCGTCGCCGATGTTCGCCAGGTGCGACGCGAGCTGGAGCGCATCGATGACGGCCTCCCCCGTGCTCCGTGCCGCGTCGAGGCGCTCGTCGCCCGACGCGAACTCGCCCGACGGTGTCACCCCGAACGCGAACACCGCGCCAGGCCCCAACGGCAGGTACCTGCGCGCGCGGTCGTGGTGCGGGTGACCCGCAAGTCCGGCCCAGGTGACGTACGAGACGCGGGGATCGGAATCCAGCCACTCCGCCACGACGCGGGCGTTCGCGAGGTGCGCGTCCATGCGCTGCGGCAGCGTCTCGACGCCCTGCAGCAGCAGGAAGGCCGACTGCGGGCTGAGTGCGGGACCGATGTCGCGCAGCTGTTCGGTGCGCAGCTTCGTGAGGAAGCCGTACTCGCCGAAGTTGTCCCACCAGCGGATGCCGCCGTACGACGGCACGGGCTCGGTCATCTGCGGGAACTTGCCGTTCCCCCAGTCGAACGTGCCCTTCTCGATCACGACACCGCCGAGGGTCGTGCCGTGACCGCCGAGGAACTTCGTCACCGAGTGGATGACGATGTCCGCGCCGTGCTCGAGGGGGCGGGACAGATACGGCGTCGCGAGCGTCGCGTCGACGACGAGCGGAATGGATGCCGCGTGGGCGACCTCGGCAAGGCCCGCGATGTCGGCGATCTCGCCCGACGGGTTGCCGATCATCTCGACGTAGAGCACCTTCGTCTCGGGGCGGATGGCGGCGGCGAAATCCGCAGGGTCGTCCGACGCGACGAAGGTCGTCTCGACACCGAAGCGCCGAAGGGTCACGTCGAGCTGCGTCACGGTGCCGCCGTACAGCTGTGCCGAGGCGACGACGTGGTCGCCCGCGCCCACGAGCGCGGCGAACGTGATGAACTCGGCGCTCATGCCCGACGCCGTCGCCACGGCGCCGATCCCGCCTTCGAGCGATGCCAGACGCTCTTCGAGCGCCGCGACGGTCGGGTTTCCGATGCGGGAGTAGATGTTGCCGTACTTCTGCAGCGCGAACAGGTTCGCGGCATCCGTCGCATCGTCGAACACGAACGACGTGGTCTGGTAGATCGGCACGGCGCGGGCGCCCGTCGAGGCGTCGGGGGTTCCGCCGGCATGCAGGGCACGGGTGCGGAATCCGAAGCGGTGGTCGTCGGTCATGTCTTCTCTCGGTGTGCGGGGCGGGGCGATGGTGACGCAGAGGCGAGCACGTCGGCGATCTGGGCGACGCTCCAGGGGTTCTGCAGCGAGGTGGTGTCGCCGAGGGGCGCGGGAATGTGCCCCGCTCGACGATCCCGCTCAGCCTGCCACAGCTGTGCGAGCAGGCGCCGAAGGATCTTTCCCGAGCGGGTCTTGGGCAGTTCGGGCACGACGTAGAGGTGCCGCGGCTTCGCGATCGGACCGATCTGCCGCGCGACGCCGTCGCGCAGCCGCGCCGGCTCTAGGTCGGCCCTGTCCGAGGCGACGACGAACGCCGCGACCGCGTGGCCGGTCACCGGGTCGTCGACGGCTGTCGCGCCGGCTTCGCCGACGCCCTGCTGCGAGACGAGAGCAGACTCGATCTCGATCGTCGAGAGGCGATGCCCCGAGACGTTCACGACGTCGTCGAGGCGACCGAGGATCCACACGTGCCCGTCGCCGTCGACGGTCGCACCGTCACCGGCGACGTAGTAGCCGCCGTGCGCACCGTGCCCCGCGAAGCGCGCCCAGTACGCATCGCGGTAGCGCTCGGGATCTCCCCACACGGTGCGGGCCATGCCGGGCCACGGTCGTCGCACGACGAGCGTGCCCGACCTGCCGGGCGTCACCGGGTCGCCGGCGTCGTCGACGACGGCCGCGTCGATTCCCGGCAGCGGAACGGTTGCCGAACCCGGCTTGAGCATTGTCGTCCCCGGCAGCGGCGCGATCATCGCGGCACCCGTCTCGGACTGCCACCACGTATCGACGACGGGCACGTCGTCACGGCCGAAGGTGCGCCGGAACCATACCCACGCTTCGGGGTTGATCGCTTCGCCGACCGTGCCGAGCAGGCGCAGCGACGTCAGGTCGTATTCCGCCGGCAGGTCATCGCCGAACCACGACATGAAGGTGCGGATGAGCGTGGGCGCGGTGTAGTAGACCGTGACCCCGTAGCGCTCGATGATCTCGAGATGCCTCTCGCGGTGCGGTGCATCCGGTGTGCCCTCGTAGATCACCTGCGTCAGGCCGTTCGACAGCGGACCGTACAGCTCGTACGTGTGCGCCGTGACCCACGCGAGATCGGCGGTGCACCAGTGCACGTCGTCGGGTTTCGCGTCGAAGTGCGCCCAGTGGGCCCAGCTGGCATGCGCGAGGTATCCGCCCGACGTGTGGACGAGGCCTTTGGGGCGCCCTGTCGTGCCGGAGGTGTAGATGATGAAGAGCGGATGCTCCGCCTCGAACGAGACTGCATCGTGCACGTCGCTCGCGGTGTCGACGACGTCGTGCCACCACACGTCGCGGCCGGCGGTCCACGGGACGTCCTGCCCCGTGCGCCGCACCGTGAGGACGTGCCGGACGTGGTCCAGACCATCGACGGCCGTATCGGCGGCCGACTTCACCTCGACGGCTGACCCCCGACGGAACTGGCCGTCGGATGTGACCAGGAGCGCCGCCCGGGTGTCCTGCAGGCGGAATCGCACGGCCTCGGCAGAGAAGCCGCCGAAGACGAGCGAGTGCACGGCGCCGATGCGCGCGCACGCGAGGGCGACCACGACGGTTTCGATCAAAACCGGCAGATACACCACGACCCGGTCTCCGGGCTCGATGCCCAGACCCAGAAGCGCGTGGGCTGCGCGTGCGACTCGCCGCTTCAGATCTGCGTACGTGACGCTCATACGGTCGCCCGGTTCGCCTTCGAAGTGCAGCGCGACGCGCTCGCCGCGACCGGCCTCGACATGACGGTCGACGCAGTTGTACGCGACGTTGAGCCGCCCGCCGGTGAACCATCGGGCAGCGGGGACCGAGAGGGTGCCGTCGGCACGCGTGACGGGTGGCTCCCACTCGAGGGGCGTATGCCAGGGCGCATCCCACGTCAATCGGTGCGCGGCCTCCTCCCAGAAGGCCGTGGGATCGGCGGCGGCGCGCGCGTAGGCCTCGTCGCCGAGGTTGGCCTGAGCGCGGAACGCGTCACCGGGCGGATAGGTTCGTCGTTCGACGAGCCGCGTCTCGGTCGTCACCTCAGGCCCACTTCTTGAGCAGGTGCTTCTGCACGATGCTGAGGATGCCGTTCGTCACCGCGCCCAGCAGCGCGAGCAGCACGATCGCGAGCAGGATGCGGTCGACGCGGCCCGTGCTCTGAGATTCGGTCAGCAGGAACCCCAGCCCCATCGAGGCGGCGATCAGTTCGGCAGCCACGAGGAAGAGCCACGCCTGCGCCATGGCAAGACGCAGTCCCGAGACGATCGAAGGAACGACGGCGGGCAGCTGCACGACGCGCAGCAGGTGCCACCCGCGCAGTCCGAACGAGCGGCCCATCTCGATCAGGTGGGGGTCGACGTGGCGCAGCGCCGAGCCGACGGTCGTGAAGACGGGGAAGAACGCGCCGATCGCGATGAGGGCGACCTTGGAGTCTTCGCCGATCCCCATCCACAGCAGCAGCAGCGGCACGAGGGCGAGGGAAGGGATGGCGCGGAGGGCAGCGAGGGTCGGGCTCAGCAGCACGTCGCCCGCGCGGGTGAGACCGACGAACGCCGCCGCGACGAGGCCGGCGAGAGCGCCGATCGCGAAGCCGAGCAGCACGCGCTGCACGGAGATGGCGATGTGCAGCCAGAGCACGCCGCTGTCGAGCATCTCGACGGCGGCCTGGAAGACCGTGGCGGGTGCCGGCAGCCGGTGCGGTGGCAGCACGCCCGTCACGGTGACCGCCTGCCAGAGCGCGAGCAGCGCGAGCGGCACGACGAAGCCGCCCGCGACGCGCACGACGCGGCGGTCCCAGAACGAGCGGCCCGCAGGTGCGGCCGTGGGCGCGGCGGTGACCGCCTCAGCCAGGGCGCTCATCGCCGGTTCACCGCCTCTTCGGCGAACGTCGCGTTGATGATCGTCGCCAGCGCGTCGGTGACGGCCTGCTCGCCGCCCTGCACGGCGTCGGAGTCGACCAGGACGGGGGCGATCTTCTCGAGCACCGCGAGCTGGGCATCACCGGGGATGCCGCTCACGTCGAGGTTCGACCGCTCCTGGACGACGGTCTCGGCGACGGCGAGGTCGATGCCGGCGACCTCGGCCAGCAACGCCGCCGTCTCGTCGGGGTGGGCCAGCGCCCACGCCCGGGCCTGTTCGTACGCGTCCACGACGACCTGGGCGACGTCGGGGTGATCGGTGATGAACTCCTCGGTCGCGTTGAGGAATCCGTACGTGTTGAAGTCGACGTTGCGGTAGATCAGCTGCGCGCCGGCATCGACTTCTGCGGAGGCCATGATCGGGTCGAGCCCCGACCACGCGGCGACCGATCCCGCCTCGAGCGCGGCCCATCCGTCGGCGTGCTGCAGGTTCTGCACTTCGACGTCGGCGATGCCGAGGCCCGCGGCCTGGAGCGCCTGCAGCAGGAAGAAGTACGGATCGGTGCCGATCGTCGCCGCGACGGACCGTCCCTTCAGATCGGCGACCGAGGTGATGTCGCTGCCGTCGGGAACGACGATCGCCGACCACTCCGGCTGCGAGAAGATGTCGATGACCTGGATCGGTGAGCCGTTCGCCCGGGCGAGCAGCGCGGCTGAGCCGGCTGTCGAGCCGACGTCGATCGACCCGGCGCGCAGCAGCTCGTTGGCCTTGTTCGAGCCGGCGGACTGCACCCACTCGACCGTGACGGAGTCGCCGAGCGTCTCTTCGAGGAGCCCCTGCTCCTTGACGACGAGGCTCAGCGGGTTGTACGTCGCGAAGTCGAGCGTCAGCGTGTCGGTCGACCACCCGCCCTCCCCCGCGGTGGCCGGTGCCGCGGCGGCGTTCTCGCCCGCGACGCATCCCGTCGCGCCGAGCATGACCACGCCGGCGAGGGCGAGGACGGGAAGGATGCGGCGAAGCGGACGGTTCATGGTGTCTCCTGAGTGAGGGTGTGGTGCGTGTCGACGCCGAGCCCCTCCAGCAGCTCGGCGCGCAGGTCGGCGAGAGTGCGGTCGGAGCGGTCGCGCGGGCGGAGCCCGGGAACCGTGATGGTGCGAACGATCGACGCCTCGCCGCTGTCGGGGCCCGGCTCGATGGCACGCAGCAGCAGCACCCGGTCGGCGAGGTAGAGCGCCTCTTCGACGTCGTGCGTCACGAGCACGACCGTGGTCGGCACCGCGGCGTGCACGTCATTCAGCAGGTCCTGCATGCGCAGCCGCGTCAGGGCATCGAGCGCGCCGAACGGCTCATCGAGCAGCAGCACCTCGGGACCGCGCGCGAGGGCGCGGGCGAGGGATGCACGCTGCGCCATGCCGCCTGACACCTCACGGGGGCGCAGGTGCGCAGCCTGATCGAGGCCGACGAGCGTCAGCAGTTCGGCGACGCGGTCACGACCGGCGCGCGTGTCGGTGCGGCGGTCGAGTCCCAGTGAGACGTTCTGGGCGAGCGTGCGCCAGGGTAGAAGTCGCGGCTCCTGGAAGGCGACGGCCGTCGTGCCGGCCACCTCGACGACGCCCGCGGTGGGTGCGTCGAGCCCGCCGATGAGGCGCAGCAGCGTCGACTTCCCGCAGCCGGACGGACCGACGATCGCGAGGATCTCGCCGTCTCTGAGGTCGATGTCGATGTCGCGCAGGACGGTGCGCGGCGTTCCACGCCCGGCGAAGGTGCGCCCGACGCCCGCAAGGCGGACAGCCGGAGCGCGGTCCACCGCGACGGTGGCCGTCTGACGAGGCGCGAGCAGGGTGCTGGACATGCACTGATGGTTTCGGAGGTGCCCCCCAGAACGAAGCCGCGCGTAATGTTCTGCAACGAGAGCGGCATCCGGACGATGCGATCCTGCGCCGCCGTCCGTTCGCGAACGCGTCAGGCCTGCGCGAGCGCGACCACTTCGTCCGCCGCACGAGCGACGTCGTCGTTCACGACGCGGTAGTCGAACTCGTCCTGCGAGGCCAGCTCGACCTTCGCCGTCTTGAGACGGCGGGCGCGCTCTTCGGCGCCCTCCGTGCCGCGCCCGACGAGCCGGTCGACGAGCTCGTTCCAGCTCGGCGGCAGCAGGAAGACGAGCGTCGCAGCGGGTTCAGCGGCGCGCACCTGGCGCGCGCCCTGCAGGTCGATCTCGAGCAGCACCGTGCGCCCCGCAGCCAGCGCCTCGTCGATCGGCGCGCGCGGCGTGCCGTAGCGGTACCGGTTGTGCACCGTCGCGTACTCGAGCAGCTCTCCGGCCGCGATCATGCGATCGAACTCGGCGTCGTCGACGAAGTAGTAGTGCTCACCGTCGACCTCACCGGGTCGCGGCGCGCGTGTCGTCGCCGACACCGACAGCATGATCTCGGGGTGGCGCTCCTTGATGTGCGCGGCGACAGTGCCCTTGCCGACCGCCGTGGGGCCTGCGAGCACGAGCAGGCGGCTGCGGCCGCTGCGGGGCTCGGGCTCGGGGCGTCGCTCGTCGAGGAAGCTCCGCAGCGCCGCGCGCTGGCGCGCGCCGAGTCCGCCGAGACGCTTGACAGGCGAGATGCCGAGCTCGGCGAGGATGCGGTCGCGCTTTCCTTCGCCGATCGCGGGGATGCAGGTGAGGAACTCGGTCACGCGCATCGCGCCCGCTGGGGCATCAGGCTGCGCGAGCGCGCGGCGCAGCAGCTCCTGCGGCGTGATGACGCGCGTCGTGACGTCGTGTTTGAGGGCGGCGCGTTCGCGGCGCGCCGCGACCGCACGGCGGGATGCCGCGATGCGATCGACGTCGGGAGGAGTGCGTGAGTCAGCCATCGGAACCACTACGGTACAACGCCGCGCGCTCGGCGATGCGCACCGCCAGGGCGTCGGGACCCGCCGAGAGGATGCTGCGGCTCTCGGACGCGACGACGTTCGCAGCGACCGCCCCGAAGAGCGACGTCAACTGCGCGGGCTCGGCGCCTTGGGCGCCGAAGCCCGGAGCGAGGATCGGGCATCCCGCGAGCACGTCGTCGGTGAGTCCGAACTCGAACCGATCGACGGTCGCCCCGATGACGAGACCTGCCGGTCCCAGGTCTCCGGAGAACGCTGCGGAGCCGTTGACCCACGCGATGTCGCGCGCGACGCGGGCTGCGACGGTCTGGTCGTCGGCCGATGCGACATCGACCGTCAGGGCGGTCTGCAGGGCCGCCGCCTCGGGATTGCTCGTCGCGGCGAGGACGAAGACGCCCTTGCCGCCGCGCACCGCGGTCGCGAGTGTCTCGCGCAGCGACTCGGGGCCGAGGTACGGGCTCACGGTGAGGGCATCCGCTTCGAGCGGGGAACCCGGTGCGAGCCAGGCGGCGGCGTAGCCGGCCATCGTCGAGCCGATGTCGCCGCGCTTGGCGTCGGCGATGACGAGCAGGCCCGCCGCGCGTGCCGCCTCGAGGACGTCCTCGAGGGCCGCGAACCCCGCCGACCCCCACCGCTCGAAGAACGCGACCTGGGGCTTCACGACGCCGACACGGCCGGCCGCGGCCTCGACGACACGCAGGCCGAAGTCGCGCAGGCCGCGCGCGCCGGCATCCATCCCCCACTCCGCGAGCAGGTGCTCGTGAGGGTCGATGCCGACGCACAGCGGTCCGTGCGCGTCGATCGCGGCGCGAAGCCGCACGCCGAACGGTGTCACGCGTGCGCTGCCCGCTCGGCGGCGTACTCCTGCAGGCTCTTCACGTCGAAGCCCTTGCGCAGCGTCGACATGCCGCTCACGGCGGCCCCGAGCACGGCCATCGTCGTGAAGAGAGCCTTGTCGCCCGCCACAGCCGCGGCGCGGATCTCGTAGCCGTCGGCGCGCGCCGTGCCGCCCGAGGGCGTGTTCACGACGATGTCGATCTCGCCCTGGTTGATGAGGTCGACGATGTTCGTCTCTCCGCCCTCCTGGGTCTCGCTGTACTTCGCGACGACCTTCACGGCGATGCCGTTGCGGGCGAGGATCTCGGCGGTGCCCTCGGTGGCCACGAGCGTGTAACCGAGCTCCTGCAGACGGTGCGCCGGCAGGATGACGGCGCGCTTGTCGCTGTCGGCAACCGAGATGAAGACGGTCCCCTCCAGCGGCATGCCGCCGTAGGCCGCCGCCTGCGACTTCGCGAACGCCGTCGGGAAGTCACGGTCGATGCCCATGACCTCGCCCGTCGAGCGCATCTCCGGGCCGAGTACCGAGTCGACCATCTTGCCGTCCTTCGTGCGGAACCGCTTGAACGGCAGCACGGCTTCCTTGACCGACACGGGCGCATCCAGCGGAATGCGCGAGCCGTCGGCCTCGGGCAGCAGGCCCTCGGCCTTGAGCTCGGCGATCGATGAGCCCACCATGATGCGAGCTGCGGCCTTGGCCATCGGAATGCCGAGTGCCTTCGAGACGAAGGGCACGGTGCGACTCGCCCGCGGGTTGGCCTCGATGACGTAGAGCACGCCCGCCGAGATCGCGAACTGCACGTTGAGCAGTCCCCGCACGCCCACGCCCTGCGCGATGGCGAGGGTCGCCGTGCGCACGCGGTCGACATCGGTGCGGCCGAGCGAAATCGGCGGCAGCGTGCACGACGAGTCGCCCGAGTGGATCCCGGCCTCTTCGAGGTGCTCCATGACGCCGCCGATGTACAGCTCGGTGCCGTCGAAGAGCGCGTCGACGTCGATCTCGATCGCGTCGTCGAGGAAGCGGTCCACGAGCAGGGGCTTGCCCTCTTCGACGATCACTTCCCCCGCCGTGCGCACGAAGTACTCGCGCAGCGCGGGGGTGTCGTAGACGATCTCCATGCCGCGGCCGCCGAGCACGAAGCTCGGGCGCACGAGCACGGGGTAGCCGATCTCTTCGGCGATGCGCACGGCACCCTCGGGGTCGATCGCCGTGCCGCTGCGCGGTGCGACCAGGCCCGCCTCGTCCAGCAGACGTGAGAACAGCTCGCGTTCTTCGGCGAGGTCGATCGCGGCGGGGCTCGTGCCGAGGATCGTGTAGCCGGCGTCCTCGATGCCGTGGGCCAGTCCCAGCGGCGTCTGTCCGCCGAGCTGGCAGATGACGCCGAGGATCTCACCCGACTGCGACTCGGCGTGCAGCACCTCGAGCACGTCTTCGAGCGTCAGCGGCTCGAAGTAGAGCCGGTCCGACGTGTCGTAGTCCGTGGACACGGTCTCGGGGTTGCAATTGACCATGACGGTCTCATAGCCGGCGTCCGACAGGGCGAACGACGCGTGCACGCACGAGTAGTCGAACTCGACGCCCTGACCGATGCGGTTCGGGCCCGACCCGATGATGACCACCTTCTGCCGCTCCGACGGTGTGACCTCGGTCTCGGCGTCGTAGCTGGAGTAGTGGTAGGGCGTGAGTGCCGGGAACTCCCCCGCGCACGTGTCGACCGTCTTGTACACGGGGCGCACGCCCAGCGCGTGACGGATGCCGCGGATCTCGGCCTCGGACACACCGCGCAGCTGCGCGAGCTGTGCATCGCTGAAACCGTGCTCCTTCGCCAGACGCAGGGTCGCGGCATCCAGTTCGGGTGCGTGCCGCACGAAGTCGGCGACCTCGTTGATGAGCACCATCTGGTCGAGGAACCACGGGTCGATCTTCGTCGCCTCGAAGGCCTGCTCGACCGTCGCACCCTTGCGCAGCGCCTGCTGCAGTACGACGATGCGGCCATCGGTCGGCGTCTTCGAGATCTCGAGCAGCTCGTCGACGGAGCGGTCTTCGGGCCCCCAGTGGAAGCTCGAGCCGCGCTTCTCGAGCGAGCGCAGCGCCTTCTGCAGTGCCGTCGCGTAGTTGCGTCCGATCGCCATGGCCTCGCCGACGGACTTCATGGTCGTCGTGAGGGTCGTGTCGGCGGCGGGGAACTTCTCGAAGTTGAACCGCGGCACCTTCACGACGACGTAGTCCAGGGTCGGCTCGAAGCTCGACGGCGTCACCTTGGTGATGTCGTTGGGGATCTCATCGAGCCGGTAGCCGATCGCTAGCTTCGCCGCGATCTTCGCGATCGGGAAGCCCGTGGCCTTGGAAGCCAGCGCCGACGAGCGCGAGACGCGCGGGTTCATCTCGATGACGATGATGCGCCCCGTCGCAGGGTCGATCGCGAACTGGATGTTGCAGCCGCCGGTGTCCACGCCCACGGCGCGGATGATGTCGATGCCGATGTCGCGCAGCTTCTGGTACTCGCGGTCGGTCAGAGTGAGCGCCGGGGCGACGGTGATCGAGTCACCCGTGTGCACGCCGACGGGGTCGACGTTCTCGATCGAGCAGACGACGACCGTGTTGTCGGACGTGTCGCGCATGAGCTCGAGCTCGTACTCCTTCCACCCGAGGATCGATTCCTCGAGCAGCACCTCGTTGGTGGGCGAGTCGTGCAGGCCCGCGCCGCCGATGCGGCGGAGGTCCTCTTCGTCATACGCGAAGCCCGAACCGAGGCCGCCCATCGTGAACGACGGGCGCACGACGAGCGGGTACCCGAGCTTCTCGGCGCCGGCGAGCAGGTCGTCCATCGAGTGGCAGATGACCGAGGCCGCGACGTCGGCGCCGGCTTCGAGCACGAGCTCCTTGAAGATCTGGCGGTCCTCGCCCTTGTTGATCGCCTCGAAGTTCGCTCCGATGAGCTCGATGTCGTACTTCTCGAGGATGCCGTGGTTGTGCAGCTCGATCGCGGCGTTGAGCGCCGTCTGGCCGCCGAGGGTCGGCAGAATCGCGTCGGGGCGCTCCTTGGCGATGATCGTCTCGATGACCTGCCACGTGATGGGCTCGATGTACGTCGCGTCGGCGAAGTCCGGATCGGTCATGATCGTGGCCGGGTTCGAGTTGACGAGGATGACGCGCACGCCCTCCTCACGCAGGACGCGGCACGCCTGGGTGCCCGAGTAGTCGAATTCGCACGCCTGGCCGATGACGATCGGCCCGGAGCCGATGACGAGGACGCTCTTGATGTCGTCGCGCTTAGGCATTGTTCTCCTTAAGTCCCTGACCTGCGTCCGACTGAAGGGTCGTGACCACGAGGTCACGGAACCGATCGAAGAGGTAGTTGGCATCGTGCGGACCCGCGGTCGCTTCGGGGTGGTACTGCACCGAGAAGGCGGGGATGTCGAGCGCGCGCAGTCCTTCGACGACCCGGTCGTTGAGGCCGACGTGGCTCACCTCGACCCGGCCGTAGCCGTTCGGGCTGTCGAACTCGCCCTCGAGGGGTGCCTCGACGGCGAAACCGTGGTTGTGCGCCGTGATCTCGACGCGCCCGGTCTGCTTGTCCAGCACCGGCTGGTTGATGCCGCGGTGGCCGAAGGGCAGCTTGTAGGTGCCGAGCCCGAGTGCGCGGCCGAGTAGCTGATTGCCGAAGCAGATCCCGAAGAACGGCAGGCGGTCATCGAGCACGGCGCGCAGGAGCGACACGTGATGGTCGGATGCCGCGGGGTCGCCCGGCCCGTTGGAGTAGAACACCGCGACGGGGCGGATCGCGCGGATCTCGTCGATCGTGACGCTCTGCGGCAGGACGTGCACGTCGAAGCCGCGGGCGGCCAGGTTGTCGATCGTCGCCTGCTTCACGCCCAGGTCGAGCACGGCGAGATTGCCGATCCGCTCCCCTGTCGCCGGGGTCACGCGCGCGGCGTCGACCGACACGGCGGCCGAGAGGTTCTGGCCCGCCATCGGCGGTGCTTCGTTGACGAGGCGCAGCTGCTCGTCGGGGTCGATGCCGGAGGCTTCGCCCGAGAAGATCCCTCCTCGCATGCTGCCCGCCGAGCGGATGTGCCGGGTCACGGCACGTGTGTCGATGCCGCTGATTCCGACGACGCCCTCGCGCACGAGCGCGTCGTCGAGCGAGCCGTCGGCCCGCCAGTTCGACACGACGCGAGAGGGGTCGCGCACGATGTAGCCGGAGACCCAGATGCGGTGCGACTCGACGTCTTCGGCGTTGACGCCGGTGTTGCCGATGTGGGGCGCGGTCTGCATCACGATCTGACCCGCGTACGACGGATCGGTGAGGGTTTCCTGGTATCCGGTCATGCCGGTGGCGAAGACGACTTCGCCGAGGGTCGTGCCGCGCGCGCCGTAGGCGCGCCCGGTGTAGCGGGTGCCGTCTTCGAGGACGAGCACCGCGGGGTCGGTGGAGAAGAAGGTCATGCGTCGCTTCCCGTCTGGGTCGGGGTGAGGATGCTCGAGATCGCATCGGCGAGGGCTCTGGCCGATGCGTCCTGAGGTCGGAGGTAGGAGTCGACGACGGTGCCGTCGTCGAGGCGCCACGTGAGGCGGACGAGCCCGTCGCGCTCGACGACGCGGTCGATCGTCACCGTGGCCTGCGTGACGCGATCGATGCGGTCGGCGCCCACGAACACGCGGGGCTTGCCGGTCAGATCGAGCGCGATGCCGGCGCTGGTCACCGTGACATCGGCGCGCGAGCGGAACGCGAGCCCGCGGATCGCCAGGCGCTCCAGCGGCTCGCCGTGTTTCGTCGTCGCGACGTACAGCGAGGGAAACTCGCTCATCGTCTCGGCGCCGGCGGGGGCTTCGCTCACAGGCGCGGACAGTCCCGAGTCGCGGCGCGTTCGTCGCCACCACGCGAAGGCCGCGAGCGCGAGGATGAGGACCGCGACGCCGATCATGACGGCGACGGCTCCTTCGCGGGTCATGCGCGCTCCCCCGGCCGGTCCAGCACGACCCCGTCGACGACCGTCGGCGTGCCGCGGTACAGCGTCCAGCGCACCTCGCCGGGGAGGTCGCGCCCGAGGTAGGGCGAGTTGACGCTGCGTCCGTGCAGGTCGTCCTTCGAGAAGGTGCGGACGGGCGCGGGATCGATCAGCGTGAGCGATGCCGCGTAGCCGGGCGCGAGCGGTGTGCCATGGCCCGCCAGCCGGCCGATCCGCGCCGGTTCGCGCGACATGATGCGGGCCACGTCGCTCCAGACCAGCATCCCCGTGTCGATCATCGTGTGCTGCACGACGCGCAGCGCGCTCTCGAGCCCGACCATGCCGTTCGCGGCGGCCTGCCACTCGCACGCCTTCGCTTCGGCCGGGTGCGGTGCATGGTCGGTGGCGACGATGTCGATCGTGCCGTCGGCGAGGCCCTCGCGCACGGCGCGGACGTCTTCTTCACGGCGCAGCGGCGGGTTCACCTTGAACCGGGCGTCGTAGTCGCGCACGAGTTCATCGGTGAGCAGCAGGTGGTGCGGTGTGACTTCGGCTGTCACATCGACGCCGCGCTTCTTGGCCCAGCGGATGATGTCGACCGATCCGGCCGTGGACAGGTGGCACACGTGCAGGCGGGAGCCGACGTGTTCGGCCAGGAGCACATCACGCGCGATGATCGACTCCTCGGCCACGGCCGGCCAGCCGGCCAGACCGAGCTCGGCCGAGACGGCGCCCTCGTTCATCTGGGCGCCCTCGGTGAGGCGCGGGTCCTGGGCGTGCTGTGCGATGACGCCGTCGAATGCCTTGACGTACTCGAGGGCACGCCGCATGATCAGCGGATCCCACACGCAGAAGCCGTCGTCGCTGAAGACGCGCACACGCGCCCGGGAGTCGGCCATCGCGCCGAGTTCGGCGAGACGCTCGCCCTTCTGCCCGACCGTGACGGCGCCGATCGGCTGCACCGTGACGAATCCGGCCGCTTCGCCGAGGGCAAGTTCTTGCTCGACGACGCCGGCGGTGTCCGCGACGGGTGAGGTGTTGGGCATCGCGAAGACCGCCGTGAAGCCTCCGGCCGCGGCCGCGCGCGATCCCGTGAGAATCGTCTCGGATGCCTCGTAGCCGGGCTCGCGCAGGTGCGTGTGCAGGTCGACCAGGCCAGGCAGGGCGATGAGCCCGTCGGCGTCCACGACGGTCGCTCCGGCACGGGACAGGCTCGAGCCGACCTGCGTGAGGACGCCGTCCTCGACGAGGATGTCTGCGGCGGGGCCGCCCTCGAGGCGGGCGCCTCGGATGAGGAACGTCTCAGTCATCGCGTGCTCTGCTCTCGTTCGGGTCGCTCGCCCGCCAGCAGCAGGTAGAGCGCGGCCATTCGGACTGAGACGCCGTTGGTGACCTGCTCGAGCACCGTCGAGCGCGGCGAATCGGCGGCTTCGGCGGAGATCTCCAGCCCTCGGTTCATGGGTCCGGGGTGCAGGACAATGCTACCGGCCGGAAGCGCGGCCAGGCGCCGTGCGTCCAGGCCCCATCGGCGTGAATACTCCCGTTCAGTGGGAAAATAGGCGGCGTTCATACGCTCGAGCTGGATGCGCAGCATCATGAGCGCGTCCGGACCCGCAGCGATGGCTTCATCGATGTCGTAAAGGATCCTCGCAGGCCACTGCGACGCATCCTGCGGAACGAGGGTGGGGGGCGCGACGAGCGTCACATCGGCGCCGAGGGTGTCCAGCAGCCACACGTTGGACCGCGCGACGCGCGAGTGCAGCACGTCGCCGACGATCGTGACCGACAGGCCCTCGAGGTCGCGACCGCGGCTGTCGTCGCCGAAGCGGCGCTTGCGGATCGTGAAGGCGTCGAGGAGGGCCTGCGTCGGGTGCTCGTGCGTGCCGTCGCCGGCGTTGACGACACCGGCCGTGATCCAGCCGCTCGTCGCGAGGGTGCGCGGAGCGCCCGAGGCTCCGTGGCGGATGACGACGGCGTCGGCGCCCAGGGCCTGCAGGGTCTGCGCCGTGTCCTGCAGCGACTCCCCCTTCGACACGCTCGACCCCTTGGCGGCGAAGTTGATGACGTCGGCCGACAGCCGCTTGGCTGCAGCCTCGAACGAGATGCGGGTGCGGGTGGAGTCCTCGAAGAAGAGGTTGACGACGGTCTTGCCGCGCAGCGTCGGCAGCTTCTTCACTTCGCGGCGCTGGGTGTCGGCCATGTCCTCGGCGACGTCGAGGATCTGCAGCGCGTCCTCGCGAGACAGGTTCTTGGTGTCGAGCAGGTGCCTCATGATTCGATCGTCACCTCGTCGGTGCCGTCGGTCTCCGCCAGGCGCACATTGACGCGCTCGTCGCGCGCGCTCGGCAGATTCTTGCCGACGAAGTCGGGCCGGATGGGCAGTTCGCGGTGACCGCGGTCGATGAGGGCGGCGAGGCGCACGACCGAGGGACGACCGATGTGCTGCAGTGCATCGAGGGCGGCGCGGATGCTGCGACCCGAGAAGAGCACGTCGTCCACGAGCACGACGACCTTGCCGTCGATGCCTCCGGCCGGGATCTGCGTCGGCTGGGGCGTGCGGGTGGGATTGCGGTGCAGGTCGTCGCGGTACATCGTGACATCGAGCGCGCCGGTCGGAATCGATGTGCCGCTGAACTCCGACAGCAGACCGCCGATGCGGCTGGCCAGGGTGACGCCACGGGTGGGGATTCCGAGGATCACGAGATCCTGGGGGCCCTTGTTGGACTCGAGGATCTCGTGGGAGATCCGAGTCAGTGCACGGGCGATATCGGCGCTGTGCAGGACGACGCGGGGCAGCTCGGTGCGCGTGCTCATCCGCCGCTCCCTTCTCCGCCTCACAGGACGGGGTTAAAGGTTGCTTGTTTCTTCCGACAGTCTAGGGGGTCGTGGGGGCTCGCGTGCTCGCCCGCTTCACCCCCGCGCGGTGAGTCAACGCCCGGGCGCGGGCGCCTCCTCGGCCTCGCGGGCGCGGATCGGGTGACCCTGCGTCGTCAGGCACTTTCCGCTGGCGAGATCCCACTTCCAATCGTGCAGCGAGCACGTGAGCACGCCGTCCTCGATCTTGCCCGTCTTGGTGAGGTCGGCACGCAGGTGCGGGCACCGGCGCTGCACGACCCAGTCGCCCAGCTGCGCATCCTCGGTCTGGTCGCTCTGCTCGGCGTACCAGTTCTCGACGTACTCGATGCGATCGCGCGACAGGCACTTGAGGAAGGTCGTCAGGAACTCGTTGAACTTACCGCTGCGTCCGACCTCGAACTGCATCGAGAGGAAGATCGAGTTCGACCAGTCGATCTCGTGGTCGGCGATGTTCGTCGAGACGAGGTCTGCGGGAATCGTGTACCAGTAGACGCAGTCCTCGCCGGCGTACTCGCGCACCTTGGCCTTAGGGAAGTCCACGACCATGTCGAGCTCGCCGATCCGAAAGCGCACGGCCCCGCCCACGCCGTTCCGGATCGTACGGGCGCGGCGCAGGAGCGGCTCCCACCACTCCTTGATCGCGGCGAGCATCTCGGCGGGGGGCAGCACGGCGGCACGGGTCGCCTCTTCGGCTGCGACCTCGTCCTGCCGACTGTCGCGCTGCTCGGCGAGGTAGGCCCACTTGTCGTCGAACATGCGGTCGATCTCGGCGTCGGTGTACAGCGTCTGCGTCACGGAGATCTCGCCGTGGTTCAGATCGACCTGCGTGCCCGGGACGAACTCGTAGCCCTTCTGCTCGGGTCGCAGCTCGCGCATGTGCGCGAGGAACTGACGCTGATCCGTGAAGATCGAGTCGTCCTCGGTGCCGTAGCCGTTGTAGCGGAACAGCTCTTCGCGCAAGAACATCGGCGGTCCGGCCATAGGGAAGACATGCGCCGCGTCGACCTTCTCGATGTAGTACATGGCCCGTTTGTTCTGTGCGTCGCGCTTGAGCTTCGCGAAGTTCTGCTTGGCGTCCTGCGGCAGGTCGTAGACCATGGGCCACCAGATCGCGCCGGACACCTGCGTGAAGTACGCGTCGGGCTTCGAGAAGGTCAGCAGCGTCTCGAGGTCGAGGGGGTGCGAGTCGTTCTGGTTCAGGATCGACGCCGTGCCGTCGTCGACCGAGAGCGAGGAGTCGCCGATGGGCCCGTCGCTCGGGGCACGCAGGGGGGTCACCATGAGCGTCAGGTCGCCGTAGTGCAGAGGCACGCCGGCCTGCGTGTAGACGATGTTCTCGTAGCCGAGCTTGATGAGGTCGACTTCGAGGTCGTCGGTCGGGTACTCCGGCAGGAGGACGGCGATGTCCTTCGGCACGTAGCGCTCGAGCAGCGCCGGGTCGAAATGGTCGCGGTGCCGGTGCGAGATGTAGAGGAAGTCGGCTTTGCCGAACTTCTCCCAGTCGAGGCCCCGGTTATCGGGAAAGGGGAACCACGATCCGAAGAAGCTGGGGCCGATGACCGGGTCGCAGAGGATGGTTCCGCCCGCCGTCTCGATGAACATTCCGGCGTGTCCGAGCCCCGTGATGCGCATGGAAATCCCTCCCGTATGAGCCTCTGAGTCTAGGCGAGGCCCGCCGCCTCACTCCGCGAAGAGCGCGCGGATGTCGTCCGCGCCGAGTGTCTGGCCGAACAGGCCGTCATCGTCCATGACCGAGCGGAACAGGCGCGCCTTGCGCTGTTGCAGCGCCATGACCTTCTCTTCGATCGTGCCGTTGGAGATGAGGCGGTAGACCATGACGCTGCGGTCCTGGCCGATGCGGTGCGCACGGTCGACGGCCTGCGTCTCGGCGGCGGGGTTCCACCACGGGTCGAGCAGGAACACATCGTCGGCCTCGGTGAGGGTCAGCCCGAATCCGCCCGCCTTGAGGCTGATCAGGAACACCGGCGCGCCGCCCTGCCGGAAGTGCGCGACGGCCGCGTCGCGATCGCGCGTCGACCCGTCGAGGTAGGCGAACGCGACGCCGCGCTCTTCGAGCCGCTGTGCGACCAGACGCAGGAACGACGTGAACTGGCTGAACACCAGGATGCGATGGCCCTCGGCCACCGCCTCGTCGAGCCGTTCGAACAGGGCGGTGAGCTTGCTCGGCACGATGTGCGCGTGCGCCGGATCGACGAGCCCGGGGGCCAGGCTCAGCATGCGCAGCAGCGTCAGCGAGCGGAACACGATGAACCGGTTGCGATCGAGGTCGTCGAGCAGTCCGAGCACCTTCTGACGTTCGCGCTGCAGCACCGTGTCGTACAGCGCGCGATGCGCTGCGTTGAGCTCGATCCGCAGCTCCTGCTCCTGCTTGGGCGGCAGTTCGGGCGCCACGAGCTCCTTCGTGCGGCGCAGCACGAGCGGGCGGATCCGTCGGCGCAGGCGCGTGAGGCGGCGGGCACGGTACTCGCCGCCCTCTTGCGTGCTCGGGATCTTGCCCTTCTCGATGGGCGCGATGTACTCGTCGCGGAACCGTCGTGCCGAGGCGAACAGCCCCGGCGCCGCGAGAGAGAGGAGCGCCCACAGTTCGGTGAGGCTGTTCTCGAGCGGCGTGCCCGTGATCGCGAAGGTGACGTCGGCGCGCAGCTCCTTCGCGACACGGTGCGTCTTGGTCTGGCTGTTCTTGACGAACTGCGCCTCGTCGAGCACGAGACCCGCCCAATCGATGGCGGTGAACGCCTCCGCGTCCAGTCGCAGCAGGGTGTACGACGTCACGATGACGTCGGCTGAGGAGGCGACATCGGCCACCTCGCTCCCCCGCGCGCCGACGACGTGTACCCGCAGGTCGGGGGTGAACCGTGCGGCTTCATCGCGCCACGTCGACAGCACCGATGTCGGTGCCACGACGAGGAACGGGCGTGTCTCGCCGGATTCCCGCACGTGCGCGAGGAGCGCGAGCATCTGCAGCGTCTTGCCGAGACCCATGTCGTCGGCGAGGATGCCGCCGAGTCGGTGCTGCCACAGGAAGGCGAGCCAATCGAAGCCAGTGCGCTGATAGGGCCGCAGATCGGCGGTCAACCCGCGAGGAAGGGGCGTGGGCGCAACGCCGTCGGCATCGCGCAGTCCCTCGGCGGCGGCGCGCCAGGCCGTGGCGGGCACCGCCTCGTCGGCGACGTCTTCGAAATCGGCCCAGAGATCCGTCTGGTACCGGCTGATGCGCGGCGCCGTCTGCCATTCATCGAGTTCTCCGGCTTCGTCGATCAGGTCGCGCAGGCGGTGAAGCGCCGGATGCGTCAGCGAGAAGTAGGCGCCGTCACTCAGCAGAAGCTTCTTGCGCCCCCGCGACATCGCGCTGAACAGGGTGCCGAACGGGATGTGACGCCCGTCGATCTTCACGACGATGCCGAGATCGAACCAGTCGGTGTCGGTCGTCTCGACGGTCGTGATCTCGATGCGCGGATCCCCGGAAAGCTCCCGATAGCGCGGGCGTTCGCCGGAGAGCACGACGTCCACCTCGTCGGTGGCCTCGAGGAGCGGCAGGACCCTCGAGGAGAACTCCGCCGCATCGATCCCCGTCAGCGAACCGGCGGGCGAGAAGTCGACCGGTGACGCATCGGCCCAGACCTGCTCGACACGGACGCGAATGCTGCTCTCGGCCGCCGGGTCGCGTTCCTGGCTCGCATCGGCGTCCCATGCCAGAGCCGCACCGCGGCCGTACTGCCACGACAGGGTGTAGTCGAGGCGGTCCGACGGCGAGAAGCGCACGGCCACGACGAGGGTCGGCCGGGCCGCCGCCGGGATCGCGATGCCGGGGGCGTCGACGGTGACGCGCCGTGCGATGCGCCCGAGGTGCTCGCTGACGAATTCGTCGGTCTCGTCCGCCGGCACCGACACGGCCGATCTCGCGGCCAGAAGCGCCGGCACGGGATCAGGCAGGGGAAGCTCCGCGAGGGTCAGCGCGATGCGGTCGCGGTGCACCGTGAACCGGTAGATGCCCGAGCGCCCCACGGGACGCAGCGCCGCGGCATCCGCTTCTACGTCGTCGATCGTGACGCGCGGCCGGATATCGATCGCGCCGGCCACCCGCTCCGCACGCACGACGACGGAGGCCGCCCGAGCGACGTCGACGCTCTGGTCGGGCTTGGTCGCCACGAGAGGGATGTCGTGCTCGGCTGCGGCGGCGAGATGGGCCCACAGCAGGCTGGACGCGATGTCGTCGAGGGTGAGCCACTCCGAGACGTCCGAGAAGGCGCCGAACGAGCGCACGTCGCGGCCGATGCTGTGCAGCTCGGCGAACCACCGGGCCTGCGCGGGTTCGTGGGTCGTGATGGGGCGACGCAAGGCGTCCCACGACACGGTGCCCTTGATCCATGACTTCGTGCGTGGGCTCTGCTCGAGCGGACGCAGCCCGACGAGAACGTCGGGGGCCTGCTGGTGGAGGCTCCGCGGCGTCGCCGTCTCGACGCGCGCAGGCGCCCACGCCGATGATCCCCGCCGCATCCGCTGGCGCAGTTCGATGCCGAGCGCGAGCCGTGTCGAGGTGCGAGTGGGTTCTGCAGACGGAGCGAGGACCGCACGCCACGACGACTCTGCGCGGGTCGCCGCCTCAGCCGACCGGTTGCTCGCGAGGATCGTGGCGACGGTGTGCTTGCAGTCGATCTGCATGGGGCACGTGCAGGTCGTCGCGATGATCGGCGCGAGCGGGCGGTGCACGTCGATCCGGATGCGGCAGCGATAGACCTGCGAGCCGGTCCCGGCGACGACGGATTCGATGAGGGACGCGACGGGGTCCCACGTGACCCGCTGCACGGCCCCGTCGGCGAAGTAGGCGACCCCTCGTTCGTACGCGCCAGGCCCGGCGAGACGCCGGATGTGGACCGCGTCGATCGACGGAGGGGTCACGCGATGACGCTCAGGAGGCGCGGGCGATCCGGCCCAGAACCCCGTTCACGAACGACCCCGCCTCGTCGGTCGAGAACTCCTTCGCGAGTTCGACCGCCTCATCGATCGCGACGGCGGGCGGGACCTCGTCGTTGTAGAGGATCTCCCACACGGCGATGCGCAGCACGGCGCGGTCGACGGCGGGCATGCGTGCGAGGCTCCAGTCCTTCGCGAACGTCGTGATCTGCTCGTCGATGGCGTCCCGGTTGTCGATGACGCCGTCGATGATCTCGCGGGCGTACAGCCATGACGTTGCGCGGGCCGGTTCGCTTGCCGCGCGCTTCGCTTCTGCGGCGAGGACGGTCTGCAGTTCGTCACCGCGGACGTCGGCCTGGAAAAGGATGTCGAGCGCGCGCTTGCGCGCCTTGGAACGAGCGCTCACGCCTTACTTCTCGCGACCGAGGTATTCGCCGGTGCGCGTGTCGACCTTGATCTTCGTGCCCGTTTCGAGGAACAGCGGCACCTGCACTTCGTAACCGGTCTCGACGGTCGCGGGCTTCGTGCCCGCCGACGAGCGGTCGCCCTGCAGGCCCGGCTCGGTGTAGGTGACTTCGAGCACAACGGATGCCGGCAGATCGACGTAGAGCGGGTTGCCGTTGTTGAGCGCGATCGTGACCTGCTGGTTCTCGAGCAGGAAGTTCTTGGCGTCGCCGACGGTCGCAGCGGGAACGGTCAGCTGGTCGTAGTCAGCGACATCCATGAAGACGAAGCCTTCACCGTCGTTGTACAGGTAGGTGAAGTCGCGACGATCGACGTTCTCGATGTCGATCTTGGTGCCGGCGTTGTACGTCTTGTCGATCGTCTTGCCGGTGACGACGTTCTTCATCTTCGTCCGCACGAACGCGCCGCCCTTGCCGGGCTTGACGTGCTGGAACTCGACGACGCTCCAGAGCTGGCCGTCGATGTTCAGGACGACGCCGTTCTTGATGTCTGCGGTCGATGCCATGAGGTGATTCAGTCCGATCGTGTGGGAAGCCGACGCTCGAGTCTACGGGATGGCACGAAGCACCAGTTCTCCGATTCGACGGCGTCGTCGGGTCGGGCGCGCGGTGGCGTGCCGCCGCGCGGTCGGTCAGGTGATGAGATCGACGAGCATGCCGACGGCTTTCGCGTAGCCGGGAACACCCTCACCCACCACGTGCACGGCCGCGACATCGGCGACGTACGAGCGGTGTCGGAAGGGCTCGCGTTCGAGCACGTTCGAGATGTGGACCTCTGCGACGGGAAGACCGACGCCGGCCAGCGCGTCGCGCAGCACGATCGAAGTGTGCGTCAGGCCGCCGGGGTTGATGACGATGCCGGCGCAGTCGTGGCGGGCGTCGTGGATCGCGTCGATCAGGACGCCTTCGTGGTTGCTCTGCACAGCCCGCACGTCGAAGCCCCGTGCGGCCGCGGCTTCGGTCGTGATCGCCTCGACATCGGAGAGCGTGCTCGCGCCGTACACGTCGGGTTCGCGGGTGCCGAGCAAGTTGAGATTCGGCCCGTTGACGAGCAGCAGTCGGCGTTCGGTCACGCGATCACCCTACCGATCCGCGCCCGCACGGTTGGCCCATCGTGCCGCGAACTCGGCACGGCGCGCACCCTGGAAGACTGGTGCCGTGCTCCGAAAGCAACCCCCTGTCGTCGCGGTCAGCGCCCGGGAAGACGTCTCGGCTCCTGCCACCTGGCCCGGTGGCATCCCTGCGGTGAGACAGTTGCTCGAAGACGGCTTGCGGCTCGATCCGGGAATCACCTTCCTCGTCGGCGAGAACGGCTCGGGCAAGTCGACGATCCTCGAGGGCATCGCGCTGGCGTACGGCATGTCTCCCGAGGGCGGCTCGACGAACGCCCGCCACACGACCCGATCGAGCGAGTCGCCGCTGTCGGATTGGCTGCGCCTGCAGCGCGGGGTCGGTGCCAGCCGCTGGGGGTTCTTCCTGCGCGCCGAAACGATGCACTCGTTCTACTCGTACCTCGAAGACAACCCGGGCGGGCCGGACCCGGCCTTTCACGAGATGAGTCACGGCGAGTCGTTCCTCGCCCTGCTCGACACCCGCTTCGATTCGCCGGCGTTCTACTGCCTCGACGAGCCCGAGGCCGCGCTGTCCTTCACGTCGACGCTCACGCTCATCGCAACGCTGCGCCGCATCGCCGACGAGGGCGGTCAGGTGCTCTGCGCGACGCACTCACCCGTGCTCGCCGCCCTTCCGGGTGCCCGCATCCTCGAGATCGGCCCCTGGGGCATGCGTCCCACGGCCTGGGAGGACCTCGCCCTCGTGGGGCACTGGAAGTCTTATCTCGACTCCCCCGAACGCTACCTCCGGCATCTGCTGGCGTAGCCGCGTCGGTCACAGGTCGGCGATGACGATCTTCTTCATTTCGAGCAGTCGCTGATAGACACCGGGTTCCTGCACCCGCTCCCCCATGTCAGCGGGCGTGATCTGCCAGCTGAGACCGAACCGGTCGACGAGCCACCCGCACGCTTCGGCCTCGGGCACGGCGCTCAGGGCGTCCCACAGCCGGTCGATCTCGGCCTGGTCGCGGCAGCGCACCTCGAGCGAGAGACCCGGCGTGAACGACGAGTCCTGCGGCACGGCCGAATCCATGGCCGCGAACCACTGGCCGGCGAGCTGGAACTCGCTGAACATCACAGCACCCGCGGCAGCTGGGCCCGTCTCGTGCGGATACGGCGCGACCATGCCGAGCCGCCCGTCGAACAGCGAGATGTAGGTCTCGACGGCTTCGGAGGCGCGGTTCTGGGCCGCTCCGCCGAACAGCAGCGAGGGGATGAGAAACGGCCGCGGCTCGCCCGCGGGATCCGTCAGCAGCAGCTGCCACGAGACGCCATAGCGGTCTTCGACCCACCCGTAGCGCGCGCTGAACGAATACTCCCCCAGCTCCATGAGCACACGTCCGCCGGTGCCGAGGTCGAGCCACAGGGCATCCAGCGCGCCGCGCGCGGCCGCTTCGTCGCCGTCGAAGAGCAGCGGATCGACGTTGACCATGAACGACACCGATGCATTCGGGCGGAAAGTCGCGTCGCCGTTGATGAGCGCCAGCCGGTACCCGTCGATGACGACATCGATCGTGAGCACGTCGCCCGCGAAGTCCTTCTGGAACTTCGGGAGACCCTCCGTCGGGTAGCGCAACGTCACTTCGCTCGTCGCCTTCGGGAAGATCCGCGTGTAGAACGCAGCAGCCTCCGTCGCGGTTCGATCACACCAGATGTTGGGGACGATCTTCTGCATCCCGCCACTCTTCGCCTGCGCGAAGCGTCGCGCAAGAGGTCAGCCTGCGACCTCTTGGTACGCCGCGAACAGCAGCGATTCGTCCGGGGCCCGCAGGACGGTGGGGCGGGCGATCTCATCGAGCACGATGAAGCGCAGCATGCCGCCCCGGCTCTTCTTGTCGCGCTGCATCGACGCCTTCAGCTGCGGCCACGCCCCCGCGCGGTATGTCGTCGGAAGGCCCAGAAGATCCAGGATGCTGCGGTGCCGCTGCGCCGCGTCGTCGGAGAGCCGCCCCGCCAGACGGGACAACTCGGCGGCGAAGACCATGCCGACCGAGATCGCGGCGCCGTGGCGCCACCGGTAGCGCTCCGCGTGCTCGATCGCGTGGCCAAGGGTGTGGCCGTAGTTGAGGATCTCGCGCAGTCCCTCTTCGCGGAAGTCCTCGCTCACGACGCGCGCCTTCATGTCGATCGCGAGTTCGATCGTGCGGCGGAACGCGTCGCTGTGCGGGTCGACGGCCTTCTCGGGGTCTGCCTCGATGAGATCGAGGATCTCGGGCGCCCAGATGAAGCCGGCCTTGACGACCTCGGCGTATCCCGCGACGGTCTCATTGCGCGACAGCGAATCGAGCAGGTCGAGGTCGCAGACGACGGATGCGGGTGGCCAGAATGCTCCCACGAGGTTCTTGCCCTCGGCGGTGTTGACGCCGGTCTTGCCGCCCACGGCGGCGTCGACCATGCCCAGCACGGTGGTGGGCACCTGCACGACCTCGATGCCGCGCAGCCACGTCGCGGCGACGAAGCCGGCGAGATCCGTGACGGCGCCTCCTCCGAAGCCCACGACGACGTCGGTGCGGCTGAAATCGGCCTTGCCCATGACCTGCCAGCAGAACGCTGCGACCTCGATGCGCTTGCCGGCCTCGGCGTCGGGGATCTCGGCGAGCAGCACCTCGCGGTCACCGAGGAGCGAATCCCGCAGCGCCTCGGCCTGCACCGCAAGCGTCGGCGGGTGCACGATGAGCACCTTGCGTGCGGCGTCGGGCAGCTGTTCGGCGAGGGACGGCAGGATGCCGCGGCCCACAGTGATCGCGTAGTCGCTCTGGCCCGTGACGGTGATGCGGGTCGTGTCGGTCATGGCGTCTCCTCGTCGGTGCGGTGCACCCACTCGACGACGGCATCGACGACCTGCTGGAGCGGGCCGTGCGACGTGTCGAAGGTGACATCCGCGAGTTGGTCGTACAGGGGGCGACGCTCGCGATAGATCGCGCTCCACCGCTCCAGTGCGTCGCCGTCCTGCAGGAGGGGACGCACCGAGTCCTTCACGCGGGCTGGCACGACGTGCGGCTCGACCGTGAGCAGCACGACGCGGTGCTCCGCGAGGGCCTCCCGCGTCGCGGGATCGAGCACCGCTCCCCCGCCGAGCGAGACGATGCCGCCGGCTTCGAGCCCTGCGCGCACGGCGTCGCGCTCGAGAGCGCGGAAATGCGACTCGCCGTGCTCGGCGAAGATCTGCTCGATCGGACCGTGGTCGCGCGCGACCGCGATGTCGCTGTCGAAGAATGCGCGACCCGTAGCCTTGGCGACCTTGCGTCCGATGCTCGTCTTGCCGGCGCCCATAGGGCCGATCAAGACGATCGCGTCAGAGCGCGACGTCATGCTGAGCGAGACCGGGGTCGCTCGTGTCGGTCGTGCGCAGCGTGGTGGGAAGCGCCGCCAGGTAGCCCTCGAGATTGCGCTTGGTCTCGGCGACGCTGTCCCCGCCGAACTTCTCGAGCACGGCACCGGCGAGCACGATCGCCGTCATCGCTTCGGCGACGACTCCCGCGGCCGGCACGGCGCACACATCCGAGCGCTGGTGGTGCGCGGACGCCGCCTCGCCCGAGGCGATGTCGACGGTGCGCAGCGCACGCGGCACGGTCGCGATGGGCTTCATCCCGGCCCGCACGCGCAGGACCGTGCCCGTCGACATGCCACCCTCGGTGCCACCGGCCTTGTCCGACGACCGTGCGATGCCGTCATCGGTCACGAAGAGCTCATCGTGCGCGGCAGAGCCGCGGCGCCGAGTCGTCTCGAAGCCGTCGCCGACCTCGACACCCTTGATCGCCTGGATCGACATGAGCGCTTCGGCGAGCTTCGCGTCGAGGCGGCGGTCCCAATGCACGTGCGAGCCGAGCCCGGGCGGAAGCCCGTACGCGAGCACCTCGACGATCCCCCCGAGGGTGTCGCCGTCCTTGCGAGCGGCATCGACCTCGGCGACCATCGCGGCGCTCGTCGCCGCGTCGAAGCACCGCAGCGGGTCGGCATCGAGTGCCTCGACATCGGCGGGGGTCGGAAGCGGTGCATCCGCGGGCGACTGCACGGGACCGATCGACAGGGTGTGCGACACGAGTGCGATGCCGAGCTCGGACAGGAACGCCCGGGCGAGGGCGCCGAGCGCGACGCGTGCCGCCGTCTCACGTGCGCTCGCGCGCTCGAGGATGGGGCGGGCCTCGTCGAATCCGTACTTCTGCATGCCGACGAGGTCGGCGTGACCGGGCCGGGGGCGGGTCAGGGTCGCGCCGCGTCCGCGTGAACGGTCGGTCAGCTCGACCGGCTCGGCACTCATGACCTCGCTCCACTTGGGCCACTCGGTGTTGCCGATGCGAAGGGCGATCGGGCTCCCCAGAGTGAGCCCGTGCACGACCCCCGACGAGATCGAGAGTTCGTCTTCTTCGAACTTCATGCGCGAGCCGCGTCCATAGCCGAGCTTGCGGCGGGCCAGATCGGCCTGGATCGCGGCGCGGGAGACGGGGATGCCGGAGGGAAGTCCCTCCATGATGGCAACGAGTTCGGGACCGTGGGATTCGCCGGCCGTGAGCACGCGGAGCATTGCTCTAGTCTCCCATGACCGCCCGGCGCATCGCGGACAGCACGTCGGACTCGGCTGCGAGGGGGATCTCGGGGTCGCCCGCGACGAAGATCCGCACCTGCAGGAGAGCCTGGTGAAGCAGCATCCCGAGCCCCGATGTCGCGCGGTGGCCGGCCTGCTGCCACGCTGCCCCGAGGATCGTCGGCCACTGCCCGTAGACGACGTCGAGCAGCACGCCGCCGCTCGCGGCGAGGGGTCGGGCCGCGGCATCCGGCACGGGGGCGTCGCCCGGCAGGGCGGCGATGGTCACATCGACCGGGGCGAATGACGGCGCGTCGAACGACGCCGCGCCCACCGTGACACCGAGCGTCTCACCGAGGGCGGCGAGCGGAGCGATCGCTTCGGGTCGCCGGGCGACGATCTCGGCTGATGAGGCGCCGAGTTCGGCGAGGGCGACGAGGGCCGACGTCGCCGTGGCACCTGCGCCGACGATGCGGCCGTGGGCGGCGGAGGTGACGCCCTCTTCGCGCAGCGAGGCGACGAGGCCGCCGATATCGGTGTTGTACCCGTGCAGGCCGTCGTCGGTCAGCAGCAGCGTGTTGACGGCACGTGTCGCCTCGGCCCGGGCGTCACGCACGACGGATGCCGCGTACGCAGCTCCCTTGAGGGGGTAGGTCACCGAGAGCCCGCGCCACGATTCGTCGAGCTCGATGAGCGCCGTCGCGAACTCCGCCTCCGTGACGCGGCGCCTTTCATAGCGCCAGTCGAGCCCGAGGGCGGCGTAGGCGGCGGCGTGCAGGCGCGGCGATCGGCTGTGGTCGATCGGATCCCCCCACACCGCGAGCCGGTTCGAGGTGGTCAGCACCCCGAGTCCGGATTGTCGCGGCACCACGCGACCATCTGATCGACGTATCGCAGATGCTCGTTGTACGTCTCGGTGAAGACCGTCTCGCCGGTGTTCAGGTTGACCGTGACGAAGTACAGCCAGGGACCCTCGGCGGGATTCATCGCGGCCTTGATCGCGACGTCACCCGGATTGGCGATCGGTCCGACGGGAAGACCCGCGTGGACGTACGTGTTCCAGGGGTTGTCGTCGTACTGGGCCTGTTCAGACGTGCTCGCCGAGCCGGCGTGCATCTCGCCGTAGCCGTACTGCGCCGTCGAGTCCATCTGCAAGAGCCCGAAGGTCTCCTGATTGTTCGGGTCCATCCGGTTCTTGATGACCGTCGAGACCTTCTGCATATCGGCCTCGTATCGGGCTTCGCGCTGGATGATCGAGGCGATGGTGAGGATCCGCTGACGGTCCTCGACGGGCACAGCAGCCGCATCCAGGGACTCGACCGTGCGGTTCACGAGCGTCGCGATCACTTCCGGTGCCGTCACCCCGGGGTTGAACTGGTACGTCGCGGGGAAGAGCCATCCTTCGAGGGTCGACGCGCTGACGCCGTAATCGGCGGGGTTGGCCACGGCGGCCTGGAATTCCTCGAGCGGGATCCCGATGACATCGGCGAGGATCGGCAGCGACTGGTCGACCGTGAGACCTTCGCGCAGCTGCGCCATGTTCTCGAGCTTGTTGCCGGGCTCGAGAATGGCCGCGAGCGCCGCGGCCGAGGTCATCTGCTTCTGCAGCTTGAAGACGCCCGGCTGGAAGGGCGGGTCGATCCCCTCGGCGATCAGGTAGTCGTAGAAGGCGTTCGGCGTCTTCGTGATGCCGGCGTCATGCAGCTTGGGCGAGATCGAGTAGCCCGTGTCGCCGGAGACGATCGTCAGCAGTGCCTCGCCGTTCGCGAGCCCTGCTTCATAGTCCTTCGGCTCCTCCCACGCCATGAACGCGCGGATGCGGTCTTCATAGGTCGACCAGACGTACCAGCCGCCCCCCGCGATGCCACCGAGGATGGCGACGATGACGCCGAACGCGATCCAGCCGGCGGTGCGGCGCCGGCGCTTTTCGCGCGGGTGGGGGTGCGTGCCGATCTCGTCGGTCGTGCTCTTGCCCGAGAAGAGGTCCTCGAGTCCGGGCGATGTCGGTCGTGGCGCGGGCGCGGGCGCTTCTGTGTCGTCGAGGACGGATGTCAGTCCGGCGCCGGATCGCGCGTAAGCGGGGCCGACGGCGTCGCTGACCGCCAGAGCCGGGGCGGGACTGCTCGGCCGCTCGCTCGCGTCGCGCGCGGCAGTCGGCGGTGCAGCCGAGCGCGGCGGCGCGTACTCGGCAGTCGACCCGGACGTGCGCTCGGGTGCCGGCGGGGTGGCTGAGCGCGGGGGCGCCTCGGGAGCGGGTTCGGGTGCGCGCTCGGCTGTGGGCTGCGAAGGTGCCGGAGGGACGGCGTCGCGCGTGTTCTCGGCGTTCTTCGCCGCGGCGGCGCGGAGGGCTGCCTCGCGCGCCTCTCGGCGGCTCAGGGGCGGTGCATCCGATCCGGACACGGCAGGCCCCGTCGGCGCGGGGCGCGGGGCGGGGTCGTCGCGGATCTCGCGCGAACTCGGGTCCGGCAGCTGGCCGAAGAGGTCCGCGAAGGGATCAGCGGGTGTGGGATCGGGCATTCAGGCGGGCTCCTGGGCGACGGGGGTACCAGCCGGGCGACCCGTGCTCTTCTCAACGTCGAGAGCCTGTTGCAGAAGGACGACCGCCGCGACCTGATCCACAATGCTACGAGAAGAACGCTGAGAACGCCCGGAATCGCGCAGAGCGGCGTGAGCTGACACGGTCGAGAGACGCTCGTCGATGAGGCGCACGGGCCGATCGGATGCCGCCGATACGGCCGCCGCGAACTCCCTCGCGTCGGTCGTCGAGGGCGTGTCCTCGCCGCGCATGTTGAGCGGCAGCCCCACGAGCACCTCGAGCACGTCGTACTCCTGCGCGAGCGCCGCGATGCGCGCCACGGAGACGTCATCGCGCGGCACGGTTTCGACGGGCGTCGCGAGCAGCCCGTCGGGATCGCATCGAGCGACGCCGATCCGTGCCCGGCCGACGTCGACACCCAGTCGCACGCCGCGACGGAAGCTCACCAGGCCTCGAGCGCCGTCGTGATCGCCGACAGGGCGGCCGGCAGAGCCGCGGCATCCGCGCCGCCACCCTGAGCGACGTCGTCACGCCCGCCACCGCCGCCGCCGAGCACACCGGCGGCGAGCTTGGCGAGCACGCCCGCCTTGCCGCCCGCCGTGCGCGCGGCGTCGTTCGTCGCGACGATGACGACAGGGCGGTCGCCCACCGTCGCGCCGAGGGCGACGACGGCGGGTTCTGAGCCGAGCCGGTCGCGCACCTGCAGGGCGAGCGTGCGCAGGTCGTCACCGGATGCCGCCGTTCCGACTGCGCTCGCGACGACTCGGTACGGACCGACGCGGACCGCGTCGTTCGCCAGCGCGGGAGCACGTTCGGCGAGGGCCTTGGCCTCGTACGCCGCAATCTTCTTCTCGGCGGCCTTGAGGCTCGCCGTGAGCTCGGCGATACGCGCAGGGAGCTGCTCACGCGGAGTCTTGAGCGATGTCGTCAGCTGCGACACGAGCGCGCGCTCGGCGGCCAGCGACCGGAACGCGTCGAGGCCCACGAGGGCTTCGACCCGACGGTTGGACGCGCCGACCGAGGACTCCCCCACAAGGTTGATGAGGCCGATCTCGGCGCTGCGCCCGACGTGCGTGCCGCCGCAGAGTTCGCGCGACCAGGGGCCGCCGATGTCGACCATGCGCACGACATCGCCGTACTTCTCACCGAACAGTGCCTGCGCGCCGAGCGCCTTCGCCTCGTCGAGCGGGAGCACCCGCGTCGTGACCTCGAGGTTGTCGCGCACGGCGTTGTTGGCGATCTCTTCGATCTCGCTCTTCGTCGCCTCGGACAGCGCCTGGCCCCACGAGAAGTCGAACCGCATGTAGCCGGCGCGGTTGAGCGAGCCCGACTGCGTCGCCGACGAGCCGAGCGTGTCGCGCAGCGCGGCATGGATGAGGTGCGTCGCCGAGTGCGCCTGCTGCGCGGCGCGGCGGTTCGCCGCGTCGACGACGGTCGTCGCCGGCTGGCCGACGCCGACCTCACCGGTCGTGACCTGCACGGTGTGGCTGATCAGACCCGCGACGGGGCGCTGCACGTCGAGCACCTCGAGTTCGTAGCCGGGCCCGACGATGATGCCCTTGTCGGCGACCTGACCGCCCGACTCGGCGTAGAGCGCCGTCTCGGCCAGGATGACCTCGGCGATCTGCCCGCTCGGAGCGCTGTTGACCGAGACGCCGTCGACGAGGATGCCGAGCACGGTCGATTCGGTCTCGAGATCGGTGAATCCCGTGAAGACGGTCTCGCCCTGCGCGCGCAGATCGCGGTACACGCTCGTATCCGCGAGCTGGCGCTTGCGCGAACGCGCGTCGGCCTTGGCGCGTGTGCGCTGTTCGAGCATGAGCGCGTCGAACGCGTCGCGGTCGACCGTGAGGCCGGCCTCTTGCGCGACCTCGAGCGTCAGGTCGATCGGGAAGCCGTACGTGTCGTGCAGCAGGAACGCCTCGGCACCGGCGATCGTCGTGCCCCCGGCATCCTTCGTCGCGACGAGGGAATCATCGAGGATCGCCTCGCCCGCTGCGAGCGTGCGCAGGAACGTGGCCTCTTCGGCCAGTGCGTACTGTTCGATGCGCGCATAGTCGGTCTCGACGACGGGGTACGTCGTCTTCATGGCGTCGCGCGACGCCGCGAACAGTTCGCGGAACGTCGGCCCGTCGACCCCCAGCAGGCGCATCGAACGGATGGCACGGCGCATGAGGCGGCGGAGGATGTAACCGCGACCGTCGTTGGACGGCGTCACACCGTCCGAGAGCAGCATGAGCGACGAGCGCACGTGGTCGGCGACGACGCGGAAACGCACGTCGTCCTCGTGGACGGCGCCGTACTCGCGGCCCGACAGCTCGACGGCCTTGTCGAGGACGGGACGCACCTGGTCGGTCTCGTACATGTTGTCGACGCCCTGCTTGATGAAGGCGACGCGCTCGAGCCCCATGCCGGTGTCGATGTTCTTGTTCGGCAGCTCGCCGACGATGTCGAAGTCGTACTTGGACTGCACGTTGGCGATCTCGTACTGCATGAACACGAGGTTCCAGATCTCGACGTAACGGTCGTCGTCGGTCGCGGGACCGCCGTCGATGCCGTACTCGGGACCACGGTCGAAGAAGATCTCCGAGCACGGACCCGCCGGTCCTGGCAGACCCGTCGACCAGTAGTTCGTGTCCTTGCCCAGGCGCTGGATGCGCTCGTCGGGCAGGTCGCTCAGGCGCCGCCACAGCTCGTGTGCCTCGTCGTCGTCTTCGTAGACCGTGACCCAGAGGTCCTTCGGATCGAAGCCGAGCCCGCCGTCTTCTTCAGGCGTCGTGAGCAGACCCCAGGCGAAGCGGATCGCGTCTTCTTTGAAGTAGTCACCGAACGACCAGTTGCCGAGCATCTGGAAGAACGTGCCGTGGCGCGGTGTGTGTCCGACTTCTTCGATGTCGAGGGTGCGCAGGCACTTCTGCACATCGGCGGCGCGCTTGTACGGGGCCGGAACATCACCGGACAGGTACGGGATGAACGGCACCATGCCTGCGACGGTGAACAGCAGAGCGGGGTCGTCGGTGACGAGAGAGGCGGACGGCACGATGACGTGGTCCTGCTTCTCGAAGTAGTCGAGGAAGCGCTGGGCGATCTCGGCGGTCTTCATGCGTGATGGCTCCTCGGAAACGTCGGCGGCCGGGTCACCGTCGACGGTTCGTGGTGGGTGGTCAGTCGGAGGTCGAACGAGCGGAGTCTGCGACAGCCGATGCGGTGTCGGAGACGAGTTCCGCTATCCGCGATTCCTGATCGCGGTAGGCATCGCCCATGCGATCGGTGAATTCGGTGATGCGCGTATCGACCTCGGCGAGCAGTTCTTGGCCACGCGGGTCTTTGTTGACGAGGTGCGCGGCGATGAAGCCGCTCACGATGCCGAGCAGAAACCACAGCAGGTTCTTCATGTGACCATTCTCTCGCGAACGCCGCGAGTCGCGGCTGGGTCCATCGTAGGCGGAAACGACGAAGGGCGCCGGGATTCCCCGGCGCCCTTCGTGCGGTACTGACGACGTGACGTCAGCGCGCGGCGTAGTACTCGACGACGAGCTGGACGTCACAGACGACGGGCACCTCGGCGCGCTTGGGGCGACGCTCGAGACGGGCCTGCAGCTTGTCGAGGTCGACCTGGAGGTACGGCGGCACGGGAGGAAGGACCTCGGCGTGTCCACCGGCGGCGGCGACCTGGAACGGCTCGAGCGCCTCGCTCTTCGGCTTGACGTGGATGAGCTGACCCGGCTTCACGCGGAACGACGGGCGGTCGACGAGCTGGCCGTCGACGAGAATGTGGCGGTGCACGACGAGCTGGCGAGCCTGTGCCATGGTGCGGGCGAAGCCAGCACGCACGACGAGCGCGTCCAGACGCATCTCGAGCTGCTCGACGAGGTTCTCACCCGTCAGGCCGTCCTTGCGGCGGGCCTCTTCGAACTGGATGCGCAGCTGCGCTTCGCGGATGTTGTACTGCTCGCGCAGACGCTGCTTCTCGCGAAGACGGACGGCGTAGTCGCTGTCCTGCTTGCGCTTGGTGCGGCCGTGCTCTCCCGGAGCGTACGGACGCTTCTCGAGGTACTTGGCGGCCTTGGGGGTCAGCGCGATGCCGAGAGCGCGCGAGAGGCGGACCTTGCGGCGGTCCTGGGCTTTCGAAGCCATGATTGCCTTCCGAAGACGTGGCCGTGTCTTTCACGGCTCACGGACGTATCTCCCGCTCCTCGCCCTGGCGATGTGCACGTCGGGGCACACCGGAAGGTCGGTCAAGAGGGTGGGGATGCCCGAAAACTCGGTTTCAAGCCGGTCAAGTCTACCAGCCCGGCGACGCGGCGGTTGCGCCGCTCATTCCGGAGTCACTCCCCGTCGAGGATCCGGCGGATCTTCTCGAGACGCGCCTGCAGATCGCGCTCGGCGCCGAGCGCCTTCGGCTCGTAGTAACGGCGCCCGCGGAGCTCGTCGGGCAGATACTGCTGCGCCACGATGCCGATCTCGGCGGCGTGCGGGTATCGATACCCCTTGCCGTGCCCGAGACGCTTCGCGCCGGGATAGTGCGCGTCGCGCAGATGGGCCGGTACACGTCCGAATCCGCCCGCGCGGACATCGGCGATCGCCTTGTCGATGGCGCTGTACGCGGCGTTGGATTTCGCCGTCGTCGCGAGATACGCCGTCGCCTCGGCCAGCGGGATGCGCCCCTCGGGCATGCCGATGAACTGAACGGCGTCGGCGGCGGCGACCGCGAGCGGCAGCGCGTGCGGGTCGGCCAGCCCGATGTCTTCTGCCGCCGAGATGATGAGGCGGCGTGCGATGAAGCGCGGGTCTTCGCCCGCTTCGATCATGCGCGCGAGATAGTGCAGCGACGCGTCGACGTCGGAGCCGCGGATCGACTTGATGAACGCGCTGATGACGTCGTAGTGCTCGTCACCCTGCCGGTCGTAGCGCAGCAGGGCGCGATCGACGGCCTGCGAGATGTGGTCGGGTGTGATGGTCGGAGCGTCGGCGTCGCTGTTCGTCTCGATCGCGAGGGATGCCGCGGCCTCGAGCGTCGTGAGAGCCCGGCGGGCGTCGCCCGACGCGAGGCGCACGATCGCGTCGCGGGCTTCATCGGGCAGTGTGACCGCACCGTGGAGGCCCCGAGGGTCGGTCGTTGCCCGGGTCAGCAGCATCCGCAGATCATCGTCGGTGAGAGGGCGCAGCGTCAGCAGGAGCGAGCGCGACAGCAGCGGCGAGATCACCGAGAAGGAGGGATTCTCGGTCGTCGCGGCGATCAGCACGACCCAGCCGTTCTCGACGCCCGGCAGCAGTGCGTCCTGCTGGGCCTTCGTGAAGCGGTGGATCTCGTCGAGGAACAGGATCGTCGAGTTGCCGTAAAGATCGCGCTGCGTCAGTGCGTCCTGCATGACCTCACGCACGTCTTTCACGCCGGCGGTGACCGCGGAGAGTTCGACGAAGCGCCGCCCCGACGACCGGGCGATCGCCTGCGCGAGCGTCGTCTTTCCGGTGCCGGGCGGGCCCCACAGGATCACCGACGTCGCAGCGCGCGTCGACGCCTCGGAATCGGCGAGGGTGACCAGGGGCGAGCCGGGCGCGAGGAGATGTCCTTGACCGGCGACCTCATCGAGCGAGGTCGGTCGCATCCTCACCGCGAGGGGCGTCTGACCCTGAAAGAGCGCGGTCGGAGGGGGCACAGTCACCTGTCCAGGCTAATCGCGTCGACCGACATGGGGCCTGTTCGTCGCACACGTCTTTTGCCGTGGGCCTGCGTTCTGAATAGGATCGTCCCGGCCCGGGGCTCACCCGGAAAAGGAGGTCCCGTGTCCAGCGTGGGAAAGGACCGTGGTGCGCGTGAAACGCGCGAACGGTCGCGGGTGTACCAGGCGCGTCAGGCGTTTCATGAGAGTCAGACCCGTCGCCGCACACGCGACAATCTGATCGCCGGCATCGGCGGCGGACTCGCCATCGTCGCGATCGTCGTCGTACAGACTCTCTACTTCACCGTCGGGCCGGGTGTGCCGGTGCCTGAGCCCGAGCCGACGTCGATCACGACGCCGCCGGCGCTGCCGACGCTGCCCGACCCGGTCGGATCCGAGACCCCCGTTCCCGAGCCCGTCGACACGGAGCTTCCCGAGCCCGAGCCGACCTCCACACCCTGACCCGAGAACACCGCTGTCGAGACGTCGTGCGATGAAGCTCGCGTACTAGGCTTGACGCGTCCATCCCCCACAGGCGGCGAGGCCGCGATGAGGTGCAACCCGTGACTGCCGACGCAGAGCCCACTCCCCTGTCCCCCGAAGACGACACGACGCCGGTCCCCGGCGCCGAGGCGACTCCGACCTCCGACGTCGAGGCGGCACCGCCCGCTGACGCCGAGCCCGCTGCGGAGCCGGAAGCCGAGGCGGCACCCGCCGCTGACGCCGAGCCCGCTGCGGAGTCGGAAGCCGAGGCGGCACCCGCCGCTGACACCGAGGCACCTGCGGAGCCGGAAGCCGAGGCGGCACCCGCCGCTGACGCCNCCGGAAGCCGAGGCGGCACCCGCCGCTGACGCCGAGGCACCTGCGGAGCCCGCCGGTGAGGCCGCGACACCCGCCCCGTCGCCCATCCCCACGCCGCGCCCGCGCGCTGTGCCGGCGCCGCCGGCCGCTGCGGCGCCCGCCAAGCCCCTTGCAGACGCAGAGGCGTCCGCTGCGGGCGGCGAGCCCTGGGGGCGCGTCGACGACGACGGCACGGTCTCGGTGCGAGAAGCCGCGGGATGGCGCATCGTCGGTCAGTACCCCGACGGCACCCCCGCCGAAGCTCTCGCATACTTCGAGCGCAAGTACACAGATCTCGCGGGCGAGGTGTCGCTGCTCGAAGCACGCCACCGCCGGGGCGGGGCTTCGGCCTCCGACCTGCGTTCGGCCGCCCGCGCTCTGCTCGCCCGCACCACAGACGCCGCGGCCGTCGGCGACCTCGCCGGTCTCGCAGCACGCCTCGGCGCGCTCACCGAGGCTCTCTCGGAGGCATCCGCGACGGAAGCCGCCGCTGCACGTCAGGCTGTCGATGAGGCCGTACGCGCCCGCACGACCCTGGTCGAGCAGGCCGAGACGCTCGCGGCCCGCGACCCCAAGACGGTGCAGTGGAAGCAGGCATCGGCTGACATGGCCGATCTGTTCGAGCAGTGGCAGTCGCAGCAGCAGAACGCCCCGCGTCTGCCGAAGTCGACCGCGCAGCAGCTGTGGAAGCGTTTCCGCGACGCGCGTTCGACGGTCGACAAGCACCGCCGCGAGTTCTATGCGCAGCTCGACGACTCCCACAAAGAGGTGCGCGAGCGCAAGACGAAGCTCATCGAGCGCGCCGAGGCCCTGGCGCCCAAGGGTGAGGACGGCATCGCGGCGTATCGCGAGCTGCTCGACCAGTGGAAGACTGCCGGCCGTGCGGGCAAGAAGGCCGACGACGCCCTGTGGGCACGCTTCAAGGCCGCCGGAGACGCGCTCTACTCGGCGCGAGGCGAGCGCGAAGCCGCCGACATCGAAGCATCGCGCGAGAAGATCGAGGCGAAGCGCGAACTGCTCGTCGAAGCCAAGACGATCGCCGATGAGCCCGACATCGCGAAGGCCCGCGCGGCGCTCACGAGCATCCAGCGGCGGTGGGACGACATCGGGCGCGTGTTCCCCCGCGACACTGAGCGTGGCCTCGATGACGACCTGCGCAAGATCGAGCAGGCCCTGCGCACGCGCGAAGAGGCCGACTGGAAGCGCAACAACCCCGAGACCAAGGCGCGCGCGAACGACATGACGCGTCAGCTCACGGACGCGATCGAGAAGCTCGAGCAGGAGCTCGACGCCGCGAACGTGTCGGGCGACAAGCGTGCGATCGCGAAGGCGACCGAAGCGCTCGAAGCGCGTCGCGGCTGGCTCAAGGCACTCGGCGGCTGAGCGAACCTCCCGCACCTCCAGATCGGCCCGGTTGTCCACAACCGGGCCGATCTGCGTCAGGACCGGCGTCTGGGTCAGACACACTTCCGTCATGAGCTCGCCGTTTCTGTACTTCCCCGGCGGCCGGCTGTCCGAGGCCGAGCTGTCTGCCGCGAGGCTCGATGGGCACGTCGTCGAACTCGGTGACGCGTTCATCCCGGCGGATGCCGTCGAGACTGCGGCCCTGCGGGCGGGATCCCTGCGCGGCATCCTCGGTGAGACGCTCGCGGCGACCCACCTCACGGCCGCCTGGGTGCACGGCGTGATCACCGCGCCACCCGCCCGGCACACGGTCCAGCGCGCGACCCGTCGACGGCTGCACGCCGTCATCGACGTGCGACTCCTCTATCGCGACCCCGCCGTAGCGGCAGAAGATCTGCAGCTGATCGGCGGCGTCTGGGTCACGACGCCGGGGCGCACGCTCGCCGACCTCGTACGCGTCGATGACGACGCCCACGCAGCGGCTGCCCGGGCACTCGCCGGCGACAGGCCTGAAGCCGTCCACGAGGCGGACACGTGGCTCGCGCAGCACGCGGGGGTGCCGCACAAGAAGGTCGGGCGAGAGCGCCTGCGCGCGCTCGGTCAGGACGACGTGACGCGGTAGACGTCATAGACCGCATCCACGCGGCGCACCGCATTGAGGACCCGGTCGAGGTGGACGATGTCCCCCATCTCGAAGACGAACCTGCTGATCGCGAGGCGGTTGTTCGAGGTGGTGACGGTCGCCGACAGGATGTTGACGTGATGCTCGCTGAGAACACGGGTGACATCGCTGAGCAGGCCCGCGCGGTCGAGGGCCTCGACCTGGATCTGCACGAGGAAGACGCTCTTCGACGTCGGGGCCCACTCGACATCGATGAGGCGCTCGGCGTCCTGTGTGAGCGAGGCGACGTTGGTGCAGTCGGCGCGGTGCACGGAGACGCCGCTTCCCCGCGTCACGAATCCCATGATCTCGTCGCCGGGCACCGGCGTGCAGCACTTGGCGAGCTTGACGAGGATGTCGGGTGCGCCGCGAACGAGGATGCCGGAGTCGCCGCCGCGCGGCGCGCGGGCGCGCCCGAGCTGCGGCAGATCGATGGGGCCAGTCGCGGTGTCGTTGACGTTGATGAGCGCCGTGACCTTCTCGATCACCGACTGCGTCGAGACGTGGCCTTCGCCGACGGCGGCGTACAGCGCCGAGACGTCTTCGTAGCGCAGCTGCTGCGCAACCTCGGTGAACGAATCCTGGCTCATCAGGCGCTGCAACGGCAGGTTCTGCCGGCGCATCGCGCGCGCAATGGATTCCTTGCCCTGCTCGATCGCTTCCTCGCGCCGCTCCTTCGTGAACCATCCGCGGATCTTGCTGCGCGCCCGCGTGCTCGTGACGAAGCCGAGCCAGTCCTGACTGGGGCCCGCGTCGGGGTTCTTCGACGTGAACGCCTCGACGACGTCGCCGCTCTTCAGCGTCGTCTCGAGGGGAACGAGCCGCCCGTTCACCTTGGCGCCCATCGTGCGGTGACCGATCTCGGTGTGCACGGCGTAGGCAAAGTCGACGGGAGTCGCGCCGGCGGGGAGTCCGATCACCCGACCCTTGGGGGTGAAGACGTACACCTCTTTCGCGCCGATCTCGAACCGCAGCGAATCGAGGAACTCACCGGGGTCGGCGGTCTCGGCCTGCCAGTCCGAGATGTGCGCGAGCCAAGCCATGTCGGTGTCGAGCGACTTGGCATCAGCCTTGCCGCCGTTCATCCGCTCCTTGTACTTCCAGTGCGCGGCGACGCCGAACTCGGCTTGCTGGTGCATCTCGTTCGTGCGGATCTGGATCTCGACCGTGCGCCCGCCGGGGCCGATGACCGTCGTGTGCAGCGATTGGTAGAGGTTGAACTTCGGCGTGGCGATGTAGTCCTTGAACCGGCCAGGCAGCGGCGTCCACCGTGCGTGGATGGAACCGAGCACGGCGTAGCAGTCGCGCACACTGCCGACGAGGATCCGGATGCCGATGAGGTCGTAGATGTCGTCGAACTCGCGACCGCGGACGATCATCTTCTGGTACACCGAGTACAGCTGCTTGGGGCGGCCCATGACGCGGCCGCGGATGCGCAGATCTCGCAGATCTGCGTCGACGGCGTCGATCACGTTCTGCACGTACTGTTCGCGCTGCGGGGTGCGCTGGCGCACGAGAGAGTCGATCTCGGCGTAGATCTTCGGGTGCAGGACGGCGAAAGACAGGTCCTCGAGCTCGGATTTGATCGTCTGGATGCCGAGGCGGTGCGCGAGCGGCGCGTAGATCTCGAGCGTCTCCGTCGCCTTCTTGGCAGCCTTATGGGTCGGCACGAACCCCCACGTCCGGGCGTTGTGAAGTCGGTCGGCCAGCTTGATGAGCAGGACGCGGATGTCCTTGGACATCGCGACGATCATCTTGCGTACGGTCTCGGCCTGCGCGCTGTCGCCGTACTTGACCTTGTCGAGCTTCGTGACGCCGTCCACGAGCATCGCGACCTCGTCGCCGAACTCGGCCGCGAGGGTGTCCAGCGCGTAGCCGGTGTCCTCGACGGTGTCGTGCAGCAGTGCGGCCGCGATCGCCTTCGGGCCGAGGCCCATGTCGGCCAGGATCTGCGCGACGGCGAGCGGGTGGGTGATGTACGGCTCACCGCTCTGGCGCTTCTGGTCGCGGTGCGCGTCGGCAGCGACCCCGTAGGCCCGCTCGATGATCGAGAGGTCACCCTTGGGGTGGTTCGTCCGCACCGTGCGCAGAAGCTTCTCGACGTCGTCGCGTCGGGCGGCCCGCGAGAAGATGCGCGGGACGAGTCGGCGCAGCGACGACGGGTGGGCAGGAGGGAGCGTCTCCGCCATGCGATCGACCTCCCTCCCCCGACCTGCCATCTTAAGCCCGCGGAACGGGCGAAAGGGTCAGGCGGGGACGCCCGCCAGTTCACGCGCCGCCAGAACACGCTCGTCGCGTGCCGCGATCGCCGGCTCTTTCTCGCGCATCAGCGAGTAGAGAGGCGAGGCGACGAAGATCGTCGAGTAAGCCGCGACGATGGTTCCGACGAAGATCGACAGCGAGATATCCGTGAGGGTCTGCGCGCCGAGCCAGAGCGAGCCGATGAACAGGATCGCGCCGGTCGGCAGAATCGCGACGACGGTCGTGTTGATCGAGCGCACCAAGGTCTGGTTCACCGCGAGGTTGACCGATTCGCCGAATGTTCGGCCGGACACTTCCCCGTCTTCGTTCGTATTCTCCTTGATCTTGTCGAACACCACGGCGGTGTCGTACAGCGCATAGGAGAGGATCGTCAGGAAGCCGATGACGGCGGCGGGCGAGATCTCGAAGCCGAAGGCCGCGTAGATGCCGACCGTGACGACGAGCACATCGAGGACGCCGATGATCGCGGCGACCGACATCTTCCACGTACGGAAGTACAGCGCGAGGATGATGAAGGTCAGGGCGAGGAAGATCGCGAGTCCCCACAGCGACTGACGGGTCACATCGGCACCCCAGGTGGGGCCGATGAAGGACGCCGTCACTTCACTCTCGGGAACGTCGAACTCGTCGGCCAGAGCAACGGTGACGGCGCGGGTCTCCGCCTCGGTCATCTGGTCGGTCTGCACGCGCACGGCGGTGTCGCCGATCGTCGTGACCTTGGTCGTTGCGCCGGGCACCACCGTGTGCACGGCATCGGTTGCCAGCGACTGCTCAGGACTGGACAGCCCCGACACGGTGAACTGCGATCCACCCGTGAACTCGATCGAGAACTGCACGGGCCGGATGAACGGCACGAGGACCGATCCGATCACGAGCACAGCCGCGATGATGAACCACAGCTTGCGCCGCCCGACGAACGGGAAGGATGTCTTGCCGGTGTAGAGGTCGTTGCCGAGCTCGCTCATGCTGCGCATCAGTCGCCTGCTTCCTTGACGTTCGGGCCGGGTTTCGAGGCGTCGCGGGAAGCGAGTTCGGCGGCTTGTCGGCGTTCTGCGATGGTTTGGCGGCGCACGGCTTCGGACCGGGATTTGACCGCCCGCCTGCCAGCAGGTGTCTTGCTCGTCGCGGAGACCGGGGCACGGAATTGCGCGCGTCCGCGGTAGACCGCACCGAGAGCCGCGGGGTCCATGCCCGACAGCGGGTGACCTTCGCCGAAGAACTTCGTCCTCGCCAGCAGCTGCATGACGGGGTGTGTGAAGAGGATGAAGATGAAGACGTCGATGATGGTCGTGAGGCCCAGCGTGAACGCGAAGCCCTTCACGGTCGCGTCGGCGAGGATGTACAGCACGACAGCGGCGAGGATGTTGATCGACTTCGAGATGTAGATCGTGCGCTTCGCGCGCGACCAGCCGTCCTCGACTGCGCCCGTGATCGACTTCCCGTCTCGCAGCTCATCTCGTATTCGCTCGAAGTAGATGATGAACGAGTCCGCCGTGAAGCCGATCGACACGATCACACCCGCGACGCCGGCCAGCGACAGGCGGAAGCCCATGCGCCACGCCAGGATGCAGAGCATCACGTAGGTCAGGACACCCATGACGAGCAGGGAGGCGATGATCACGGTGCCGAGCGCCCGGTAGACGATGAGCGAGTACAGCGCCACCAGGATGAGGCCGATGAGACCCGTGATGAGCCCGATCTCGAGCTGCTGCGAACCGAGCGTCGCCGAGATCGTGTTCGAGCTGACGACCTCGAAGCTGAGCGGCAGCGCGCCGTACTTGAGCTGGTCGGCGAGCGTCTTGGCCGTTTCCTGCGTGAAGCTGCCCGTGATGCTGGGCTTGCCGTCCATGATGACGCCGTTCATCGACGGCGCCGACAGGATGTAGCCGTCGAGCACGAACGCGAACTGGTCCTGCGGCGGCTGCGCACCGTAGAGGCGCTGGCTGATCTCGCCGAAGGTCTTGGTGCCCTCGCGGTTGAAGACGAGGTTGACCGCCCAGCGGCCGTCGGTCTGCTGCAGGCCGAACGTCGCATCCGAGATTGACGAGCCGTCGAGCTCGACCGGACCGAGGAGGTACTTCGCGGACCCGGACGGGTCGCACGTGATGAGAGGCTCGTCCTTGGGGGCGTTGGCCGGGTCGTTCGTCGGGTTCGCGCAGTCGTAGGCCATGAACTCGGCCTCGAGCTTGGGCGTGATCCAGTTCGTGTCGCTGCCGTTGGTCGGCTCGACCGTGGGCGTCGCTCCGAGCGTCGGGTCCGGCGTCGGGTACGGCGTCGATTCGCCGTCTTCTCCGACGAACGTGTTCGCGGGGGCGCCCGCTACGAGCACGGCGCGCAGCTGGAGCTGCGCGGACGCCTCGATGCGTGCACGTGTCTCGTCATCGGCCTCGCCCGGGATCTGGACGACGATCTGGTTGCCGGCTTGTGTGCCGACCTCGGCCTCGCCGACGCCGGACGCGTCGACGCGCTGGCGGATGATCGTGACCGCCTGGTTCATCTGCTCTTCGGTGGGCGCGGAGCCGTCAGGCGTCTGTGCCTGCAGGACGATCTGCGTTCCCCCCTGAAGGTCGAGCGCCAGGTCGGGGCTCCAGGAGCTCTGACCCTTGCCGTCTTCGTCAGTGAAGACGTAAACGCCCAGTGCATTGATGCCGAATAGGACGGCTGTCGTCACGACGAGCGCGATGAGCGCGCGCCAGGCGTGCCGGACAGGGGTGGATGTCGCCACGGTTATTCGCTTCTCTCGGGGGGATGGCCGCGAAGGGCCGGTCAGGCCTCGGGCTTTTTGTCTTCGTTGCCCGGCTGCGACTCGTCGCTGGCCCTGCGGGCGCGGTCGTCGCTGATCGAGGAGATGTCTCCATCGGCGACGGCCGCCTCGTACTCGGCCTCGGACTCCTCAGCTTCGATGAAGTCGTCTTCCGTGACGAATCCCTCGGTCGGGTTCACGACGCGAAGGATCGCCTGGCTGTGCACCTTGATGTCGACGCCGGGAGCGATCGACACGATCGCCGGCTGGTCGAGGTTCTCGCCGTCGTATTCGACGACGGTTCCGTACAGGCCGCCTTGCAGCAGCACCTCGGCGCCGGGAACGGTCTGGCGGGCCTTTTCTTCCTGCTCCGACTTCTGCTTCTGCATGCGGCGGCGCGAGCTCCAGAACATGAAGACGAGCAGCAGGATGAGCAGCACGATGAGGCCGTACTGCTGGAAGAAGAGACCGAATTCCATGGGGCGGGGTGCCTTTCGGGTCAGGCGTGCGCCACGGCGCCGATGCCTTGCAGGGGATGTAGGCGAGAAGCCTTCAGTGATTATAGGTCATTGAAGCCGAGGACCGCGGAGTCGCGTGGCGTTCCGAGGTGGTTATAGGCGGCGGGCGTCGCGACGCGGCCGCGCGGAGTGCGTCCCATGAAGCCGATCCGGACGAGATACGGCTCGACGACGGACTCGATGGTGTCCGGCTCTTCGCCGACGGCGACAGCCAGGGTGCTGAGGCCCACGGGCCCGCCTCCGAACCGGCCTACGAGCGCGTCGAGGACCGCGCGGTCGAGGCGATCCAGCCCCAGAGCGTCGACGTCGTAGAGGTCGAGCGCAGCGTCGACGGTCGCGGCATCCGCGGCGGCGCCGTCGCCGTGGACCACCGTGTAGTCCCGCACACGGCGCAGCAGACGGTTGGCGATACGCGGTGTTCCGCGCGAGCGGCGGGCGATCTCGGCGCGCGGGGTCGCGGGCAGCTGGATGCCGAGCATCGGCGCCGAGCGCCCGAGTACCCGCTCCAGTTCGTGGGGTTCGTAGAACTCCAGGTGCGCCGTGAAGCCGAATCGGTCGCGCAGGGGGTTGGGAAGGAGACCCGATCGCGTCGTCGCGCCGACGAGCGTGAAGGGTGCGAGATCGAGAGGGATGCTGGTGGCGCCGGCGCCCTTGCCCACCATGATGTCGATGCGGAAGTCCTCCATCGCGAGGTACAGCATCTCTTCGGCCGAACGCGCCATGCGGTGGATCTCGTCGATGAAGAGGACTTCGCCGGGAGTCAGGCTCGACAGGAGCGCCGCGAGATCGCCCGCGTGCTGGATCGCCGGTCCGCTCGACAGACGCAGGGGCCGTGCGCTCTCGTGGGCGACGATCATGGCGAGCGTCGTCTTGCCCAGCCCGGGCGGACCCGACAGCAGGATGTGGTCAGCGGGTCGCTGCTGCATGCGCGCCGCGTCGAGCAGCAGCTGAAGCTGACCGCGCACCTTCTGCTGGCCGACGAACTCCGCAAGGGACGCCGGGCGAAGGGCGCCCTCGATCGCGAGCTCGCCCTCGTCTACGGGCTCATCGGCGTCTCTCAGATCATCCACCGACGGGCTCCTTCCGTGCCGGGCCCAGGGCCGCGAGCGTGAGCCTCAGCAGAATCGGCACCGACGCGCGGTCGGTGTCACTCGCTGATTCGGCGACGGTCGCGACCGACTCGGTCGCGACGCGCTCCGACCATCCCAGGCCGACGAGGGCCTGGACGACCTGCGTGGGGATGCCCGCATCGGCGACGGCGCCCGTCGACGGGCGTGTGGCCGCGAGGGCATCGATCTTGCCGGCCAGTTGCACGACCATGAGCTTGGCGGTCTTGGGGCCGATGCCCGACACCCGTCGGAACGGCGCGTCGTCCTCGACGGCGACCGCATCCGCGATCTGCCCGACGGTCAGCGTCGACAGCACGCCGAGCGCGGACTTCGGGCCGACGCCCGTCACGCCCAGCAGCAGTCCGAAGACGGCGAGGTCTTCGCGCGTCTCGAAGCCGAAGAGCGACAGGGCGTCTTCGCGCACGATGAGCGTCGTGTGCAGCATGATCTCGGCACCGACCGCCGTGCTGCGCGCGATCTGAGGTGTCACGGCGACTGCGAAGCCGACTCCCCCGACCTCGACCACGACGGCATCGGTGTCGACGTGCACAGCGGTGCCGCGGAGCGAGGAGATCATGAGCCGAGCCTATGTGCGGATTCGGATCTATGTTCGACCGACACGCTATCGGCGGCTGACACGCTCGGCGTCTGCCCACGCGCGCTGCGCGGGGGTGAGCGGCGCCAACGTGCCCGAGACAGGTCCACCGCGCCACGCGTGGCAGAGGGCGAGCGCGAGGGCGTCGGCGGCGTCGGCGGGCTTGGGCAGCTCGTCGAGCCGGAGGATGCGGGCCACCATCGTCTGCACCTGACGCTTGTCGGCGCTGCCGTAGCCGGTGATGGCGGCCTTCACTTCGCTCGGAGTATGTGTCGCGGCGGGCAGTCCGCGCTCCCCCGCGACCAGCAGGGCGATGCCGCTCGCCTGAGCCGTTCCCATGACGGTGTGCAGGTTCTGCTGCGCGAACACGCGCTCCACCGCGATGACAGCCGGGGAATGCCGATCGACGACGGCGCGGATGCCGGCGGCGATCGCCGCGAGCCTCGTCTCGATCGGGTCTGTGGGCGCTGAGCGCACGACTCCGACGTGCACGAGGGTGGCCGAGCGGTCGCGCGCGACGTCGACGACGCCGATACCGCACCGCGTGAGACCGGGATCGATCCCGAGGACTCGCAGTACGCCACGCGCAGAGGAAGAGGTCACCGCTCCACGCTAAGCGAGCGCGCGACCCGCACCACCGAGGCGCGCCCGGGTGGTGGCATCCGTCGGATCAGTCGTCGGATTCGAGCTCGGCCTGCACCTCGGGGCTCAGGTCGAAGTTGCTGAAGACGTTCTGCACGTCGTCGCTGTCTTCGAGTGCGTCGATCACTCGGAACACCTTGCGTGCCGTGTCGGCGTCGATCTCGACCTTGAGGTTGGGAACGAACTCGATGTCGGCCGACTCGTAGTCGATACCGGCGTCCTGAAGCGCCGTGCGGACGGTCACGAGGTCGGTCGGCTCGGTGACGACCTGGAACCCCTGCGGGTGCGGTTCGACCTCTTCGGCCCCCGCGTCGAGCACGGCGAGCATGACGTCGTCTTCGGACACGCCTTCACCGGACACGACGATGACGCCCTTGCGCGTGAAGTTGTACGCGACGCTGCCGGGATCGGCCAGGTTGCCGCCGTTGCGGCTCAGCGCCGTGCGCACCTCGGCGGCGGCGCGGTTCTTGTTGTCGGTCAGACACTCGATCATGAGCGCCACGCCGTTGGGCCCGTAGCCCTCGTACATGATCGACAGGTACTCGATGGACTCGCCGCCGATACCCGCACCGCGCTTGATGGCGCGGTCGATGTTGTCGTTGGGGACAGAGGTCTTCTTCGCCTTCTGTACCGCGTCGTACAGCGTCGGGTTGCCTGCGAGGTCAGCGCCGCCGAGCTTGGCGGCGACCTCGATGTTCTTGATGAGCTTGGCGAACGACTTGGCACGACGGGCGTCGATGACGGCCTTCTTGTGTTTGGTCGTCGCCCACTTGGAGTGGCCGGACATGCAGATGATTCTACGGGTCCCGTTGCCCGCGACTCGAAGCGGGAGGACACTCGAGGCATGGACGACCGGGCGCGCGCCCTCGAGGCGGCTCATGAAGCGGCATCCCGATTCCTCGACTCGCTCGATGAGCGGCCCGTGTGGCCGCGCGCGAGTCTCGACGACATGCTCGCCGTCTTCGGCGGCGCGCTGACGGATGAGGGTCAGGATGCCGCCGAACTCGTGACCGACCTCGCCGAGCGGGCCGACCCCGGACTCGTCGCGATTCCGGGGGGCCGATTCTTCGGCTTCGTGATCGGCGGAACCCTCCCCGCCGCCCTGGCGACCGACTGGCTCGTCTCGGCGTGGGACCAGAACGCCGGCTCGAGCACGATGACGACCGCGACCGTCGCGCTCGAGCGCATCGCGGGGCGTTGGATGTGCGAGCTGTTCAGGCTGCCCGTCGATGCGGCCGTCGGATTCGTCACAGGCGCGCAAGTGTCGAACTTCGTCTGCCTCGCCACCGCTCAGCACGCCGTTTTGCGCCGGGCCGGGTGGGATCTCACGCGTCAAGGGCTGCGCGGCGCGCCAGAGGTCCGGCTCATCGTGGGCGAACAGCGGCACGGCTCCGTCGACCGCGCTGCACGCTTCTGCGGCATCGGAGCCGATGAGCTCGTCGTGGTGCCCGCCGACCGTGAGGGGCGGATGCTGCCCGACGGGCTGTCCACGGCGCTGCAGGATGCGCGCGGCATCCCGACGATCGTGTGCCTGCAGGCGGGTGAAGTGCACACGGGGGCGTTCGACCCCTTCGCGCAGCTCGTTCCGCTCGCCCGAGCGCATGACGCGTGGGTGCACATCGATGGCGCGTTCGGCCTGTGGGCGGCTGCCTCGCCCTCCCTGCGCTCACTCACCGATGGCGTCGAAGGCGCCGACTCGTGGACGAGCGACGCACACAAGACGCTCAACGTGCCGTACGACTGCGGCATGGCGATCATCCGCGACCCCGCCGATGCGATCGCGATGTTCCGCACGGGCGGCGACTACCTGATGTACACGAGCCTTGACCCGTGGGACGTGAATCCCGAGCTGTCGCGCCGCGCGCGCGGCGTGCCGGCGTGGGCGGCGCTGCGCAGTCTCGGTCGCCGCGGCGTCGCCGACCTCGTCGATCGGCTGCACCGCAACGCGGTGCGCCTCGAGACGGGTCTGCGACGGATGCCGCGGGTCACCGTCGTCAACGAGGTGGCGTACACCCAAGTGATGTTCCACCTCGAGCACGACGAGGCGACGCGCCGGTTGGGTGCCGCGATCCTCGCCGACGGGACGGCGGCGCTCACCGGTGCCGAGTGGGACGACCGCGCGACGCTGCGCTGCTCGATGTCGTCGTGGGCGACGACCGACGACGACATCGACAGGACGCTCGCGGCGATCGAGCGCCTCATCGAGACGGTGCCGACCGGGGCGTGAGCGTCACGCCGCTCGCACGTGTCCGAGGAAGCGCTCGTGGAAGCGGGAGTCGCCGTTCACCTCCGGGTGGAACGATGTGCCGAGCAACGCGCCCTGCTCGACGGCGACGACTCCCCCGTCGGGCAATGATGCGAGCGCGCGCACGTTCTCGCCGACATCGATCACGAGCGGTGCCCGGATGAACGTCGCGTGCACGGGCGGGCCCGTGAACCCGTCGACGGCGAGTGCGGTCTCGAACGAGTCGATCTGACTGCCGAAGGCGTTGCGGGCCACGGTGATATCGAGCCCGCCGAGGGACTGCTGACCGTCGATCGCACCCGTGATGCGGTCGGCGAGCATGATCAGGCCCGCGCACGTGCCGTACACGGGCATGCCGCCCGCGATCGCTTCGCGGAGGGGTTCGCGCAGGCCGAACGCGCGGGCGAGCTTGTCCATGACGCTGGACTCGCCGCCGGGGATCACGAGCCCGCGCACCCCGGCGAGTTCGTCGCGCCGGCGCACGCGGACGACCTCGGCGCCGAGCCCCTCCAGCACGCCGACGTGCTCGCGCACATCTCCCTGCAGCGCGAGCACCCCGACCTTCATGCGTCCTCCGTCACCAGCCCCGCTCCGCGAGGCGATGCGGAGCCGGAAGGTCGCTGACGTTGATGCCGACCATGGCTTCGCCGAGGCCCCGCGACACGTCGGCGATGACCTTCGGGTCGTCGAAGAACGTCGTCGCCCTCACGATCGCGGCGGCGCGCTCGGCCGGGTTGCCCGACTTGAAGATGCCCGAGCCGACGAACACACCGTCGGCGCCGAGCTGCATCATCATGGCGGCATCCGCGGGGGTCGCGACACCACCGGCGACGAACAGCACGACGGGCAGCCGGCCGGTCTCGGCGATCTCGGCGACGAGGTCGTACGGCGCCTGCAGCTCCTTCGCCGCGACGTACAGCTCGTCCTTGGTCATCGAGCGCAGCACATTGATCTCGCCCGAGATGGTGCGGATGTGCTTCGTCGCCTCGGAGACGTCGCCCGTTCCGGCTTCGCCCTTCGAACGGATCATGGCAGCACCCTCGTTGATGCGGCGGAGGGCCTCGCCGAGGTTCGTCGCGCCGCACACGAACGGCACGGCGAAGGGCCACTTGTCGATGTGGTTCACGTAGTCGGCGGGCGAGAGCACTTCGGACTCGTCGATGTAGTCGACGCCGAGCTCCTGAAGCACCTGCGCCTCGACGAAGTGCCCGATGCGCGCCTTGGCCATGACCGGGATCGAGACGGCGGCCTTGATGCCGTCGATCATGTCCGGATCGCTCATGCGCGACACGCCACCCTGCGCACGGATGTCGGCGGGCACGCGCTCGAGCGCCATGACGGCGACGGCGCCGGCGTCTTCGGCGATCCGCGCCTGCTCGACGTTGACGACGTCCATGATGACGCCGCCCTTCAACATGTCGGCGAGTCCGCGCTTGACGCGCTCGGTTCCGGTGGCGGCAGTCGACATCTGGTCCCCCTGGGGTAAGTGCAGCCAATCGATTGATTGACCTAGGCCAAAAGCTAGCATGTCCCCCACGTAGGATCGAGTGGTCGGAAGGGGCGGGATGGACCTCGCTATCAGCGGCGCCACGGCAGCCGAGATCGCCGACAGCGTGCGCGGTCTCGTCGAGCGGGGCGAGCTTCGCGCGGGCGATCCGCTTCCGCCGGTGCGCGCGCTCGCCGAACGTCTCGGCGTCAACCGCAACACGGCCGTCTCGGCTTACCGCCAGCTCACGCAGTCCGGAGTCCTCGAGGCGCGCGGCCGTGCCGGCACCCGCGTCGCTGACCGCTCCGTCGTCGCGCAGGAGGGCTTCGCGGTCGACAGCGTGCTGCGCGATGTCGCCACCGGGAACCCCGATCCCGACCTCATCCCCGACGTCTCCCGCGCGCTCGCCCGGGTCACCGGCCGCCCTGTGCTGTACGGAGAGCCCGTCGTCGATCCGGGCCTCGAGGCGTGGGCGCGCGCGTGGATGAGCGATGGCCTCGCGGGCCGCGAAGAGATCCACGTCACGATCACGAGCGGCGCGGCCGACGCCGTCGAACGGCTGCTCGCGCAGGCGCTCACGCGCGACGATGCCGTGGGCCTGGAAGACCCGTGCTTCCTGGCGAGCATCCATACCGTGCGCCTGGGCGGCTATCGCCCCGTGCCGATTCCCGTCGACGACGAGGGCATGACGGTCGACGGACTCCGCGCAGCCCTCGACGAGGGCGTGCGTGCGATCGTGTGCACGCCGCGGGCCCAGAACCCCACCGGGGCGAGCCTGTCGGCGCAGCGCGCGGTCCAGCTGCGCGACGTTCTGGCGCAGCATCCGTATGTGCTCGTGATCGAAGACGACCACTTCTCGATGCTGTCGCGCGCTCCGTATCACTCGCTCATCGCACCGGAGCATCGGCGTTGGGCGCTCATTCGATCGGTCTCGAAGTTTCTCGGTCCCGACATGTGCCTGGCGGTGACGGCGTCCGACGCCGAGACCGCCGAGCGCCTCGCGATGCGGCTCACCCCGGGCACGACATGGGTGAGCCACTTGCTGCAGCGGCTGACGCACGCGCTCCTCAGTGACGGTGAGGTCGCTCAGGCGATCGAACGCGCCGGCGCGCACTACGCCGAACGCAACATCGCCTTCGCTCGAAGGCTGGCCCGGCACGGCGTCGTGACGGAACCGGGCGACGGACTCAATCTGTGGGTCGAGCTGCCTGTTCCGGCCCGCGCCGTCGTCGAGCAGCTCATGCGACGCGGCTGGCTCGCCCGGGCGGGCGACGAGTTCGCGCTCGCGGCGACCGGCCCATCGCGGCGACTGCGACTGACGGTGCACGACCTCGACGAGCAGTCCGCCGACGCGCTGGCGCGCGATGTGGTGGCATCGATCGACGCGGCACGCGTGCGGTCGGCCGCACGAGAGGTGGCATGATCGTCCCGTGAAGGTGCTCTCGATCCAGTCCGCCGTCGCCCACGGTCACGTCGGCAATTCGGCCGCGGTGTTCCCGCTGCAGCGCATCGGCGTCGATGTCCTGCCGGTGTACACCGTCAACTTCTCGAACCACACGGGCTACGGCGCGTGGCGCGGGCCGCTGATCTCTCCCGACGACGTTCGCGATGTCATCACCGGCATCGAAGAGCGCGGCGTGTTCTCGAGCATCGACGCCGTGCTGTCGGGCTACCAGGGCAGTGAGGGCATCGCCGATGTGATCATCGACGCCGTCGCGCGCGTGAAGGCGGCCAATCCGAACGCCGTGTACGCGTGCGACCCCGTCATGGGCAACGCGAAGTCCGGATGCTTCGTGGCACCGGCCATCCCCGTGCTGCTGCGCGAGCGGGTCGTGCCGGTCGCCGACATCATCACGCCCAACCAGTTCGAGCTCGGGTTCCTCACCGACTCCCACCCCGACACGATCGATTCGACCCTCGACGCGGTTGACGCGGCGCGCGCCATGGGCCCTTCGACGGTTCTCGTGACGAGCGTCGAACGCCCCGACCGCGAAGACGGCACGATCGAGATGCTCGTGGCCGACGACTCCGGCGCCTGGGTCGTGCAGACCCCGTTGCTGCCCATGAAGGCGAACGGGTCGGGCGATGTCACGGCGGCGCTGTTCACCGCCCACTACCTGCGCGAGAAGAATGCCGCGGTCGCCCTCGAGCGCACGGCATCCAGTGTCTTCGACCTGCTCTCGCTCACGCTCCAGGCGCAGGACCGCGAGCTGCGGCTCGTCGAAGCCCAGGAGTTCTACGCTCACCCGCGCATGCAGTTCACGGCGCGTCAGGTGCGCTGAGCAGAAGCTCTGCGCGGTCCCGCCCGCGCTGGGCGCCCGTCTTCTCAGTGGATGGCGGCGTCGTGCGTGTCGCGGTGACTCAGGCGTCCCACGCGTCGGCGACCGTACGGCGCACGTCGCCGAGCAGCTGCGGAAGAGCCTTGGTCCTGGCGATGATCGGGAAGAAGTTCGCATCGGAGCGCCAGCGCGGCACGATGTGCTGATGCAGGTGGCCTTCGACGCCGGCCCCGGCGACCTGACCCTGGTTCATGCCGAGGTTGAAGCCGTCGCAGCGCGACACCGAGCGCAGCACCCGCATCCCGCGCTGGGTGAGCGCGCCGATCTCGGCGACCTCTTCGGGCGTCGCCTCGTCGTACGTCGAGACGTGGCGATAGGGGCACACGAGCAGGTGGCCGGAGTTGTACGGGAACAGGTTCAGCAGCACGTACGCCGTGCGGCCGCGCGCGACGATGAGGCCGTCTTCGTCGCTCTTGTCGGGTGCGGCGCAGAAGGGACACACGTCGCGCAGCGGCTCGGGTCCGGCGTTGATGTACGCCATCCGGTGCGGCGTCCACAGTCGCTGGAACTCGTCGGGCGTGCCGGGCAGCGTCGCCGCGTCGACGAGTCGGTCCTCGCCCTCGGTCTCCGAGCCTGCCGACGCGTCGTTCACGCCAGGTCGTCCGCCGTGTTGACCAGGGCGTGCGAGTCGACGGCGGCGCGGATCCGCTGCACCGCTTCATCAATGGGCACGCCGTTCTGCTGCGTGCCGTCGCGGAATCGGAACGACACGGTGCCCGCGGAACGGTCCTGCTCCCCCACGATCAGCATGATCGGAACCTTCGCCGTGGTGTGGTTGCGGATCTTCTTCTGCATGCGATCGTCGCTGCGGTCGATCTCGGCGCGCACGCCGGCTGCCGTGAGAGACGAGACGACATCCTCGAGATAGTCGGCGAAGTCCTCGGCGACCGGGATGCCGACGACCTGCACAGGAGCGAGCCACACGGGGAACGCGCCGGCGTAGTGCTCGAGCAGAATCGCGAAGAACCGCTCGATCGAGCCGAACAGAGCGCGGTGGATCATGATCGGGCGCTTCTTCTGCCCGTCACGGTCGGTGTACTCGAGCTCGAAGCGCTCGGGCAGGTTCACATCGACCTGCACGGTGGACAGCTGCCACGTGCGGCCGATGGCATCCTTCGTCTTCAGATCGATCTTGGGGCCGTAGAACGCCGCTTCGCCCGGCACTTCGGTGACCTTGAGCCCGCTCGAGTGCGCGACGTTGCGAAGCGCCGAGGTGGAGTACTCCCAGAACTCGTCCGACCCGATCCACTTCTCTTTCTGGTCGTCGCGCATCGACAGCTCGAGCTCGAAGTCCTCGAGGCCGAAGTCGCGCAGCATCGTGATGACGAACTCGAGCACGCGGGTCGTCTCGGCTTCGAGCTGCTCGGGCGTGACGAACAGGTGCGAATCGTCCTGCGTGAAGCCGCGCACCCGCGTGAGCCCGTGCAGGGCGCCGGAGAGCTCGTTGCGGTAGACCGTGCCGTTCTCGGCGAGCCGCATCGGCAGGTCACGGTAGCTGCGCGCACGCTCCTTGAAGATCAGGATGTGCATGGGGCAGTTCATCGGCTTCAGGTAGTAGTCGATGCCCGCTTTGGTGATCTCGCCCGCGGCATCCCGCTCTTCGTCGAGGTGGATGGGCGGGAACATGCCCTCCTTGTACGTGACGAGGTGGTTGGACTGCAGGAAGAGGTCCTGCTTCGAGATGTGCGGGGTGTACACGTAGGTGTACCCGCCCTCGATGTGGCGGCGACGCGCGTGCTGCTCCATCTCGCCGCGCACGATGCCGCCGCGCGGGTGCCACACCGACAGGCCCGACCCGATCTCATCCGGGAAAGAGAAGAGGTCGAGCTCCCGGCCGAGGCGACGGTGATCACGCTTGGCAGCCTCTTCCAGACGGTGCTGGTAGGCGCGCAGTTCGTCTTTGGTGGGCCAGGCGGTGCCGTAGATGCGCTGCAGCTGCGGGTTCTTCTCGCTGCCGCGCCAATAGGCCGCGGCGATGCGGGTGAGGTCCCAGCCGTTGCCGATCATGCGGGTGCTCGGCAGGTGCGGTCCGCGGCAGAGGTCCTTCCAGACGACCTCGCCGTCGCGGTTGACATTGTCATAGATCGTGAGCTCGCCCGCCCCGACCTCGACCGAGGCGCCCTCGACGGCTCCGGTTGTCGAAGAGCTGCTCTTCAGGCCGATCAGTTCGAGCTTGAACGGCTCGTCGGCGAGCTCGGCCCGAGCCTCGTCGTCGGTGACGACACGGCGGGTGAACCGCTGCCCCTCGCGCACGATGCGCTGCATCTCTTTGCTGATGGCCTTGACGTCTTCGGGGGTGAACGGCTCATCGACGCCGAAGTCGTAATAGAACCCGTCGGTGATGGGCGGTCCGATGCCGAGGTTCGCCTGCGGGTGCAGACGCTGCACGGCCTGCGCGAGCACGTGTGCCGTCGAGTGGCGCAGGATCGCGAGTCCGTCGGGGCTCTCGATCGTGACGGGCTCGACCTCGTCGGTCTCGTCCACCACGGTGGCGAGGTCTTTCAGCTCGCCGTTGACGCGCAGAGCGACGACGGAACGATCGGGGAACAGGGCGAAACCATCGGCGGGGTAAACCACGTCGGACGGTGCGGCAGCGTCAGTCACTAGTAACTCCAGAAGAGGGCGTGCGTAAAGGCTACCGGCCCGGGCGGGTGGATTCCGCGCAGCCGGCAGCTCAGCCCCCGGAGCTCAGTTGCAGAGCTCGCTCATCGCCTGGCCGGCGATGGCGACCTCCTTCGACACACTCTGCAGTTCGGTGACCCGGTCGGCGATCGCCGTCGGGTCTCCGTCGGGTGCGTCCTCGAAGATGCGGGCGAAGTCGCCCACCTTGTTCGCCAACGCGTTGAGGGTGCGGCGCACGTCGGCGTTGCCGAGAGATTCCGCGGTCTCACCGAGGTTCACGTGCAGGTCGAGGAGTTGCTCGGCGACGACCGAGAAGTTGCCCGCCGTGACCTCGGTCGTGATGTCCGACAGCCCGGACTGTGCGGACTCGACCGATGTCGCTGCCTGCGAACACGCGTCGGCGACGGATTGGTCGTCTGGCCCCCCAGGGCCGCCCGCGACACCCGAGCACCCCGTGAGTGCGACGAGCCCGAATGCCGCCGCAACCGCGACGACGGACGGCTTGGTGATGGTCCGCAAAATCCCTACCCCCTGTGCCGTCGCTTGGGGTCGACGGACTCGGTGTCATGACGGCGGCTTTTGGCGCAGCCGCTGTGCGAGCCTAACGGCTCAGCCTTGATGCGACAGGCGGCGGTCGGTGTCTGCGCACGGCACCGGTGGGGCTGATGGCGATGTCGTCAACGTTCATGCTCCGCGACTAGCCGATCACAGAGACCGACGTTCTCCGCTGTTTCCTGGGGCGTGATCGCCCAATGCTGGGTGCTTGACACTGTCGCCGACGAGCTTGCCGAAGCCGCCTCTTGCCCGGCGACGATGATGGTCATGATGTCGATCTCGTTGTGTCTCGCTGACATGCGGTCGCCCCCACGGAACGACGGGTTGTGATGGTTGCGTGGGAGCCGGGACATCCGCGGACCGTGTTCGCGTGGCGTCCATCCGTGACGCGCCGGGCGAAGTTGGTACGGTCGCAGGCATGACGGATACCTTCGCGCTACTGACAGTCGCCAACATCGCGGCGTCACTGCTCGGGCTGATCATCGGCTTGCTGCTGCTTTACCTCGTGATCCGCCTAGCGGTCACTCATGGGATGCTCTCCTACTCGCGTCGCATTGACGACGAACGAGGGCGGTCGCCACGGCATATTGGTTGAGTCATCCGGGTGAGGCTCTTGAAGTGACCCCCACAATTCGGTGTTGGCCATTCGGGTGACGATGCTGTCGCATCGCGCCCACCACGGAGGCCCTGAGAGCATCTGAGGCACAGGCTCACCGGCGGGGTCGTCCTCCCGCGGAGACGAGGTTCGTCGGCGCCGACTGCGGTCTCCTTGATCGGTTGCTGCGCCGTCTCGCGCGCGCTCATCTCAACCGATGCCCCACGTGAATCCCACGCAGAGAGTTGGATCGGACCTGGAAACCAGAAAACCCCCGGTAAGCCGGGGGTTCTTGTCTGTGCGCGATACTGGGATCGAACCAGTGACCTCTTCCGTGTCAGGGAAGCGCGCTACCGCTGCGCCAATCGCGCCCGTAAGGGCTATTAAGTTATGCAGGCGAGGTGGCGACGGGATTCGAACCCGTGTAAACGGCTTTGCAGGCCGGTGCCTAGCCGCTCGGCCACGCCACCGTGTGGTTTGACCCCACGTGCCGTGGTTCCCCGAAGGGAACCTCTGCACTCGAGCGGATGACGAGACTCGAACTCGCGACCCCAACCTTGGCAAGGTTGTGCGCTACCAACTGCGCTACATCCGCGTTCCCGGTTTGCCCCGGGCACTTGAGCAACTTTAGCCCATGAATTCTGACTCGCCAAACCGGTGACACCCCGAGCGTGTCGCGCCCGGCCCGTTCGCTCACACCCCCCGGTATCCGGTAGCATCGAGTCTCGGCCCTGAATGGGCCATGGGCGATTGGCGCAGTTGGTAGCGCGCTTCCTTCACACGGAAGAGGTCATCAGTTCGAGTCTGGTATCGCCCACCATCAGACCCCCGGAGATTTCGATCTTCCGGGGGTCTTCGGTTTTCGGTCCCGCACCGGTCGGCAACCCGCCCGGCGCGGCATCGAGCGCCCGACTGAGGTCCGTCCACGGTCACCGTGCGAGGCTGGAGCGGTGAGCAGAACGAAAGACCGCACTCGGCAGTCCAGTGCGGCAGCACTCTGCTGGTCACCCCTCGTGAATCCCGTGGGCGATCGACGGCCGCGGCGTGACGGACGTCTCGACGGACGCCGCGTGACCGGGGCCGCCACAACTGCGAATCCTCTTGGTCGCTGACGGTCACGTGCCGATAGGTTCGGTACATGGGCTCCGAGCACAACCCGCTGTTACCCGCTTCGTATGACGTCGCGTGGTCGGTCATCGCGATCGCGGTGACCGTCTTCACGATCGTCGGGTTGGTGCTCTTGGCGCGCGCTGCCTCTCGCCTCACGGCGACGCAGGCGGTCGTCTGGACAGTCGTGATCCTGTTCGTCCCCGTGCTGGGCTCGCTCAGCTGGATCACCGTGGGCCGTCGCGCGCTGTCGCGGGCCGACGACGAGTCCCGGGACGGTCAGCGGATAGCCAGCTGACCTGGCGCAGTCACCTTCAGTCGCCCCTGTGGCCCTCTGAACGCCGCCTATGGTCAGTCAGCCGACACTCCAGCCGTAGCGCTGCTGCAGCGCTCGCGCGACGACGGCGAAACGATTGAGATCGAGTGCGGATGCCTCGCGGCGCAGGCCCGACGCATGCACGCTGTACAGCTGGTCGATGTCGATCCACGACGGGCGGCCCTGCGAATCCCACGGGCCCGAGCCGATCGGAAGATAGTCGCGGTCGCCGTCGCGCCCTTTGCTCGTGAGGCGCACGGCATAGACCCGATCGGCGTTCTGGCGACCGATGACGAGCACGGGCCGGTCCTTGCCGCGACCGTCGTTCTCGGCGTACGGCACCCAGGTCCAGACGATCTCGCCGGCGTCGGGATCACCGTCCATCGCAGGGGCGTACGTGATGCGCAGCTTCGACGCCGGAGGGGGCACGACCTCGATCGTCGCGGTCGAACCTGCGGGGCCACGCGATTCCGCGCCCCCCGACGCCGAAGACCCCGACGCAGCGACGCGCGACGGGGTCTTCGTCGAGGTGATCGTGCGCAGAAGTCGAGACAGGGTGCCGAGGATGCCGGAGCGCGGAGCCATCCGCCCACCCTACTTCTGCGGGTTCGTCACACCCGTGCTTCGAGCAGGTAGCCCTCCTCGCCGTGCACGACGGTGTCCACACCGGCGAGTTCGTCCTCGTCCTTCACGCGGAAACCGATCGTCTTCTCGATCGCGAAGCCCAGGATGAAGGCCACGACGAGCGAGTACAGCAGCACGCCGATGACGGCGATGACCTGGACGATCAGCTGCTCGAACCCACCGCCGACGAGCAGACCCGTCTCGGTGGCGAAGAAGCCCAGGAACACGGTGCCGATCAGACCGCCGGCAAGGTGGATGCCCACGACGTCGAGCGAGTCGTCGAAGCCGACGCGGAACTTCAGCTCGATAGCGAAGGCGCAGGCGACGCCGGTGATCGCACCGAGCAGCAAGGCCCAACCGGGTGTGAGGTTCGCGCAGGCCGGGGTGATCGCGACGAGTCCTGCCACGGCGCCCGATGCGGCTCCGACCGAGGTGGGCTTGCCGTCTTTGAGCTTCTCGACGACGATCCAGCCGATGACCGACGCGGCTGTCGCACCGAGGGTGTTGATCGCGATGAGTCCGACGCCGCCCATGTCTTCTGAGAGCCATTCGGCACCGGCGTTGAAGCCGAACCAGCCGAACCACAGCAGCGCGGCACCCAGCAGCGTGAGTGGGACGTTGTGGGGCTTGAGGATGCCCTTCTGGAACCCGATGCGCTTGCCGAGCACGAGGGCGAGGGCAAGAGCCGCGGCGCCCGCGTTGATGTGCACGGCGGTGCCACCGGCGTAGTCGATGACGGCGACGCCGCTGTCTGCGCCGAAGAGGGTCGTGCCGAGCTCGTACACCCAGCCGCCGCCCCACACCCACGCCGCGACGGGAAAGTACACGAGCGTCGCGAACAGGCCCGCGAAGATCATCCACGAGCCGAACTTGGCCCGGTCGGCGATCGCGCCCGAGATGAGCGCGACCGTGATGATCGCGAACGTTCCGCTGTACGCGACCCCCAGGAGGCCCACGTTGGCGTCCTCCCCCGACGCGAGTCCGTTCAGCGCGAAATCGCTGAACGGGTTGCCGGCGAAGGCCGTGGGCGAGTCGACGGCACTCATGTTGAACCCGAACAGGATCCACAGGACGCCCACGAGACCGATGGCACCGAAGCTCATCATCATCATGCTGACGACGCTCTTGGCTTTGACGAGTCCTCCATAGAAGAACGCCACTCCCGGCGTCATGAGAAGGACGAAGGCGGTCGCAGTGACGGCCCACGCGATGTTGCCGGGTGCATCCATGGTGTTACCTCGCATCAGTCGGGTGACGAAGAGGCGAGGCGATCGCGACGTCGGGATCGCCTCGCACTGACGTCAGTGTGACCAGTGCGCGTTTCCGGCGACGTGCGTCGCGCGTTTCGCGTCGGTTACAGCGACCGCGCGCGTGTGAACATCACGTTTCGCGTCAGGCGAGCGTCGAGGCGACGAGGCGCGAGATGGCGCGCAGGTACTTCTTGCGGTACCCGCCCGCGAGCATCTCGTCGGGGAAGACGAGGTCGAGGGAGACCCCCGTCGCCCGGATCGGAAGCTGCGCGTCGTAGACGCGGTCGATGAAGGCGACGAAGCGCAGCGCCGAAGACTGATCGGTGAAAGGCGCGACATCGCGCAGCCCGATCGTCGAGACGCCGTCGATGAGGCGGATGTATCGCGACGGATGCACCCGAGCCAGGTGCGAGACGAGCTCTTCGAAGCTGTCGTCCGCGGCGATACCCTGCGTCGCGGCGTCGGCGATCGCCGCCTCGTACTGTGCATCGCTCATCACGGCGGCGTGTCCGTCGAGGGCACGCTGGCGGAAGTCGACGCCGTCGATGCGCAGCGTGTCGAAGCTCGCGGCCATCGCGTGGATCTCGCGCAGGAAGTCCTGCGCCGCGAAGCGGCCCTCACCGAGCGCATTGGGCGGAGTGTTCGACGTCGCCGCGAGGCGCGTGCCCGACGAGACGAGCTCGCCCAACAGCCGCGTCATCACCATCGTGTCGCCCGGATCGTCGAGTTCGAACTCGTCGATGCAGAGCAGATCGGCGCCTCGGAACAGCTCGACGGTGTTCTGGTAGCCGATCGCGCCGACGAGCGCCGTGTACTCGATGAACGAGCCGAAGTACTTCCGGCGGGCCGGAAGGGCGTGATAGACGGATGCCAGCAGGTGGGTTTTTCCGACACCGAAGCCGCCATCGAGGTAGACGCCCGGCTTGAGCGCCGGTGGGCGCTTCGCGCGGCGGAACAAGCCGCCCTTCGCGCCGGGCGCGCCCATGCCCGAGAACGACATCAGGCGGTCCTTGGCCTCTTGCTGCGAGGGATAGGCGGCGTCCGTGCGGTACGTGTCGAACGTCGCGTCGGCGAACTGCGGCGGCGGCACGAGCGCTGCGACCATCTCGGCGCCGCTCAGCTGCGGAGATCGTTCGGTGAGGCGGACGATCCCGGTGGCGGGCGTGGTCATGCGGATCCTCGTGAGGTGTGACGGGCGGATGCACTCCCCCGCCCGGGAATCTATAGGGTCGAAGGGCGGTTCAACCCTACGCCGTCCCTTCCGCGATTCCCGACCCCGAGGAGCTCCGTGGCCGTCGAGTTCGACACGTCATCGCCCAAGTTCGCCGAGTACGCCGCGCCCGGGCGGCTGGTGAGCGGCGACTGGCTCGAGGAGCGACTGGGTCTTCCGGGGCTCGTCGTCGTCGAGTCCGACGAAGACGTGCTGCTCTACGAGACGGGTCACATCCCCGGCGCCGTCAAGATCGACTGGCACACCGAGCTCAATGATCCGGTCGTGCGCGACTACATCGACGGAGCGGGCTTCGCCGATCTGCTCAGCCGCAAGGGCATCTCGCGCGAGGACACGGTCGTCATTTACGGCGACAAGAACAACTGGTGGGCCGCCTACGCGCTGTGGGTGTTCTCGCTCTTCGGTCACGAGGACGTGCGGCTGCTCGACGGCGGGCGCGATCGATGGATCGCCGAAGGGCGCCCGCTGACGACCGAGGCTCCGGCCCGCGCGACCACCGACTACCCCGTCGTCGAACGCGACGACACAGCGCTTCGTGCGTATAAGGACGACGTCCTCGCCCACTTCGGCCACCCGCTGATCGACGTGCGCTCCCCCGAGGAGTACGACGGCACGCGCACGACGGCGCCCGCGTACCCCGAAGAGGGTGCTCTGCGCGCCGGTCACATCCCGTCCGCGCAGAGCGTGCCGTGGGGTCGCGCCGTCGCCGAAGACGGTGGCTTCCGCCCGCGCGCGGAACTCGACGCGATCTACCGCGACGAGGCTGGCCTCACCGACGGTGAGCCCATCGTGGCGTACTGCCGCATCGGCGAGCGCTCGAGCCACACGTGGTTCGTGCTCAAGCATCTGCTCGGCTTCGACGACGTGCGCAACTACGACGGCTCGTGGACCGAATGGGGCAGCGCCGTCCGCGTGCCGATCGTGACCGGCTCCGAGCCGGGTGAGGCTCCCGCCCCGCGATGAGCGATCAGATGCTGCCTGCCACCCTCGCCGAGATCCGCGACGAGTTCCTCGAGCTGCCCGAATCCGACCGCCTGCAGCTGCTGCTGGAGTTCTCGTACGAGCTGCCGCCCGTGCCCGAGAAGTACGAAGGGCATCCCGAGCTCCAGGAGCGCGTTGCGGAGTGCCAGTCACCCGTGTACATCGTCGTCGACGTCGATGACGACGACATCGTCGCGATGCATGCGACCGCGCCGCCCGAAGCTCCCACGACGCGCGGCTTCGCCAGCATCCTGGCGCAGGGCATCACGGGCCTGAGCGCCGACGAGGTGCTCGCGATCCCCGAGGACTACCCGCAGAGCATCGGCCTGACCCGCGCCGTCTCACCGCTGCGCATCGCCGGCATGACGGGCATGCTGCTGCGCGCGAAGCGCCAGGTGCGCGCCAAGCGCGCGGCCGGCTGAGCCGCCGTCAGCCGTCGCTCTCGACCGAGAGGCCCTGCGCTGCGAGCCACGTCCGGATGCGCGTGCTCCACCGCTCCTGGTCGTAGTTCCACAGCTTCGTGTGCCGCGCGACCTCGAAAACCTCGAGCTCGACGAGGTCGGGCCGCGCGACGAGCAGATCGTGCGAGGCATCCGAGGGCACGAAGCCATCGTCGTCGGAATGCAGGATGAGGATCGGATGCCGCAGCTCTGCGGCGCGCGCGATGACATCCAGCCGGTCGAACGGGATCGCCGACCCCCTGCGCGTGGCGGGCGTCGCCCACCCGTGTCGCAGAGCTTGCAGCGCGAGGCCCGCCACGGCGGGCGGAATGCGCTGAAGCTCCGCCTGATAGTTCAGGACGACGCGCCAGTCGATGACCGGCGACTCGAGGATCAGTCCCGCGATGATGTCGCGATGGGCCGAACTGAGCTCTGCCTGCAGCGCGACCGCGCCGCCCATCGACCACCCCATCATGATGACGCGCTTCGCGCCGCGGCCCCGCGCGAAGCCGATCGCGGCGTCGATGTCGCTCCACTCGGTCGCGCCGAGCGTGTAGGTGCCGCTGCGGCTACGGGGCGCTTCGCCGTCGTTGCGGTACGACACCACGAGGCTCGTGATGCCGAGAGCGTGGAAGACGGGGACCGCGCGTAGGCACTCCGACCGGGTCGTGCCGCGACCGTGGATCTGCACGACCCACACGTCGCCGTCTCCGCTGGGGAACAGCCATGCCGGGCAGGGTCCGACCGTCGAGCCGATGAGTTCCGGCGTGAACGGCAGGTGCAGCTCTTCGGGGCGCTCGTAGTACCAGCCGCTGAAAGCCGCGTCGGCGGGCACCGTGGTGTCGGAGCCGACGTGGGTGAGCAGTTTTCGGGTCACGCTCGTGTCATCCTCGGACAGCACCGAGCCGAGCTTCACGTACCCCGACGGGTCGGCCGTGAAGAGTCCGTAGCGACCGGGCAGCACCGTGTCGGCCGTTCGCTCGAGCGTGACGGTCTGAGCAGCCGTGTCGAGGGCCAGGATCCGCGTGTCGGTCACGCGGGCTGCGGGGGTGACGACGAGGCGCGCGACGCGGGCTGCCGCGGCCACCAGCATGGCCATGGCTCCCGCTGCGGCCGTCGACACGAACAGCAGTCCGACGCGGACGCCGGGGAGGTACCGAGGGGATGCGCCGCGGTTAGCGGCGCGCCTGTGAGCGCGCATCGAGGCCTCACTCTAGTCTGTCCGCGTGGCAGACCAGCGTCCTCCCGCGTCCACCTCGTCGTTCGCCCACGCGGCCGACGAGGTGCGCGACACCCGATTCCGGGATGACTTGTCGGTGCGCGAGATTCCCGCGCCGACAGGTCTCGCTCCCGACGCCATCGCCCTCGCCGGCGATGTGCGACCCGAGCCCGGCGCCGAGGATTCGCCCTTCGGCACGGGGCGCTTCATCCTGCTGCACGACCCCGACGAGCCCGCGCCGTGGAACGGCCCGTGGCGGATCGTCTGCTTCGCGCAGGCCCCGCTCGAACGCGACATCGGGGTCGATCCGATGCTCGCCGACGTCGCGTGGGCATGGCTCACCGACGCGCTCGCGTCGCGGCATGCCGGCTTCCACTCGGAATCCGGCACGGCCACCACGACCCTCTCGAAGGGCTTCGGCTCGCTCGCGGCCGAGGGAGAGGGCGCACAGATCGAGCTGCGCGCCTCGTGGTCGCCGGAAGGCCCCCTCGGTCCGCACATCGAGGCATGGGCCGAACTCACCTGCATGCTCGCCGGGCTGCCGCCCGGATCGGAAGGAATCGCGATGCTCGCAAATCGCCGGTCAACACGTGACTGAGTATGTCGTCATCGAGGAGGCCGCCGGTCTGTCCCGCGCCCTCGACACCCTCGCCGCAGGGACAGGCCCGGTCGCCGTCGATGTGGAACGCGCCTCAGGGTTCCGCTACTCGCAACGCGCCTACCTCGTACAGGTGTTCCGCCGTGACGCGGGCGTGTTCCTCTTCGACCCGCCGGCGATCGGCGACCTCACACCCCTGCAGGAGGTCATCGGCGGCGAGGAGTGGATTCTGCACGCCGCGAGTCAGGACCTGCCGTCTCTGCGTGAGGCCGGGCTCGAGCCCGCGCGACTGTTCGACACCGAGCTGGCTGCCCGCCTGCTCGGTCACGAACGGGTGGGGCTCGGCGCTCTCGTCGAGGACACGCTCGGGATCACGCTCGCGAAAGCGCACTCCGCCGCCGACTGGTCGACACGGCCGCTCCCCCAATCCTGGCTCGAGTACGCCGCCCTCGATGTCGAGCACCTCGTGGATGTGCGCGACGTGCTCGTCGACGAGCTCGTCGCACAGAACAAGACCGAGATCGCCGCCGAGGAGTTCCAGGCGACGCTCGAGCGCACGCCGAAGCCGCCGCGCGAAGAACGGTGGCGTCGCCTGAGCGGCCTCCACACCGTGCGCGGGCGCCGCAACCTCGCCGTCGCGCGCGCCCTGTGGACCGCACGTGAGGAGTTCGCCCGCGACGAGGATGTCTCTCCGGGCCGTCTCGTGCCCGATCGAGCGCTCGTGGCCGCTGTCCTCGCCGAGCCCGACAGCAAGCAGGCGCTCGCCCGCGTCAAGGAGTTCACCGGTCGCGCGAGCCGCTCGCAGCTCGATCGCTGGTGGGCTGCGATCGAAGAGGGGCGCACGACGACAGACTTGCCGCTCGAGCGCGCTCGTGGCGGCGACTCGCTGCCGCCGCCGCGCGCGTGGTCCGATCGCAACCCCGAAGCGGATGCACGGCTCAAGGCGGTGCGCCCGATTCTCGAAGCGCGCGCCGAAGAGCTGAACATGCCGATGGAGAATCTGCTGACGCCGGATACGCTGCGCCGGATAGCGTGGTCCCCGCCGCAGGAGTGGGATGCGGCATCCATCGCGACAGCGCTCGAGGCGCTCGGCGCCCGCCGCTGGCAGATTGAGGAAACTGCACAGCGGATCGCGGATGCTTTTGTGGGTTCCGTGCAACCGGGCTCGTCAGGCTCGGACGCGGCTTCGTAGATTCTCCCCACCCGTTTGCCCGCGGGAGCGGGCCGGTTCGTAGGCTGAACTCATCCGACACTCTCTTGGAGGCTTCAGTGGCCGAGATCTCAGACGTCTTCTTCGTCGACGGAATGCGCACCCCCTTCGGGCGCGCCGGCGAGAAGGGCATGTACTGGAACACTCGTTCCGATGACCTCGCCGTAAAGGCGACGATCGGACTCATGGAACGCAACCCGAGCGTTCCCGCGGACCGCGTCGATGACGTCGCCATCGCCGCGACATCGCAGACCGGAGACCAGGGGCTCACGCTCGGCCGGTCGGTCGCGATCCTCGCGGGACTGCCGCAGACCGTCCCCGGATTCGCGATCGATCGCATGTGCGCGGGCGCTATGACGAGTGTCACGACGATGGCGGGCTCGATCGGCGTCGGCATGTATGACATCGCTCTCGCGGGCGGTGTCGAGCACATGGGGCATCACCCGATCGGCACGAACGCCGACCCGAACCCGCGGTTCGTGGCCGAGAAGATGGTCGACCCGGGCGCGCTCAACATGGGCGTCACCGCCGAGCGCATCTTCGACCGGTTCCCGCAGCTGACGAAGGAGCGCTCTGACCGCTTCGGCATGCTCAGCCAGCACAAGGTGCAAGCCGCCTACGACGCCGGCAAGATCCAGCCGGATCTCGTCTCGGTGGCCGTCAAAGACGCAGACGGCGCCTGGGCGCTCGCGACCGAAGACGAAGGCCGTCGCCCGCAGACCACGATGGACGACCTCGCGGCCCTCAAGACGCCGTTCCGCCCCCACGGGCGCGTGACGGCGGGAACGTCGTCGCCGCTCACCGACGGCGCGACGATGTCGCTGCTGGCCGGAGGGCGGGCCGTCAAGGAGCTCGGTCTCTCCCCCAAGATGCGGCTCGTGTCCTTCGCCTTCGCCGGCGTGCAGCCCGAGATCATGGGCATCGGGCCGATTCCCTCGACCGAGAAGGCGCTCAAGAAGGCCGGCCTCACGATCGGCGACATCGGCCTGTTCGAGTTGAACGAGGCGTTCGCCGTCCAGGTCATCTCACTGCTCGACCACTTCGGCATCGCCGACGACGATCCCCGCGTCAACCCGTGGGGCGGCGCGATCGCGTTCGGCCACCCGCTTGCCGCATCCGGTGTGCGCCTCATGATCCAGCTCGCGGCGCAGTTCGCCGAGCGTCCTGACGTGCGCTACGGCCTCACCGCGATGTGCGTCGGCCTCGGACAGGGCGGTTCGGTCATCTGGGAGAACCCCCACTACGACGGCAAGAAGCGAAAGTAAGGGTACGGACGAATGACGAACTACGACGACATCGACTTCTCTCCCATCCAGGCCCTCGCCGGCGACGAAGTGATCACACACTCCCGCGTGCGGGACGTGCTCCTGCCCTCGGGCAAGACGCTCGCGCTCATCACGCTCGACAACGGGCGCGACCACACACGGCCGAACACCCTGGGCCCGGCGACGCTGACCGAACTCGGTGAGACGCTGGCCTCGCTGAAGGCGCGGGCGACCGCGGGCGAGATCCAGGCCGTGGGCATCACGGGCAAGCAGTACATCCTCGCCGCCGGCGCCGACCTGTCCGACATCTCGAAGCTCGGATCGAAAGAGAACGCGAAGCTCATCGCGCAGCTCGGGCACAAGGTGTTCGGCTCCCTCTCCGAGCTCGGCGTCCCCTCGTTCGCGTTCGTCAATGGGCTCGCCCTCGGCGGCGGCCTCGAGATCGCCCTGAACTCGACATACCGCACGGTGGATTCCTCGGCGGCGGCGATCGCGCTGCCCGAGGTCTTCCTCGGCATCATCCCGGGGTGGGGCGGCGCGTACCTGCTGCCCAATCTCATCGGCATCGAGAACGCCCTCGAGGTCGTCATCTCGAACCCGCTCAAGCAGAACCGCATGCTCAAGCCGAAGCAGGCCTTCGACCTGGGCATCATGGACGCGATCTTCCCCGCGGGCAACTACCTCGAGGACTCGCTGCGGTGGGCCGACGGCGTGCTCTCGGGCACCATCAAGGTCGACCGCAAGAACGAGCCGGGCAAGATCGAGCGACTGACGAAGTGGCCGATCGCGATCAAGATGGCGCGCGGCATGCTCGAGTCCAAGATCGGCACCGTCCCCCGCTCCCCCTACGTCGCGCTGGACCTGCTCGACAAGGCCAGGAGCGGCACGAAGGCCGAGGGATTCGCGCGTGAGGACGACGCACTGGCAGAGCTCGTGACGGGCGATCAGTTCGCGGCATCCATGTACGCCTTCGACCTCGTGCAGAAGCGCGCCAAGCGCCCCGTCGGCGCTCCGGACAAGGCGCTCGCCAAACCCGTGACCAAGGTCGGCATCGTCGGCGCCGGGCTCATGGCATCGCAGTTCGCGCTGCTGTTCGTGCGCAAGCTGCAGGTGCCGGTGCTCATCACCGACCTCGACCAGGCGCGCGTCGACAAGGGAATCGCGTACATCCACGACGAGATTGCGAAGCTCGAGACCAAGGGTCGTCTCGACGGCGACGCCGCCAACCGGCTGCGCGCCCTCGTCACGGGCACCGTCGACAAGAGCCAGTACGCCGACTGCGACTTCGTCATCGAGGCCGTCTTCGAAGAGGTCGGCGTCAAGCAGGCCGTCTTCGGCGAGCTCGAGGGCATCGTCGCCGAAGACGCCATCCTCGCAACGAACACGTCGTCGCTGTCGGTCCAAGAGATCGGCGCCAAGCTCACGCACCCCGAGCGTCTCGTCGGCTTCCACTTCTTCAACCCGGTCGCCGTCATGCCGCTCATCGAGATCGTCAAGACGCCTCAGACCTCGGATGCCGCTCTCTCGACCGCGTTCGTCGTGGCACGTGGGCTCGGCAAGAACGCCGTGCTCACCGCCGACGCGCCCGGGTTCGTCGTCAACCGGCTCTTGGCGAAGGTCATGGGCGAAGCCGCGCGGGCCGTCTACGAAGGCACGCCCGTCGCCGACGTCGAGAAGGCCTTCGGCCCGCTCGGACTGCCGATGGGCCCCTTCCAGCTGATCGATCTCGTGGGATGGAAGGTCGCCGCGCACGTGCAGGACACGATGGTGCGTGCGTTCCCCGACCGGTTCTACGCGAACGAGAACTTCCACGCACTGGCAGAGCTCCCCGCCGTCGTCGAAAAAGACAAGGGCGGTCGCGTCACAGGGTTCACCAAGGCCGCAGAGAAGACGATCAAGGGCCACGTCGGGTCGTCGCCCGCGTCGGCCCTCACGATCCTGCGCCGTGTGCAGGACGGCCTCGCACAGGAGATGAAGATCATGCTCGACGAGGGTGTGGTGCCCGAGGTCGAGGACATCGACCTGTGCCTCATCCTCGGGGCCGGCTGGCCGTTCATCGACGGCGGCGCGTCGCCGTACCTCGATCGCGAGGGGGCGTCGGAGCGCGTCTTCGGTGACACGTTCCACCACCCGCCCATCCGCGGCGTGAGCGCCTGACAGCACGTCAACGGCGGCCCCGGGCTTCGGCTCGGGGCCGCTGCCGTATGCGCATCAGGCGCGGTGCGAACGCTGCCAGTCGGTGAGCGTCGGGATCTCGGACGTCGCCGGACGAGCGACGGGGATACGGGTGCCGAGCACCTGAGCCACGATGTCGTGGGCGATCTTGGCGGGCGTCAGCCCGGCATCCTCGAAGATCTGCTCGCGTGAGGCGTGGTCGATGAACTCTGCGGGAAGCCCCAGCTCATCGACCGCCGTATCGACGCCCGCTTCGCGCAGCACCTGGCGCACGCGCGTGCCGATCCCGCCGACGCGGATGCCGTCTTCGATCGTGATGACGAGGCGGTGGGATGCCGCCAGCTCGATGATCGACGGCTGCACCGGCACGACCCACCGCGGGTCGACGACGGTCGCGCCGATCCCCTGCGCGCGAAGGCGCTCGGCGACATCGACAGCGAGGTGAGCCATGGGGCCGATGCCGACGATGAGCACGTCCTGTGCGCCGTCGCGGGCGAGAACGTCGACACCGTCGGGCAGTCGCTCGAGGGCGGGCAGTTCGGGGCTCACCGAGCCCTTGGGGTAGCGGATGACGGTGGGGGCGTCGTCGACGGCGACGGCTTCGCGCAACTCTTCGCGCAGGCGGGCTTCGTCGCGCGGAGCGGCGATGCGGACGTTCGGCACGATCTGCAGCATCGCCAGATCCCAGATGCCGTGGTGGCTCGGCCCGTCGGGGCCCGTCACGCCGGCCCGGTCGAGCACGAACGTCACCCCCGCCTTGTGCAGTGCGACATCCATCAGCACCTGGTCGAAGGCGCGGTTCACGAACGTCGCGTAGATCGCGACGACCGGGTGCAGCCCGCCATAGGCGAGACCTGCCGCCGAGGCGACGGCATGCTGCTCGGCGATGCCGACGTCGTACACGCGGTCGGGAAAGCGCTGCGCGAAGGGCAGCAGGCCGGTCGGGCGCAGCATCGCCGCCGTGATCCCGATCAGTTCGTCGTGCTCTTCGCCGAGCGCAACGAGCTCGTCGGCGAACACGTCGGTCCAGCCGAGACTCGACGCGGACCCGACCGGTCGCCCCGAGACGGGGTCGATGCGGCCCACGGCGTGGAACTGGTCGGCTTCGTCGTCGCGCGCGGGCTGGTACCCGCGACCCTTCTCGGTGATCGCGTGCACGATGACGGGTGCGCCGTAGGACTTCGCCAGCTCGAGGGTCTCGATGAGCGTCTCGAGGTCGTGCCCGTCGACAGGACCGAGGTACTTGATGTCGAGGTTCGAGTACAGCTCGGTGTTGTTCGTGAAGCGCGAGAGGAACCCGTGAGTTCCGCCGCGCACACCGCGGTAGAGCGCGCGCGCGGCGGGTCCGAGCTTGCGGAAGAGCGTCGCCGAGCCCTCGTGCAGCTGCCGATAGGTCTCGGCGGTGCGCACGCGGTTGAGGTACCGCGCCATTCCGCCGATCGTCGGCGCGTAGGAGCGGCCGTTGTCGTTGACGATGATGACGAGATTGCGGTCGTTGTCATCCGAGATGTTGTTGAGGGCTTCCCACGTCATGCCGCCGGTGAGGGCGCCGTCGCCGACGACGGCGACGACATGCCGGTCGTCATGCCCCGTGCGTGTGAGCGCGCGCGAGAGGCCGTCGGCCCAGCTCAGCGAACTGGAAGCGTGCGAGGACTCCACGACGTCATGAGAGCTCTCGGACCGCTGCGGGTAGCCCGCGAGTCCGCCACGCGTGCGCAGCTGAGAGAAGTCCTGGCGGCCCGTGAGCAGCTTGTGCACGTAGGACTGATGCCCCGTGTCGAAGATGACGGGATCGTTCGGGGAATCGAAGACGCGGTGCAGCGCGATCGTGAGCTCGACGACACCGAGGTTGGGACCGAGGTGCCCGCCCGTTCGGGCGACGTTCTCAATCAGGAATGCGCGGACTTCGCCGGCGAGCTCTTCCAACTGCTCCGTCGAAAGGGCGTCGAGATCGCGTGGCCCGCGGATCGACTGAAGAAGACCCATGCCGTGTATGCCCTTCGTGAGCGGATGCCGCCGCTCGCGGCATCCCTAGATTCTACGTGTCCCTCATGCGGAACAGCAGAAGGTCCCGGAGCCTTCCCGCCCGGGACCTTCTGTTGTTCCGAATCAGACGAGCGAACGAAGCACGTACTGCAGGATGCCGCCGTTGCGGTAGTAGTCCGCCTCACCCGGCGTGTCGATGCGCACGACGGCGTCGAACTCGACGGTCTGCTTGCCCTCGGGTGAGAACTCGCTCGGCGTGGCCGTGACCTTGACCGTCTTGGGCGTGATGCCCTCGTTCAGCTGCTCGAGGCCCGTGATCGAGACGATCTCGGTGCCGTCAAGGCCCAGCGACTCCCAGCTCTGGCCGGCGGGGAACTGCAGCGGGACGACGCCCATGCCGATGAGGTTCGAGCGGTGGATGCGCTCGAAGCTCTCGGTGATGACGGCCTTGACGCCGAGCAGGCTCGTTCCCTTGGCCGCCCAGTCACGCGACGAGCCGGAGCCGTACTCCTTGCCGCCGAAGACGACGAGCGGAGTGCCCTGCTCCTGGTAGTTCATGCACGCGTCGTAGATGAACGACTGCGGGCCGCCCTCCTGCGTGAAGTCGCGCGTGTAGCCGCCCTCGACGACAGCGCCGTCGTTGACCGCACTCACGAGCAGGTTCTTCAGGCGGATGTTGGCGAACGTGCCGCGGATCATGACCTCGTGGTTGCCGCGACGCGAGCCGAAGGAGTTGAAGTCCTTCTGGCGGACACCGTGTTCTTCGAGGTACTTCGCGGCCGGCGTGCCGATCTTGATGTTGCCCGCGGGGCTGATGTGGTCGGTCGTGACGGAGTCGCCGAGCGTCGCCATGACGCGGGCGCCCGTGATGTCCTTGACGGGCGTGAGCTCCATCGTCATGCCGTCGAAGTACGGCGCCTTGCGCACGTACGTCGAGTTCTCATCCCACTGGAAGACCGAGTCATCCGGAGTCGGCAGGCTCTTCCAGCGCTCATCGCCTTCGAACACCGTGGCGTACTGCTTGATGAACTGCTCGCGCGAGATCGACGAGTTGATCGTGGCCTGCACCTCTTCGGGCGAGGGCCAGATGTCCTTCAGGAACACGTCGTTGCCGTCGTGGTCCTGCCCGAGCGGGTCGGTCTCGAAGTCGAAGTGCATCGAACCGGCGAGGGCGTAGGCGACGACGAGCGGCGGCGACGCGAGGTAGTTCATCTTCACGTCGGGGCTGATCCGGCCCTCGAAGTTGCGGTTACCCGACAGCACGGCCGTCACGGCGAGGTCGTGCTCGTTGACGGCGTGCGAGACCTCGTCGATGAGCGGGCCCGAGTTGCCGATGCAGATCGTGCAGCCGTAGCCGACCGTGAAGAAGCCGAGACCCTCGAGCGCCTTGTCGAGACCGGACTTCTCGTAGTAGTCGGTGACGACCTTCGAGCCGGGGCCGAGCGTCGTCTTGACCCACGGCTTCTGCTTGAGACCCTTCTGCAGCGCGTTGCGCGCCAGAAGACCGGCCGCGAGCATGACGGACGGGTTCGACGTGTTGGTGCACGACGTGATCGCGGCGAGGGTGACCGCGCCGTGGTCGAGCGTGTAGTTCAGCCCGTCAGGCGTCGTGACCTTGACGGGCTTGGATGCCGCGGCGGGCCCGCCGCTCGAGATGTGCACGTCGCGCGTGTCGACCTCTTCTTCGCCGGGCACAGCACCCGGGTCGGACGCGGGGAATGAGTGCTTCGACTCGAGGTCGACGATGTCGTCCGATACGTGCGGTACGGCGTAGTTGACGATGTCCTTCTCGAACTGCGTCTTGGCTTCGGAGAGCAGGATGCGGTCCTGCGGGCGCTTCGGTCCGGCGATCGAGGGCACGACCGTCGACAGGTCGAGCTCGATGTACTCGCTGAAGACCGGCTCGACCGAGGGGTCGTGCCAGAGGCCCTGCAGCTTCGAGTACGCCTCGACGAGCGCGACGGACTCTTCGCTGCGGCCGGTGAGGCGCAAGTAGTCCAGCGTCACGTCGTCGATGGGGAACATCGCCGCGGTCGAACCGAACTCGGGGCTCATGTTGCCGATCGTGGCGCGGTTCGCCAGCGGGACGGACGCCACACCGGCGCCGTAGAACTCCACGAACTTGCCGACGACGCCGTGCTGGCGCAGCATCTCGGTGATCGTGAGCACGACATCGGTCGCGGTGACGCCGGCGGGGATGTCGCCGGTCAGCTTGAAGCCGACGACGCGCGGGATGAGCATCGACACCGGCTGTCCGAGCATCGCGGCCTCGGCCTCGATGCCGCCGACGCCCCAGCCGAGCACGCCGAGGCCGTTGACCATCGTGGTATGCGAGTCCGTGCCGACGCACGTGTCCGGGTAGGCGCGCAGCACGCCGCCGACCTCACGGTCGTAGATGACCTTGGCAAGGTGTTCGATGTTGACCTGGTGCACGATGCCGGTGCCCGGGGGGACGACCTTGAAGTCGTCGAACGCCGTCTGGCCCCAGCGCAGGAACTGGTAACGCTCCCCGTTGCGCTCGTACTCGATCTCGACGTTGCGCTCGAGGGCGTTCTCCGAGCCGAACAGGTCGGCGATGACGGAGTGGTCGATGACGAGCTCGGCCGGCGAGAGCGGGTTGATCTTGTCGGCGTCGCCGCCCAGACCCGCCACGGCTTCGCGCATCGTGGCGAGGTCGACGATGCAGGGCACTCCGGTGAAGTCCTGCATGACGACGCGTGCCGGCGTGAACTGGATCTCGGTGTCGGGCTCGGCGTTCGGGTTCCAGGAGCCGAGCGCCTCGATCTGAGCCTTGGTCACGTTCGCACCGTCTTCGGTGCGCAGGAGGTTCTCGAGCAGCACCTTGAGGCTGAACGGGAGCTTCTCGTAACCGGGGACGGTGTCGAGGCGGAAGATCTCGTAGTCGGTGCTGCCGACTGTCAGGGTGCTTTTCGCACCGAAGCTGTCAACCGTGGACACGTGGGTCTCCTTCGTCGGCGGCGGAGCGCGGCACAGAGCGCGCTGCTCCCATCTTTCCCCCGCGTCAGCCCTGTGGCTAGTGAGGTTCACCTAACGCGGAGAGGAAGAATTTATCTCGATGTCGAGATAAATGTATCACTCGGCGGGATCATCCGGGGTTGACGCGCCGCGGGGGTAGACGGCCCGCACGACGAGCCAGGTGACGGCCACGAGGGGTGCGAACAGCGGAATGCCCATGACGAGTTTCAGGGTTCCCAGCGCCGTGACGTTGTCGGCCAGGTAGAGCGGAACCTGCACGATGAGGCGCGCGGCGAACAGGCCCGCCCACGCGATCGTGAGCCAGAAGAACACGCGCCGCTTGCGTTTGTCGCTTCGCCAGGCGGTGCCCTCCCCCATCAGGAAACCGACAGCGAGACCGATGAGCGACCAGCCGATGAGGGCCGAGGCGAGCAGTGCCGAGCCGTACACGATGTTCGTGATGAACCCGGGGATGAAGTTGTTGCTGGCCTCGCCCGTGAACGCAGCGAACGCGGCGGCCACGCCCGCGGCGACGAGACCTCCCACGGCGGCTGTCACGGGTTGGCGCGCGATGAGGCGAGCGATCGTGAAGACCGCGGCGATCCCGACCGACAGGCCGAGCGACAGCCACAGGTCGCCCTCGCCCGTGGCGGGGTCGATCGTGATCGTGTAGACGGCGACGAAGACGAGTCCGGGAAGGACGGATTCGAGGACCCCTCGCCAGCCGCCGATGGCTCCCCACACGACGTGGCCCGTGGTCTTGGACTCGGAAGGGTCGAGCCCTGCCCGGCGCGCAGCGCTACCCAGCGCCGCTCCGAAAATCTCGGACGCCGAGGGTGAGGCGTCCTCCGCCGGAGCGTCGCGCTCGGGCGGCGTCAGGTCGGGGCGGTCGCTCACGTGGTGCCCGGGGTTGCCGGCATCCGCAGCGGGATCAGGTCACGGGGCGGCATGGGCGTGCCGCCGCGCACCACGACGATGGAGCGGAAGAGGTCTTCGACCTTGCCGGCGGCCTCGACGTCGGAGGTCGCGGCACCGCCGATGACGCCGCGCAGGAACCAGCGCGGCCCGTCGACGCCGACAAAGCGCGCGAGGCGCTTGCCCTGCTGACCCTCGGCCGTCGCGACAGGGACCTCGGCGAGCAGTTCGGGGCCGAGCGGGCCCTCGCGCTCCTCGACGCGCCCACCCTGCTGGCGCACCTGCTCCCGGATCTGCTCACGCGTCTCCTCCCACAGTCCCGCCGACCGCGGAGCGGCGAACGGCTGCACCTGCAGGGTGGAATCGGCGTAGTCGAGCCCGACCGCGACGATGCGCTTGGTCTGCTCTTCGACCTCGAGGCGCAGATTGAGGCCTTCGCGGGGCAGGATCTTGATGCCGCCGAGATCGATGTACGGGCGGACCGGGTTCGCCTCGGACTCGTCGAACGGGCCGGAGGTGGCTCGATCCTGGGGGGCGACTTTGCCCGTGTTCGAGGGGGTGGCGTCAGTCATGATGTGACTCCGTTCTGGTAGCCGGTCGATCCGAACCCGCCATCGCCGCGCGGGCTGTCAGGCAGGACATCGACCGGGAGGAACCGTGCCCGCGGAACCGGCATCAGGATCAGTTGAGCGATGCGATCCCCGACGGCGATGTCGTAGGCATTGTCGGTGTCGGTGTTCAGCAGCGCAACCTTGATCTCGCCGCGGTATCCCGCATCGACCGTACCGGGTGCGTTGACGACCGTGATGCCGTGCTTGGCCGCGAGCCCCGACCGCGGCACGACGAATGCCGCATAGCCGTCCGGCAGTGCGATGCGCACGCCCGTGCCGACGAGGGCCCGCTGTCCGGGCTCGAGCCGCACGCTCTCGCTCGAGACGAGATCTGCGCCGGCGTCCCCCGGGTGCGCGTACACCGGGAGTTCGGGCGCGATAATGGGGACGTCCACGGTTTCGGTCACTCATCGAGGGTAATGCAGATGGCATCCACGAAAGGCGGAGCGATCACCGAGGTCGTCTACCGCGAAAGACTCAGTCCCTCCTTGTGGGTTCTCGTCGCCGCGGCGCTGTGCGGGCCCATGGCCGCGCTCATCTTCACGCCGATCGACACGACGCTCGCGCTGGCGATCGGCATCGCCGTCGCGGTGGTGCTGGTGGGATCCCTGGTGCTGGCGTCGCCCGTCGTCGAGGTCCGAGACGGGATGCTGCGCGCCGGCCGGGCGCGGATCGAGGTCCGCTTCACAGGGGAACCGATCGCGCACACCGGCGAAGTGGCACGGCACGCCCGCGGTTCGGGGCTGGACCCGCGCGCTTGGCACGTCATCCGAGGCGGCATCGACGGTGTCGTCATCGTGCCGATCCTCGACGTCGACGACCCCACGCCGAACTGGGTCATCTCTACCCGCACTCCCGACCGCCTGCAGGCGGCGCTTCGCCGTGAAATCGCGAAGGCGAGCGCTTCGTAGCGCTCGCCTTCGCGATATCAGGGGGTGCTGCTCAGGCTGCGCACTCCAGGCAGATGAGCCCGTCGGACGACTCGTGGTCGACCTGTGAGCGGTGCTTCACGAGGAAGCAGCTCATGCACGTGAACTCGTCTTCCTGCGGCGGCAGCACGACGACGTCGAGCTCGAGGTCGGACAGGTCCGCGCCGGGCAGTTCGAAACCCGTGGGGTTGTCGGCATCGTCGACGTCGACCGAGCCCGAGAGCTTGTCGGGAACGCGCTCCTTGAGAGCCTCGATCGATTCGCTGTCGTCCTCAGTCTTGCGGGGGGCGTCGTAATCGGTGGCCATGCGTGAACTTCTCGACTTCCGGGTATGTGGGGGCGCCTCGACCTCATCGGGCGGCGATAGTTTGCATGACGTGTGGCCATTTCGCAAATGCCATATGTCCTGCGCTCATGCGTCACCGTGAAACTCACGGCGCGCGCGCGATATTCCCGGCCAATCCGATGTCGCGTGACACGATGGGCGGCAGAGATCTCGATCGGAGGGCGTTTCGCATGGAACAGCTCAAAGTCATCGCAACCGAAGACGACACGCTGGTGCTGGCGACCCACTCGGGCGAACGGTTCGCGCTGCCTCTGGACGAGGCGCTGCGAGCCGAACTGCGCAAGACACGGCGTGATCGCGAGCCGGATCAGCGTGCTGACCGCCCGAGTCCGCGTGACATCCAGGCTCAGATCCGGGCAGGACTGTCTGCGCAAGAGGTCGCGACGCTCCTCGGCGCGCGCGTCGAAGACGTCCAGCGCTTCGAAGGACCCGTTCTCGCCGAGCGCGAGCACGTCGTCGGCCAGGCTCTGGCTGTGCCGGTGCTGCTCGGCAGCGACTTCGACGGCGACACGAACCCCACGTTCGGGGCTGCCGTTCGCGCCAAGCTCGCCGCCATCGGCGCGACTGCCGAGCGCTGGACGAGCTGGAAAGAGCAGACCGGCTGGATCGTCAAACTCGAGTTCACGGCGAGCGAGGTCGACCACGACGCGCGGTGGGGATTCGACCCTCGCCGCAGCACGCTGTCTCCCCTGAACTCCGATGCCATCCAGCTGTCCCGCCAGGGGTCGCTGCCCGAGGGCCTCATCCCCCGGCTGCGGGCGCTCGACTCCGTCGCGCCGAAGGACGAGTCGCGCTTCGACAGCGGCGCCTTCGGTCCGCGTCGCCTGCCCGACGCCGACATCGAGACCCCCGACCTGCCTGCGCCGGCGACCCCGGCGGTGCAGCAGGCCGCGATCAAGCGTGCGACCGAGACGACGGTCACATCCGCTGAGACGGCCGATCTGCTCGAGGCGCTGCGTCGCCGCCGCGGGCAGCGCGAGCCGCTTCCCGAAGCGCCGTCCGAGTCCGAGGTCGACGAGCCGCGTGGGCAGGCCCCCGTCGCGCTGTTCGATGCTCTCGAGCCCGGCTACGACGAGACGCCCGATGACGAACCCCGCTCCGAGGACCGCTCCGAATCGGCACAGGCCGTCGCGGGCGAGGCCGGCAGCCGTCGCAAGCGGCGCACGTCGATGCCCTCGTGGGACGAGATCGTCTTCGGAGCCCGCGGCGACGACTGAGGGTCAGGCGTACGCGCCGAGCTTGAGCAAGGGCACGATGCGCTCTTCATTGGTCAGCGAGCCGTGCTGGCCGACCATGTTCTGCGACGCCCTATCGTCCACACGATCGTCGTAGTACGCGATGCCCGATCGTGCAGCGACGAGGACATCGCCGATGCGCGCAGACACCGCGGGATCCACGTCGCCGAACAGTCCTGCCGCGGTCGCCTCGGCGCGCGAGAGCACCCACGATCGGCCACCCTCGGTCTGTCGCCACGTCTCGAGCACGTGATCGGCTTCGCCGTCCTCGGCGTAAAGGTGCAGCATCCGCGGTTCCCCTCCGATGAGCCGGACGCCCTCGACATGGGCGTCGCCGTCGCCCAACAGGATCTGGCGGTGCCGCGGCACGTCGACCATGCCGTGATCGGCCGTCACGACGATGCCCGTGCGCGGGTCTGCCGCGGCCGTGAGCGTGCGGGCAGCGGCATCGACGCGTTCCAGGGCGCTGACCCATTCGTCGGACTGCCAGCCGCGCCGGTGGCCGATGGCGTCGAGATCGTTCGCGTAGAGGTAGATGAATGAGCCGGGATGCCGCGCCGCGAGGTCGGCGGCCCGTTCGACGCGCGCCGTGAGATCGTTCTCGCCGACGAACTCCGCCTCGCCCATCGTGGCCTCGGTGAATCCCGTGCCGGCGTACTCGGTCTTGGACACGACGAACCGTGGCCGATCGGCGTGACGGGCGACGAGCCGCTCGGCGCGCTGCCAGCTCTGCGGAAGTCCGTCGGTGTCCCAGCCGCGCAGCTGGTTGACGACATCGTCCGTGCCCGGCACTCGCGCACGGTAGCCGACGATGCCGTGGGCGCCGACGGGTGCGCCCGTGAGGAGGCTCGTGAGCGCCGCAGCCGTCGTCGAGGGGAACACGGTGCGCACGACGTCCTTCTTCGTGCCGGCTTGAGCGAGGAAGCGCGCGTGACCGGCCCGTGCGGCCAGCGATGACGCGCCGAGACCGTCGATGACGAAGACGATCGCGCTCGTGGCCGCGGCGAACCATTCGGATCGGCCCTCGAGCGAGGCGAAAAGCTGTGGCGCGACACCGGTGAGGCTCCGGGCGCGCGGCGGGTCCGCAGGTAGGCTGAGTGACATCCGGGTCAGTCTCGCACACGCGCAGAAGGCCCTCTCCGGACCGCCGTAACCCGAGGTCGCACCCGCACCATGCCCGCATCCCGCCCCGCAGCCATTCCCGCCGATCACGGACGCATCGAAGACGTCGATGTCTCGGCAGAGATGCAGAACTCGTTCCTCGAGTACGCCTACTCGGTGATCTACTCGCGGGCTCTTCCCGACGCGCGCGACGGTCTGAAGCCGGTGCAGCGCCGCATCCTCTACCAGATGGCCGACATGGGCCTGCGCCCCGACCGCGGCCACGTCAAGAGTGCGCGGGTCGTCGGCGAGGTCATGGGAAAGCTGCACCCGCACGGTGACGCGCCCATCTACGACGCCCTCGTCCGCCTCGCCCAGTCGTTCTCGTTGCGCGTGCCGCTGGTCGACGGACACGGCAACTTCGGTTCGCTCGATGACGGCCCTGCAGCAGCCCGCTACACCGAAGCGCGCCTCGCCCCTGCGGCGCTGGCCCTCACCGAGAATCTCGACGAAGACGTCGTCGACTTCATCCCCAACTACGACGGCCAGTTCCAGCAGCCTGAAGTGCTGCCCGCCGCATTCCCGAACCTGCTCGTCAACGGCACGACAGGCATCGCCGTCGGCATGGCGACGAACATGGCCCCTCACAACCTCATCGAGGTCGTGAGCGCAGCGATCCACCTGCTCGATCACCCCGACGCGACGGTCGAAGAGCTCATGGAGTTCGTCCCGGGCCCCGATCTGCCCGGCGGCGGGATCATCGTCGGACTCGACGGCATCAAGGACGCCTACGCCAAGGGCCGTGGCAGCTTCCGCACGCGCGCCAAGGTCTCGGTCGAGTCGCTCGGTCCGCGTCGCACGGGTCTCATCGTGACCGAGCTGCCCTACCTCGTCGGGCCGGAGCGCGTGATCGAGAAGATCAAGGATGCCGTGCAGGCCAAGAAGCTGCAGGGCATCGCCGACGTCACCGACCTGACCGACCGGCACAACGGCCTGCGTCTGGTCATCAGTATCAAGACGGGCTTCGACCCTGACGCCGTGCTGCAGCACCTCTATCGGCTGACGCCGCTCGAGGACTCGTTCAGCATGAACAACGTCGCGCTCGTGAAGGGTCAGCCGCAGACGCTCGGGCTGAAGGAGATGCTGCGGGTCTATCTCGATCACCGCATCGAGGTCGTCACGCGGCGCAGCCGGTATCGTCTCGCCCGTCGCAACGAACGGCTCCACCTTGTCGAGGGGCTGCTCATCGCGATCCTCGACATCGACGAGGTCATCCAGGTCATCCGGGCCTCAGACGACAGCGAGCAGGCCCGCACGCGGCTGCAAGAGGTCTTCGACCTGTCGCAGCTGCAGGCCGAGTACATCCTCGAGCTGCGTCTGCGTCGCCTGACGAAGTTCTCGCGCGTCGAGCTCGAGAGCGAGCGCGACGCGCTCAAGACCGAGATCGCCGCGCTCGAAGAGCTCCTCGGCAGCGAGATGCTGCTGCGCGCTCAGGTGGCCCTTGAGCTCGACGCTGCGGCGGAGACCTTCGGGACTCCGCGCCGCACGCTGCTGCTCAACGGCGGACCCGTCGCACCCCGGTCGCGATCGGCCGCGGCCGCCGCCGATCTGCAGATCGCGGATGCACCGTGCCGTGTGTTCCTCTCGGCCACGGGCCGTATGGTGCGCGCCGAGCTGTCAGCCGATGCGTCCGCGGGCGGGATCGTGCCGCCGGGGCGCCGTTCGAAGCACGATGCCATCCGCTCGGCCGTCGACACGACGACCCGCGGCGACGTGGGGGCCGTCACGAGCACGGGACGCCTCGTGCGATTCTCGCCCGTCGACCTGCCCTCTGTACCGGGCAACTCGGTGCAGCTCGCCGCCGGCACGAAGGCCGACCAATACCTCGGACTTGCATCGGGCGAGCACGTCGTGGCGATCGTGCCGCTCGTGGACTCCCCCACCGTCGCGCTCGGCACCGCCCAGGGTGTCGTCAAGCGCGTCGCGGCGAGCGAGATCGCCAACAAGCCCGACATCGAGATCATCGCGCTCAAGCCCGGCGACCGCGTCGTCGGTGCAGCACCGGCGCCGGACGACGCCGAACTCGTCTTCGTCACGACGGACGCGCAGCTGCTGCGTTTCGACGCTTCGTCCGTGCGGCCACAGGGTCGCGGTGCCGGAGGCATGTCCGGCATCCGGGTCTCGTCCGGCGCGAGCGTGCTGTTCTTCGGCGTCGTCGAGCCGGGGGCATCCGATGTGTGTGTCGTGACGATCGCGGGCAGCAACGACGCCTTGTTCGGAGCCGAGTCGGGCACGGGAAAGGTCTCGTCGTTCGACGAGTACCCCGCGAAGGGCCGCGGCACCGGCGGTGTGCGTGCACAGCGATTCCTCAAGGGCGAAGATGCGCTCACCCTCGCGTGGGCAGGTCCCGAACCGCGCGCGGTCGGCCCGGACGGCGGCGTGCGTCCGCTGCCACCCACGGGTGCGAAGCGCGACGCCTCGGGCATCCCGCTGGACGGCGTCGTCGGCGCGGTCGGCTCCCCCCTCCGCTGACACCCGCCCTCGTCGCTGCGCGAAGCAGGCACGGAGCCGCGGGGCCCGCTCGCGAGGAGGGCCGTCAGGCGTCGATGCGCTCGCGGGCGAGGCTGTCGCTCGAGTCGATGATGAACTCCTTGCGCGGGGCGACGTCGTTGCCCATCAGCAGCTCGAACACCCGAGACGCGGCCTCGGCGTCTTGCATGCGCACGCGACGAAGCGTGCGACCTGCACGGTCCATCGTGGTCGTCGCAAGCTGGTCGGCATCCATCTCGCCGAGCCCCTTGTATCGCTGCACCGGCTCCTGCCAGCGTTTGCCCGACTTCGTCAGCTTCGTCAGGAGCGCATGCAGCTCTTGCTCGGAGTAGGTGTAGATCGTCTCGTTCGGCTTGGAGCCCGGATTGATGACGACGACGCGGTGCAGCGGCGGAACGGCGGCATAGACGCGGCCGTCGTCGATGAGCGGACGCATATAGCGGAAGAAGAGGGTGAGCAGCAGCGTGCGGATGTGCGCGCCGTCGACGTCGGCGTCGCTCATGAGGATCACCTTGCCGTACCGGGCCGCATCGATGTCGAACGAGCGGCCGGACCCGGCCCCGATCACCTGGATGATGGCGGCGCATTCGGCGTTGCCCAACATGTCCGAGACGGAGGCCTTCTGGACGTTGAGGATCTTGCCGCGAATCGGCAGCAGCGCCTGGTACTCGCTGTTTCGGGCGAGCTTGGCGGTGCCCAGCGCCGAGTCGCCCTCGACGATGAACAGCTCGGATGCCGTGACATCATTCGTGCGGCAATCGGCGAGCTTCACCGGAAGTGACGACGACTCCAGGGCGTTCTTGCGGCGCTGTGTCTCTTTGTGGGCGCGCGCTGAGAGGCGAGCCTTCATCTCGGAGACGACCTTCTCGAGCAGCTGGCCGCTCTGGGCCTTGTCGTCGCGCTTGGTCGAGGCGAAGATCGCGGAGAGCTGCTTGGTGACGACGTTCGCCACGATCTGCCGCACGGCTGGCGTGCCGAGGATCTCCTTCGTCTGCCCCTCGAACTGCGGCTCGGCCAGGCGGACCGTCAGAACGGCCGTGAGGCCGGCGAGGATGTCATCCTTCTCGATCTTGTCGTTGCCGACCTTGAGGCGCCGGGCGTTCTGCTCGATCTGGGATCGCAGCACCTTGACCAGGCCCGCTTCGAAGCCGGCCTGGTGCGTTCCGCCCTTGGGCGTCGCGATGATGTTGACGAACGAGCGCTGCAGCGTTTCGTAGCCTGTGCCCCACCGCAGCGCGATGTCGACGTGACACGTGCGCTGCACCTCGGTCGGCACCATCGCCCCGGTCTTCTGCAGCACCGGCACGGTCTCGGTGAACTCGCCGTCGCCGGTCAGCCGCCAGATGTCGGTGATGGGCGCGTCAGGCGCGAGGAACTCCGCGAACTCCGAGATGCCGCCGTCATAGCGGTACGACGTGACGACGGGTGCGCCGTCTGCGGATGCGGACACCGTCGACGCGCGCTCATCGCGGATGACGATCTCGAGCCCGGGCACGAGGAACGCGGTCTGTCGGGCGCGCTGCTCGAGCTCGACGAGGTTGAAGGCGGCATCCTTCGTGAAGATCTGGCCGTCCGCCCAGTAGCGGATGCGTGTGCCGGTCGTGCCCTTGGGCGCGCGGCCCACCATCCGCAGCTCGGAGCTCTTCTGGAAGGGCGTGAACACCGACGACGGCTCGGGGCCCGCGAAGATACCGGGCTCGCCGCGGTGGAACGACATGGCCCAGGTCTTGCCGCCACGGTCGACTTCGACGTCGAGCCGTTCGGACAGGGCGTTCACGACCGACGCGCCGACACCGTGCAGGCCACCCGAGGCGGCATACGAACCGCCGCCGAACTTTCCACCGGCGTGCAGCTTCGTGAAGACGACCTCGACACCCGAGAGGCCCGTGCGTGGTTCGATGTCGACCGGGATGCCGCGTGCGCGGTCGCGCACCTCGACGCTGCCGTCGCTGTGCAGCACGATCTCGATGAGCGAGCCGTGCCCGCCGAGCGCCTCGTCGACTGAGTTGTCGATGATCTCCCAAAGGCAGTGCATGAGCCCGCGGGAGTCGGTCGAGCCGATATACATGCCGGGGCGTTTGCGGACCGCTTCGAGGCCTTCGAGCACCTGGAGGTGGTGGGCGGAGTACTCTGCGGTCACATCCTCAAGGGTATCCGCGCCCCCTGACACCGCTGTCCGTGACACACGTCTGCCCGCTCCCCGTACGCGGACAGCGAACGGGGACCGGTTCCGGGCATGCTGACGGGCCGCGCATGGTTGTATTTCTGAGACCAGCTGGCCGTTCTGACCACCCGAGGAGGAACTGAGATGACCACGCTTACGACACCTACCGAGAACGCGGCCGTTCTCGAGCACCGCCTCACCGCGGCGGACCGTTGCGACTCCTGCGGTGCGCAGGCCTACATCGCAGCCGATGTGAACGGCACCGAGATGCTCTTCTGCGCGCACCACGGACGCAAGTACGAAGAGAAGCTGCGCGCCGTCGCGTCGTCCTGGCACGACGAGACCGCTCGTCTCGCCGAGGCCCGCTGAGGCGGCGTCAGGTCAGAGCTTGATCGCGGTGAAGTGCGCGTTGCGCGCGTGCCGTTCGATCTCAGCGCGGGCGAGCTCCGCGTGACGATCCACCGTCTGGTGTTCTTCGCGGACGACATACTCAGCGCCGGCGTGCGTCGCGCCGCGGCGTAGGAGCGCGTCAGCGAACTGCGGGTTCAGCGGCAGGACGGGGCCCTGCACGTTCGTCGCGTACAGCCCCTCGACACGAAGCGTCTCTCCGCCGTCGACCACGCTGCCGCGGCCGGAGACCACCGTGCCGTAGCGCACGTCAGCCGGTGCGGAGGAAAGCGGCGTCCACTCGGACGCGTGGTCTTCGAAGCCGACGAGCCGGCCGTCCGCGGTGTCGGCCACGATGTAGCCGACGCGACGCGTGCGCGTTCGGGCGACACGCGCAGGCACCAGGCCCAGGCCCTCGACGACGGATCCGTCGAGCATATCCACGCCCGCGCTCAGCAGTTCGGCGCCGCCGCCGACGGCGAGCAGCGCGGCACCATCGGAGTGCTGACGCGCGAGCCACTCGCGACGAGCCGTCAGGTCGGCGTGCACCGTCCGCATCGCGGAGAGCGGGCCGTTGCCGATCACGATGATGTCCGCGCGCTCGGGCTCGGGATCGCCGATTCCGAGCTGCGAGACGACGGGCGTGAGGCCGGCGAAACGCGCTCGTGCCGCGAGCACGTCGACGTTGCCGCGGTCTCCCGTCACTCCGAGCAGATCGGGATAGAGCTGCACAATGTGAAGCGTCGTCATCGGCGGGCCACCTCCTGGTCGCCGTAGCCGAGCACGCGGCGACCGCTCATCATCAGCTCGTAGTTGACGAACCACACCTGGCGGCGGGCTGCTGTCTCGGGGAACGCGCGCATGAGCTCGACGGCTTTCTCCATATCGGGCTCGACGACGCCGATCGGGATGCCGGCATAGGCCAGCCGCGTCGCGATCTGGTGCGCCTTCTCGCCCGTGACGACATCGACGTGGTCGAAGGCCGACAGGTCGACGTCGTACAGCCACGAGATGTCGGGCGTTCCCTCGTCGATGGCCATCAGGACGCGTTCGGGCGCGCCGTCGAGCGCATCGACGTTGAGCTGCAGACTGGGCCCGTTCTTGAACATGACGAACTCGACCTGCTCGCCGTTCGGGTCGCGCCGCAGCGGAACCAGTTCGCCTCGCCCGTACGCCGGTGCCATCCGGGCGAAGCCCGCTGACGCGGCATTCGGGGTGAAGCGGTCACCGAGCACGTGCACGGCGACGCTCAGGGCGGCGGCGGCGTCGACGGCGTAGTGCAGTCCGCGCGCCGGAAGGGTGATGCTCAGACGCGTGCCCGCCAGGTCGATCTCGACGTCGCGGCCCGAGATCGAGACGACCTCGGACTCGCTATCGCGCTTGTGGACGCCGGCGATGCCGCTGCGCGTGTCGACGGCGTTCGCCAGACCGTGGGCCGACGCTGCGACGATGTCGGCGGACGCCCCGAAGAACGATGCGGGTGCGCGCAGCGACGACTCATCGATCTTGCTCAGATACGGGTCGTCCCCGTTCACGACGACGCGCACGGATGCGCGCGTCGCGGCATCGAGCATCATGTCGGCGACCCGCTCCGTCTCGTAGAAGCGATACAGCTGATCGACCTGTACGTTCAGCGCCAGGATGACCCGGGGACCCAGGATGTCGGCCAGCTCGGACGCGAAGCCCTCGTCGACTTCGAGCACGGCGACGTCGGCGCGCACCTTGCCGGTGAGCGTCGCGTCGGCAAGCAGCGCACTCGTCACGCCCTGCGGCAGGTTCGCGCCCGTCGGGTTGGTGAAGACCGTCAGACCGTGCGCCCGCAGGATCTCGCTGATCATGTGGGTCGTGGTCGTCTTGCCATTCGATCCGAGCACGAACACCACGCCGTACGGGAACTGCCCGCCCAGCGTGTTCAGGAGTGTCGGCGCGAGCCGGTTCGCGATGTATCCGGGGAACGCCGAACCGCCGCCGCGCAAGCGCGTCGCGAACCGCGCGAGCTTGCCGGCGACGATCGCCGGAACGTACCGGAGGCCGCTGCCCTGGCGCGGGCTCACTCGAGATAGTCCCGCAGCGACTGCGAACGGCTCGGGTGACGCAGCTTCGCCATCGTCTTCGACTCGATCTGACGGATGCGCTCGCGCGTCACGCCGAACGTGTCACCGATCTGGTCGAGGGTCTTGGGCTGGCCGTCACCGAGTCCGAAGCGCATGCGGATGACGCCCGCTTCGCGCTCGGAGAGCGAGTCCAGGAGCGACTCGAGCTGACGCTGCAGCATCGTGAAGCCGACCGCGTCGGCCGGGACGACCGCCTCGGTGTCCTCGATCAGGTCGCCGAACTCGCTGTCGCCGTCTTCGCCGAGGGGGGTGTGCAGCGAGATCGGCTCGCGGCCGTACTTCTGCACCTCGACGACCTTCTCAGGCGTCATGTCGAGCTCACGGCTGAGCTCTTCGGGCGTGGGCTCTCGGCCCAGGTCCTGCAACATCTGCCTCTGCACACGGGCGAGCTTGTTGATGACCTCGACCATGTGCACGGGGATGCGGATGGTGCGAGCCTGGTCGGCCATCGCGCGGGTGATCGCCTGGCGGATCCACCACGTTGCGTAGGTCGAGAACTTGAAGCCCTTCGTGTAGTCGAACTTCTCGACGGCACGGATGAGGCCCAGGTTGCCCTCCTGGATCAGATCGAGGAACTGCATGCCCCGACCGGTGTAGCGCTTGGCGAGCGAGACGACGAGACGCAGGTTGGCGCCGAGCAGGTGGCTCTTGGCGCGCTGACCGTCGCGTGCGACCCACTGGAGGTCAAGGCCCAGCTGCGCCGACTTCTCAGCAGCCGACATGTGCGACAGCTTCTCTTCGGCAAACAGACCCGCCTCGATGCGCATCGCGAGCTCGACCTCTTCGGCCGCGTTCAGCAGCGGCACCTTGCCGATCTGCTTCAGGTAGTCCTTGACGGGGTCGGCGGTCGCGCCAGTGATCTGCGTCGAGTAGACCGGGACGTCCTCGTCGTCGGACGAGGAGATGACGATAGCTCCCGTGGGGAGGGGATCGGCGAAGGCCGGAGCCTTCGTCTCGTCTTCGTCGTCTTCGACGTCATCGCTCTCGTCGGACGCCTTGCCCTTGCCGGCGGCGAGCTTGGCGTCGGCCTCGACGTCGACCTCGGTCTCTTCGTCCATCTCGTCGTCGGCCTTGGTCGCCTTCTTCGGCGCGGCCTTCTTCGGTGCAGCCTTCCTCGGTGCAGCCTTCTTCGGCGCGGCCTTGGCGGCAGGTGTCGTCGCTGCCGGCTTCTTCGCCGCGGGGCGCTTGGCAGCAGCCTTCGGGGCGTCGGCCTCCTGCTCGGCAGCGCTTGTCTCAACCGGCTCGGCTGCCTTGGCGGCGGTCGAGCGGGCCTTCGTGTTCGTGCCTGGAGTCACGTTCTGCCTTTCACCGGTGAGACCCCGAGGGGGCCGGCGCCGGTAGATTTCGGACACTAGTAAGACCCTTGTCAAGTCCGCGAGCCGACAGGGTGCACCTGCGGAACGGTTGACAACGGGTCAATGCATCCAGTATCGCATACTCGCTCCACGACATTCGTCAGCCGTGGTAGGGGCGTGCGACACGGTGCTCTGGGGTCAACCTCGCAAGGCCCTGAAGCATTCCCGCGTCAGCCGCGTGTGTCGTCGTCGCTCGGTCTGTTCGCGAGGAATCGCTCCAGTTCGGCGGCGAGCTCGTCGGCGCTGGGCAGATCGCCCGTGTGCACCATGGGGGCGGCGAGCGTCGATCCGGCCATGTAGGAGTCATAGCGCTCCTCGAGCGCCTGGAGCATGCGGGACAGTTCGTCGCTCGCGGTCACCTGCTCCTGCACTCGGGCGAGGTAGTCGCGGTTCTCATCGCGCAGATCCTCGCCGGCGAAGACGAGCCCGGTCGCGACGGTCAGGCTGTCGAGGGCGGCCAAGGCCGCGGCGGGGTACTCGGTGTCCCCCAGGTAGTGCGGCACGAGCAGCACGAAGCCGGCAACCCGAGCGCCGGCCTCGGCGAAGCGGTACTCGAGAAGGTGTCCGGCCGTCGCAGGCACCTGCGTGTGCGGCTTCCACACCGAATGCGCCTCGGTGAGGTCCGTGCGGGTTCCGCTCACGGTCGTGCCGATCGGGCGTGTGTGGGGCACGGGCATGGGGATCGCGTGCACCCAGGTGACGGATGCCACGGAGTACTCGTGAGCGAGCGTGACGACGGCCGTCGCGAAGGCCTCCCACGAGAAGTCGGGCTCGTAGCCCGACAGCAGCAGGAAAGGCTGGCCCAGCGCATCGTGCGTGAGCGAGAGCTCGAGCCGAGCCGGCCGGTAGTCGGTGAGGTGGTCCTGATCGAACGAGATGATCGGGCGACGCGCGCGGTAATCGAGCAGCGCATCGTTGCGGAACACGACCAAGGGGATCGGCTGCAGCTCGGTGCGGAAATGCTCGACGAGTTGTCCGACGGCGCCTCCTGCGTCGGTGAAGCCGGTCAGCGCGATGACGAGCGGCAAGCTCGCCGGAACGGGCGGCGCCGATACCGAGCGCTCGAAGAGCTGACCGTGCAAAGGCATGGGTCCATGCTACGAGCCGTGTCGCGCGCGCGGGCCGCGTCGATCCCGCTCACAGCGAACGCCGCCTCCCTAGGATGGAGGACATGTCGTTTCCCGACCTCGAGTACCGCACCGATCCGATCCGAGAGGCCGACGCCGACGCTCTCCTCCTAGCGCTCCCGCCCGTCGAAGACGATGAGGTCCTCGCCGGCTGGCCGGGGCTGGCTCAGGCGCTGACGTCGATCGGCTTCACCGGCGCGCCCGGCTCGTATGCCCGGGTCTCCGCTCCCGAGAGCACGAGCCTGCCGCTGGCCGTCGTCGGCACCGGTGCTGATCCGGATGCCGCCGCGCTGCGTGACGCCGTGGGCACCGGCATCCGCACACTCGTCGGCTTCGAGACCGTCGCCGTCGGTGCGCCGCTGGCCGATGGGCAGCTGTGGACGGCGGTGGCAGAGGGAGCCGTGCTGGGCGGCTACCGCTTCGACTCATACAAGACCGAAGCTCCCAAGGCCCGCGCGGCGCGTGTCGTCGTGCACGGTGAGGTCGACGCCGAACCCGGCGCGATCGCCGACATCCTGGCCGTCGCCGACGCTGCGGCACTCGTGAAAGACCTCGTGTCGATCCCGGCTGAGTGGCTGGGCCCCGCCGACTTCGCCGATCGCGCGCTCGAGTCGGTCGAAGGTCTCGGCGTCTCGGTCGACGTCTTCGACGAGACCCGCCTGGCCGAGGGCGGCTACGGCGGCATCCTCGGTGTGGGCCAGGGATCTGACCGCCCGCCCCGCCTCGTGCGACTCGACTACGCGCCCGAAGGCGCTTCGCGTCACGTGGCGCTCGTGGGCAAGGGAATCACCTTCGACACCGGAGGGCTCTCGCTCAAGCCGGCGGCCTCGATGGTGGGGATGAAGTACGACATGTGCGGCGCCGCGACGGTGCTCGCCGTGCTGCGCGCCGTGGCGACGATGGGCCTTCCCGTGCGCGTCAGCGCCTGGCTGTGCGTCGCCGAGAACATGCCGTCGGGTCGCGCGACGCGCCCGGGCGACGTGCTGCGCATGCTCGACGGGACGACCGTCGAAGTCACCAACACCGACGCTGAGGGCCGCCTCGTGCTGGCCGACGGACTCGTCGCGGCGAGCCGCAGCAAGCCCGACGTCATCGTCGACGTCGCGACCCTGACCGGGGCGATCACGGTCGCGCTCGGCAACCGTCACACGGGAGTCATGGGCGAGGATGAAGCCGTCGCCGAGTATCTCGCGGCTGCCGATGCCGTGGGTGAGCTCGCGTGGCAGCTGCCTCTGCCGGTGCACATGACCGATGACCTCGACTCCCCCATCGCAGACGTGCAGAACGCCAAGATCGGAGACCCGGCAGGCGGGTCGATGTTCGCGGGGCTCTTCCTCCAGCGGTTCGTCGGACGCGTCAGCGATGACGCCGACGCGCCGCGCATCCCGTGGGTGCACTTGGACATCGCCGGTGTCGGCATGAACAAGGGCAGCGGCTACGGATTCACCGACAAAGGACCGACCGCCGCCACCGTGCGGTCGCTCATCCGCTTCATTGCGGGAGAGGAAACACAATGACAGATCACACCTTCGACCTCGTCGTCCTCGGCGGCGGCAGCGGCGGTTACGCCGCGGCCCTGCGGGCTGCCGAACTCGGCAAGACCGTCGCTCTGATCGAGAAGGACAAGGTCGGCGGTACGTGCCTGCACCGCGGCTGCATCCCGACCAAGGCGCTGCTGCATGCCGCCGAAGTCGCCGACACAGCGCGGGATGCCGCCAGCATGGGGGTGCGCGCGACGTTGGACGGCATCGACCCCGAGGGCGTGCGCGCCTACCGCGAGGGCATCGTCGCGAAGAAGTTCAAGGGACTCGAAGGTCTCATCAAGGCGCGCGGCATCACGGTGGTCCCCGGTGAGGGACGCCTCGAAACGGGCGCCGCCGTGCGCGTCGGTGACGACCTCTACCGCGGTACCGACGTCGTGCTGGCCACAGGGTCGTACAGCCGCACCCTTCCCGGCCTCGAGATCGGCGGACGCATCCTGACGAGCGAGCAGGCTCTCGCCCTCGATGTCATTCCGGACCGCGTCGTGATCCTCGGCGGCGGTGTTATCGGCGTCGAGTTCGCGAGCGTGTGGCGTTCGTTCGGTGCCGAGGTGACGATCGTCGAGGCGCTGGAGCACCTCGTGCCCAACGAGGACATCGCCCTCAGCAAGGGCCTCGAGCGTGCGTTCCGTCGCCGCGGCATCTCCTACTCGCTGGGCGTCCGGTTCCAGAAGGCGACGCAGACCGACGACGCCGTGACGGTGACGCTCGAGGATGGGAAGAGCATCGAGGCCGACTACCTCCTCGTCGCCGTCGGGCGCGGCCCCGCAACCGCCGGGCTCGGATTCGAAGAAGCCGGGCTCACGATCGACCGCGGGTTCGTCGTGACAGACGAGCGGCTGCGCACGGGTGTCGCGAACGTGTGGGCCGTCGGTGACATCGTTCCCGGCCTGCAGCTCGCGCACCGCGGATTCCAGCAGGGCATCTTCGTCGCCGAAGAGATCGCGGGGCTCAATCCCGAAGTGATCGCCGATGCGCTGATCCCCAAGGTGACCTACTCCCACCCCGAGGTTGCTTCGGTCGGCATGACCGAGGCGCAGGCCATCGAGGCGCACGGCGCAGACGGGGTCGTGTCGTACGACTACAACCTCGCCGGCAACGGCAAGAGCGAGATCATCGGCACGGGCGGGCTCGTCAAGGTCGTCCGCGAGAAGGACGGCCCCATCCTGGGCGTGCACCTGCTCGGCGACCGGGTCGGCGAGCTCATCACCGAGGGACAGCTCGCGGTGGGCTGGCAGGCACACCCCGAAGACATCACCCCGTTCCTCCACGCTCACCCGACGCAGAGCGAGGCGCTCGGCGAAGCGTTCCTCGCCCTCGCCGGCAAGCCGCTGCACGCGCTCTGACCTGCGTGCGCACCGGCATCACTAAGCTAGACACGACATTGGCAATCCTGAAGGAGACAAGCCCATGAGCACTTCCGTGGTCCTCCCCGCGCTCGGCGAGAGCGTTACCGAGGGAACGGTCACCCGCTGGCTCAAGAACGTCGGCGACACCGTAGAGGCGGACGAGGGATTGCTCGAGATCTCCACCGACAAGGTCGACACCGAGATTCCCTCCCCCATCAGCGGCGTGATCGAAGAGATCCTCGTCCAAGAAGACGAGACGGTCGAGGTGGGCGCTGTGCTCGCCAAGATCGGTGACGGCTCCGCAGCGGCATCGTCAGATGCCGCTCCCGAAGCGGCTGCGCCCGCTGAGGAGTCCGCACCCGAGCCGGCGGCACAAGAAGCGCCGGCCGAGGCTGCGCCCGCCGAAGCCCCGGCTGCCGAGGCGCCCGCGCAGTCGGATGCCCCCGCACCGGCGGCATCCGAAGGCAAGCAGGTCGTGCTGCCGGAACTCGGCGAGAGCGTCACCGAGGGAACCGTCACGCGCTGGCTCAAGCAGGTCGGCGACGATGTCGCCGTCGATGAGCCGCTGCTCGAGATCTCGACCGACAAGGTCGACACCGAGATCCCCTCGCCGTATGCCGGCGTGCTGCAGAAGGTGCTCGTCCAGGAAGACGAGACGGTCGAGGTGGGCGCTGTGCTCGCTGAGATCGGCGACGGCGCGAGCGTTGCCCCGGCGGCGCCGGCCCCGGCTACTGAACAGCAGGCGCAGCCTGCACCCCCAGCACCCGAGGCCAAGCCCGCGGCTGAGGCCAAGCCCGCGGCGCAGCCCGCGCCCGAGGCGGCACCGCAGGCGGCTGCTTCGGCTGCTTCGGCTGCTTCGGCTGCAGAGTCGTCCGATGCGACGTCGTACGTGACGCCGCTCGTGCGCCGCCTCGCGCAGCAGAAGGGCGTCGACCTGTCGACGGTCAGTGGCACGGGCGTTGGCGGGCGTATCCGCAAGGAAGACGTGATCAAGGCCGCCGAGGCCGCGTCGAAGCCTGCCGCCGGTGCTCCGGCAGCGGCACCCGCTGCTGCTCCGCTCGAGGTCTCGCCGCTGCGCGGCACGACGCAGCCGATGTCTCGTCTGCGCAAGGTGCTCGCGGAGCGTGCCGTCGCGTCGATGCAGCAGACGGCGCAGCTGACCACGGTCGTCGAGGTCGATGTCACGAAGCTCGCGGCATTCCGTGACCGCACCAAGGCTGACTTCCTCGCCAAGACGGGCGACAAGCTGTCGTTCCTGCCCTTCTTCGCCCTCGCGGCGGCTGAGGCGTTGCGGGCTTACCCCGTCGTCAACTCGACGGTCGACGGCACGAACATCGTGTACCCGGCGTCGGAGAACCTCTCGATCGCCGTCGACACCGAGCGCGGTCTGCTCACGCCCGTCGTGCGCGACGCCGCGAGCAAGAACATCGCGCAGATCGCCCGCGAGATCGCTGATCTCGCAGCGCGCACGCGCGAGAACAAGCTCAAGCCCGACGAGCTCGCCGGTGGAACGTTCACGCTGACGAACACGGGATCGCGCGGGGCGCTCTTCGACACGCCCGTCGTGTTCCTGCCGCAGTCGGCGATCCTCGGCACCGGCATCGTCGTCAAGCGGCCCGGCCTCGTGACGGTGGACGGCAAGGACGCGATCTCGATCCGTTCGTATGTCTACCTCGCGCTGTCGTACGACCACCGCATCATCGACGGAGCTGACGCCGCTCGCTTCCTCGGCGCGGTCAAGTCCCGCCTCGAAGCGGCGGACTTCGAGGGCCAGCTCGGCGCCTGATCTGACGCATCCTCATGGCTGTTGCGCGGCGTATACGTCGCGCAACAGCCATGAGTCGTCTGTGCGCTGTATGACGACGAGCTGAGATGCTGCGTCGGGCGCGTCGACCCTCAGCACCGCCACGCCGCCGAAGTCATCGAGCAGTGTGACGCTGCGGGTGTCTGCCGTTCGATCGATCGCCCCGGCGGGGAACGACACGTGGGGATCTGCCTGCACCTCAGTCAGGCATTCCGCGGATGCTCCGCAGGCGGCGCGCGCTGTCAGCAGGTCGGTCACGACCGCGGTGGGGTCGTCACGCAGCGCCGTCTCGGCCGGCGGGGGGCCGTCCAGCGGAGCGCTTGACGGGGATGGACTCCCGATCGATTCGCTCGTCTTGGCGATGGGCACCGGTGTGGCGGCCGCGAGGGGTTGTTCGTCGCCGGGCCAGAACGCGCCGAGAGCGACCACCAGACCCGCCGCCCCTGCCGCCACCGCCCACGGGGTGACGCGCGCCCGGCTGCCCCGTTCGCGCCACCGTCGCCAGACGCGCGTCGTCGTTTTCGACACGAGGTCGGCGACGTCGGCGTCGACGTGCCGGGCCAGGCTGTCGAACAGGCTGCCGCGCTCGTGCGCCGCCACCGGCGTCGGGACTGTGCCCTCGGCCGGTGCGGTCGCAGGCTCGGAACGCCACGATGCCCGCGCCTGAGCGAGAACCGCGTCGCCGAGTGGCTCCGGCCGGGCCAGCCTGAAGAGCTCGTCTTCGAGTCGAGCGATCGCCGCATCGGTGAGCGCGCGGGTCGCGATCGTTTCGATCAGGTCGTGCCACACCGCGAATCCGGGCTCGGCAACCTGCTCGAGCAGCTGGGTCGATGCCTCGAGTGCGTCATCGGACGAGACACCCGTCGCGAGCACCGGCCTGCCGGCGTCGGTCAGCCACCACTCCCCTGTCACCGTCGATCTGTCACCCGCGTGTGGGATCCGCGCGAGTTCGGCGACTCCGCGCAGCACGCTGACCGCGATCGTCACCCGCTCGCCCGACGTCAGCTCGACACGGGCTTCGCGCCGGCGGCGGACGGCGTCGGTCACGCGGCGCGGACACGGGGGCAAGACGACGTCGTGACCATCTTCGCGACGTACCACATCGAGGCACGCGAGAACGTGCCCTGTGTCCGACGCGTGCCATCCTGCCCACTCATCGTCGAACATCGCCGCGTCGACGAGCACCCGCGATTCTCCTGAGGCCAGTCGGACGAGGATGCCGGCCCAGGGGGTATCCGTACCCGAGCCCACGCGCCGCACGACGCGGTACGGGGCGAGAAGGCGCTCGTTCGCAGCGGTCGGCATGCGGGGAGTCTGCCCTTCCGGGCGGGGCAGCCGAACGAGGTGGAAGGAAGCGGCGGACGAAGTGCCGATGGATCGGTTTGGGGAGGAACGGTCGCAGGAGCAGAAAAGGTAGGCTGGGTGTCATGGCCCGCAGTACCGCTCCCGAGAAGCGCCCCGGCTTCTTTTCGCAGATCCGCACCCTTTACGTCTTCACGCAGAAGGCGTTCCGGTGGCTTCCGTTCCTCCTCATCGGCATTTTGCTGGTGGGAATCGGGCTCGGCGTCACCGTCGGACTTCTGATCCCCCCGGTGGCGATCTGGAGTGTCATCCTCTGGGGCGTCACGGGACTCATGTTCGGCATCCTGGGTTCGCTCATGGCGATGACCCGTCTGTCGACCCGCGCGATGTACACGCGACTCGACGGGATGCCGGGGGCCGCAGGCCACGTGCTCTCGACGTCGCTCGGGCGAAAGTGGCAGGGCAGCGAGATGCCTGTCGGTGTGAACCCGAAGACGCAGGAGGCGGTCTACCGCGCGATCGGCCGCGGTGGTGTCGTCATCGTCGGCGAAGGTGCGCGCGGCCGTCTCACCCGCCTCGTCAACGACGAGCGCATGAAGGTGCAGCGTGTGGCCTCGGGCGTGCCGATCACGGTTCTCTACGTCGGACACGGCGAGGACGAGATTCCGATCAGCAAGCTCGCGCCGACCATCAAGTCGCTTCCGAAGTCGATCGACCGGGCGACCATGGCCGCCGTCGTGAAGCGTGTCGACTCGGTGTCGCAGTCGCTCGCTTCGCTGCCGATCCCCAAGGGCATCGACCCCACGAAGGCCCGCGCACCGCGTCCTCGCTGACGGGTCAGGGTCAGGCGCGGACGAGCACCGTCCCGGCTGCCTTGTCGTGCAGACCACGGTTGTCGGCATCCCAGATCGCCGCCGGGATGACCAGCAGCAGAAGCAGCGTGCGCACGATGGGACGCCACAGTCCCGTCCAGCCGCCGGTGGCAAGTTGAAGACGCATGCCCATCAGGCGGTGCCCGGGGCTCCCGCCGATCGTCGGGATGAACAGCAGCTGCACCGCGGCGAACACGATCATGGGCGTGAACATCGTCAGTCCCGCCTCGGCGGGCAGTGCGAACTGGTCGTATCCGAAGAACGCAATCGCGATGACCGTCGCCGTGAGGTAGTCGATCAGAAGGGCGAGTGTGCGGCGCCCGAGTTTGGCGATGCTGCCCCGGCCGGATGCGGGAAGGCCGAGCCTTTCACCGGGGTACGAAGTGGCAGGAAGTGCGTCGGGCATTCCCCCAGCCTACCGAGCACCGCGTAACATGCCGGAAACAAAGGTGTCATGGCAGGGCAACCCCTGAGGGGTACCGTGCCAGACGTGCCCGGCCCGTTCGCGGCACGAGACGAAGCCCTAACTCTGGAGCATCAATGTTCAAAGAACCATCTGAGGTCCTGTCGTACATCAAGGATGAGGACATCAAGTTCCTCGACATCCGTTTCACGGATCTTCCGGGTGTTCAGCAGCACTTCAACATCCCTGCTTCGACGGTGGATGAGGAGTTCTTCACGGAGGGGCAGCTGTTCGACGGATCGTCGATCCGCGGCTTCGCCAACATCCACGAGTCGGACATGCAGCTCATCCCCGACGTTTCGACCGCCTACGTCGACCCCTTCCGTGAAGCGAAGACCCTGATCATGATCTTCGACATCTACAACCCGCGCACGGGAGAGGTGTACTCGAAGGACCCGCGTCAGGTCGCCAAGAAGGCCGAGAAGTACCTCGCATCGACCGGGATCGCGGACACGGCGTTCTTCGCGCCCGAGGCCGAGTTCTACATCTTCGACGACGTGCGCTACGACGTGACGCCGAACCAGAGCTTCTACTTCGTCGATTCCGAAGAAGGTGCGTGGAACACGGGCCGCGTCGAAGAGGGCGGCAACCTCGCCAACAAGACGACCTACAAGGGCGGCTACTTCCCCGTCTCCCCCGTCGACAAGCAGGCCGATCTGCGCGACGACATCAGCCTGCGCCTCATCGACGCGGGCCTGCACCTGGAGCGTTCGCACCACGAGGTCGGCACGGGCGGCCAGGCCGAGATCAACTACCGCTTCGACACGATGGTCCACGCGGCGGACGACATCCTGAAGTTCAAGTACATCGTCAAGAACACCGCGCTCGAGTGGGGTAAGGTCGCGACCTTCATGCCCAAGCCGCTGTTCGGTGACAACGGCTCGGGCATGCACACGCACCAGTCGCTGTGGCTCGAGGGCAAGCCCCTGTTCTACGACGAGAAGGGCTACGCAGGTCTCTCGGACGTCGCCCGCTGGTACATCGGCGGTCTGCTGGCCCACGCTCCGGCCGTCCTCGCCTTCACCAACCCGACGCTGAACTCCTACAAGCGTCTGGTCAAGGGCTACGAGGCCCCCGTGAACCTGGTCTACTCGGCCGGCAACCGCTCGGCTGCCGTCCGCATCCCGATCACGGGCAGCAACCCCAAGGCCAAGCGCATCGAGTTCCGCGCTCCCGACGCTTCGGGCAACCCGTACCTCGCCTTCGCAGCGCAGCTGATGGCCGGCCTGGACGGCATCCTGAACCGGATCGAGCCCCACGAGCCCGTCGATAAGGACCTGTACGAGCTGCCCCCCGAGGAGGCCGTCAACATCCCGCAGGTTCCGAACTCGCTGCTCGACTCGCTCGAGGCGCTGCGCGCCGACCACGAGTTCCTGCTGCGCGGCAACGTGTTCACGCCCGAACTGATCGAGACGTGGATCGAGTACAAGATCGAGAACGAGATCCGTCCGATCAACGCGCGACCGCACCCGTTCGAGTTCGAGCTGTACTTCGGCGTCTGATCGTCGCTAACGAACCCGCCTCCCCGCACGACACGGACGGGGAGGCGGGTTTCGTGCGTTCGGTTCTGCCAGACTTGCCAGAGCCGACTCCGGAGGAACGATGACAGATGGTGCCGCTGCCCCGAAGCATTCACGCCGGCGGGGCCGACGCATCGTGCTGGTGATCGTCTCCGTCATCGTCGGCATCGCCGTCGTCATCGGCATCGTCGGCGCGATCACGCCGTGGCCGTCGGCGATGCTGATCCGCGCGGTGTTCGAGCGCGGCGGCACGGCGGCGGCAGCCGAGATGGAACGTCACCAGCCCGCAGGGCCGGTGGATGAGACTCTCGACATCCCGTATGGCACGCCGGGCGATGAGACGACGACGCTCGACGTGTTCACCGTCGCAGAAGAGGGCGAGACGCTGCCGACGATCGTCTGGGTGCACGGCGGCGCGTGGATCTCGGGGTCATCGGCGAACGTCGATCCGTACCTGCGGATCCTTGCCGACGCGGGCTACACGGCCGTCGGCCTGAACTACGGGCTCGGTCCCGAGCAGACCTACCCCACGGCCGTGCGACAACTCAACGACGCGCTCGCCTACCTCGACGAGAATGCGGCCGAGCTGCGGATCGATCCCGACCGCATCATCTTGGCCGGCGACTCCGCCGGCGCCCAGCTCGCGAGCCAGCTCGCGACGCTCACGACGAACGAACGCTATGCCCACCTGCTGGGCATCGAGCCCTCGCTCGACGCGTCGCAGCTGATCGGGATCATCCTCAACTGCGGCGTGTACGACATGCCCGCCATGGCGGAACTCGAGGGCCTGATGGCGTGGGGCCTGCAGGTCTCGCTGTGGGCGTACACCGGCACGAAGGGCTGGTCGGCGACCTATGAGGGAGCCACGATGTCGACGATCGACTTCGTCACGGAAGGTTTTCCGCCGACGTACATCAGCGGAGGCAACGGAGACGGACTCACCTGGCTGCAGTCCATCCCCATGTCCACGGCGCTGCAGGATGCCGGCGTCGAGGTCACCGAGCTGTTCTGGCCGGCCGATCACACGCCCGCGCTCCCCCACGAGTACCAGTTCCATCTCGACAGGCCCGAGGCGCAGCAGGCTCTCGATGCGACGATCGCGTGGCTCGCTGAGCTCACGGCGTCGGATCAGCCGTAGAAGAGCTTCTCGAACACTCGGCGCGCCCGGCGCGTCACGCCGAGGTAGTCCTCTTCGACCTCGGTCGCCGCGCGCGGCGGGTAGCCGAGCAGACGACCGATCCCGTCGAGCTTCTTGCGGTCGGTCGGGAGCAAGTCGCTCGTGTGGCCTGACAGCAGGGTGTTCGCCGAGCGCAAGCGGCTCGCCAAGACCCATGCGGCCGTGAGCCGTTCTGCGGCGACCGTGCTCACCAAGCCGGCCTCTTGAGCCGCGGAGAGCGCCCCGAGCGTCGACGTCGTCCGCATGCCGGGGACGGCATGCGCGTGTTCGAGCTGCAGCAGCTGCACGAGCCACTCGACGTCGCTGAGCGAGCCGGGTCCGAGCTTGAGATGCCGCGCGGGGTCGGCACCCTGAGGCAGTCGTTCGCTTTCGACGCGGGCTTTGATCCGTTTGATCTCACGCAATCCCTGCGGGTCCACGGATGCCGGATACCGGATGTCGTCGGCCAATGCCATGAAGTCCGCCAGCAGGGCGGGGCTCCCTGCCACGCCGCGCGCCCGCAGGAGCGCCTGGGCCTCCCACGACAAGGACCAGCGCCGGTAGTACTCGGCGTACGAATCGAGCGAGCGCGCGACCGGGCCCTTGCGTCCCTCCGGGCGCAGGCCCGCGTCGAGGTCGAGCGGCATGCGGTGGTCCTCGGAGTGCTCACGCAGCGCATTGACGATCCGCACCGCCAGCGACTGAGCACGTTGCGGGTCGATGCCGTTGGGGCGGTACACGTACAGGATGTCGGCGTCCGAGCCGAAGCCGAGCTCGCCCCCGCCGAATCGTCCCATGCCGATGACGGCGAACTCGAACGCGTCGTCCTCTTCGGGGACGATCTCGCGGCGGACGGCGCGCAGTGTCGCCTGAATCGTCACGTCGGTGATGTTCGTGAGCGCCGCGGCGACATCGGCGACGTCGGACTCGGCGCGGAGGGCGCCCATTGCGATGCGAAGCAACTCGCGGCGGCGCAGCGCACGAACGGCGCGCATCGCAGCGGCGATCGTGCCGTGTCGCGTCTGGATTGCCCGCGCCTCTTCGAAGAGCACCTCTGCCGAGCGCGGCCGCAGCAGGGCGGCGTCGTCCAGCCACGCGGCGGACTCCGGTATCCACTCCATGAGGTCGGCCACGTAGCGCGAGCCCGAGAGCACGTGCGTGAGGTGCTCAGCCGCGCCCGAGGAGTCGCGCAGCATCCGCAGGAACCAGTGCGTCGACCCGAGCCGCTCGCTCAGACGTCGGAACGCGAGCAGGCCGTAGTCGGGATCGACACCATCGGCGAACCAGCGGATCATGACGGGCATGAGGTGGCGCTGGATCGTCGCCTTGCGGCTGAGCCCGCTCGTGAGCGCCGTGATGTGGCGCAGGGCACTCGCGGGGTCGGCGAAGCCGATCGCCGCGAGACGGTCGTGCGCCTGCGAGATCGAGAGTGCTCGCCCTTCGTCGGGCAGCATCCGCTCGTCTGCCGGCAGCGCGGCAACCGCTGAAAGCAGAGGTCGGTAGAACAGCCGCACGTGGATGTCGCGCACTTCGCGCTTGATGGCCTCCCACCGCTTCCACAATGCTTGACCGCTCGTGGCCAGACCCGACGATCGAGCCAGGACGCGCAGGTCATCGGGGTCGGCGGGCATGAGGTGCGTGCGACTCAGCTGGCGCAGCTGCACACGGTGCTCGAGCAGGCGCAGCTCGCGGTAGTCGCGAGAGAACGCGCCGGCCTCGGCCCGGCCGATGTACCCCTCAGCGACGAGCGCATCCAGTGCCGCCAGCGTGCCGCGCTGACGGATGCGGTCGTCGGCGAGCCCGTGCACGAGCTGCAGCAGCTGCACCGTGAACTCGATATCGCGGATGCCACCGGGCCCGAGCTTGAGCTGGTACGGAACCTCGGCGGGCGGGATGTGTTCGGTCACCCGCTCGCGCATGCGCTGCACGCTGTCGACGAAGTTCTCGCGCGCCGCGCTCGTCCACACTTTCGGCAGCACTGCGTCGACGTATGCCTGACCGAGCGCCGCGTCGCCCGCAAGCGGGCGTGCCTTCAGGAGCGCCTGGAACTCCCAGCTCTTCGCCCAGCGGTCGTAGTACGACAGGTGCGAGTCGAGCGTGCGCACGAGCGCTCCCTGCTTGCCCTCGGGGCGCAGATTGGCATCGACATCCCACAGGGGCGGCTCCATCTCGGAGCCCGAGACGCCGCGCATCGTCTGCAGGGCCAGCCGCGTCGCGATGTCGACGACCCGGCTCTCCCCCGCCTCGGCGAGCGTCTTGTCGTCGGCACCGCCGACGAAGATGACGTCGACATCGCTCACGTAGTTCAGTTCGCGCGCCCCGGCCTTGCCCATGCCGATGATCGCGAGCGCCGTCCCGGCGACCTGCTCGCGCGGAAACAGCCCGGCGCCGGCGACGCCCGTCGAGATCCGCGTGCGGGCGACCGAGAGCGACGCTTCGAGCGCTGCCCCCGCGGCATCCGCCAGCGTCGCCGCAACCGCAGGGAGTGCATCGACGGGGCTGTCGTTGAGTAGATCGAACGCGGCGATCCGGGCGAGCTGGCGGCGATAGCGCACGCGCAGCGCGACCCAGGATGCCTCGTCTCCGTCGGACGCGAAGCCGTCGACGTCGCCCACGGAATCGAGCAGGTCGGCGCGCAGCTCTTCTGCCGTCGGCAGCGTGGACGCCCCTCCGGCGAGGTGGAGGATCTCTTCGGGATGCCGGAAGAAGAAGTCCCCGAAACCCGTGGAAGCCCCCACCACGGCCCAGAGGGCACGCCAGCCGGGCTCATCGACGATGAGCGCGCGCACCGAATCGGGGTCACGGCGCCCGATGCGCGCGATCGCCGCCAGCGCGGCATCCGGATCGGCGGCGACGGACGCCGCCGAGGTGAGGTCATCGCGCGTGAGGCCCGTCTCCTCCTGCAGCTCACGCAGCAGCGCATCCGTCTCGGCGAGCCGAGAGAAGCCCTGCCGGGCGAGAGCGGTCAGTGACGATGTGCGTGGGCTCGCGGACATGCGGGACCGGTCAGAGCATCTCGAGGTTGTTCGTGAGCTCGAACGGCGTCACCTGAGCGCGGTACTCCTGCCACTCCTTGCGCTTGTTGAGCAGCACGTAGGTGAACACCTGCTCGCCGAGCGTCTCGGCGACGAGCTCGGACTCCTCCATGTAGCTGAGGGCGTGGTCGAGACTCTGCGGCAGCGGTGCGTAGCCGAGCGCGCGTCGCTCGGCGTCCGTCAGCGACCACACGTTGTCTTCGGCCTCGGGGGGAAGGTCGTATCCCTCTTCGATGCCCTTGAGGCCCGCGGCGAGCAGCAGCGCGTACGCGAGGTAGGGGTTGGCCGCCGAATCGAGCGCGCGATACTCGACGCGCGAGGACTGACCCTTGTTCGGCTTGTACATCGGCACCCGCACGAGTGCCGACCGGTTGTTGTGACCCCAGCAGATGAAGCTCGGCGCTTCGTCGCCCCCCCACAGTCGCTTGTAGGAGTTCACGAACTGGTTGGTCACCGCCGAGATCTCGTTGGCGTGCCGTAGCAGGCCGGCGATGAACTGGCGGCCCACCTGCGAGAGCTGGTACTGCGCGCCTTCTTCGTAGAAGGCGTTCTGGTCGCCCTCGAACAGCGACATGTGCGTGTGCATGCCGCTGCCGGGCTTGCCGCCGAGGGGCTTCGGCATGAACGTTGCATAGACGCCCTGCTCGATCGCGACCTCTTTTACGACAGTGCGGAAGGTCATGATGTTGTCAGCCGTCGCGAGGGCGTCGGCATAGCGCAGATCGATCTCGTTCTGGCCGGGACCGCCCTCGTGGTGGCTGAACTCGACCGAGATGCCGAGATCTTCGAGCATCCGCACCGAGCGGCGGCGGAAATCGTGCGCCGTGCCGCCGGGGACGTTGTCGAAGTAGCCCGCCGAGTCGACGGGAACAGGTCCTTCGGGGCCGAAGGACGAGGACTTCAGGAGGTAGAACTCGATCTCGGGGTGCGTGTAGAACGTGAAGCCCGCATCGGCGGCCTTCGCGAGCGCCCGCTTGAGGACGTGTCGAGGATCCGCGACGGCGGGCTGGCCGTCGGGAGTCGTGATGTCGCAGAACATCCGCCCGGTGGGGTCGATCTCGCCGCGCCAGGGCAACGTCTGGAATGTCGAGGGATCGGGATGCGCCAAGAGATCAGACTCGTACGAGCGAGTGAGGCCTTCGATGGCCGACCCGTCGAACCCGAGGCCTTCCGTGAAGGCTCCTTCGACCTCGGCAGGGGCGATCGCGACCGATTTGAGGGTGCCGATCACGTCGGTGAACCACAGGCGGACGAACTTGACGCCGCGCTCCTCGATCGTCCGCAGGACGAAATCGCGCTGCTTGTCCAACGTCACTTGCCGGTGTCCTCGGAGGAGCCGCTCTGTGCGGAGCCCCAGCGGTCCTCGCGGGCTTCATCCTCGGACCACGCGCGCGAACGCTCACGCAGGATTTCGGGTGCCCGTGCGGCCTCTTCGGCGGTGTCGAAAGGGCCTGCCCGGTCGATCGCAGGAGACTCGAAGCCCTTCTCCACTTCGCCCGTCGTGAGGTTGTACCAGTACTTCTCGTTCTCGCTGGACACCGTGACTCCTCCCATGCGGCGGTCGCGCCCGGATTCCCGGGCGTGTGTGGACGGATCCGCCTGGGTTGATCCTACTGATGCGACGGATGCTGCTGGATAGGCTGGCAGGTATGGCAGAACTCGCGACCCGGGCCGTCGGCGTGGACATCGGCGGCACCGGGATCAAGGCCGGTGTGGTCGATCTCGATCGGGGAGCACTCGCGAGCGAGCGCATCAAAGTGGCCACTCCCGCCGGAGCCGAACCCGGTGACGTGCTCGCCGCCGTCCGCACCGTGCTCGACCGGCTCGGGATCAGCGATCAGGGTGTGGCGCTCGGGATCGCGTTCCCCGCGATCGTGAAGAAGGGGCGCACGCTGTCGGCGGCCAATGTGTCCGACGCATGGATCGGGTTCGAGGCCGAGAAGTTCTTCGAGGACGGACTCGGTCGCGAGATCCACTTCGCCAACGACGCCGACGTCGCCGGCGTCGCAGAGCTGCGCTACGGCGCGGCGAAGGGGCGCGACGGGCTGACGATCCTTACGACGCTCGGCACCGGGATCGGCAGCGCGCTGATCCACGACGGCGTGCTCGTGCCGAACTCGGAGCTGGGCCACGTGCAGCGCGCGAAGCACGGGAAGGACGCCGAGGCCTACGCGGCCTACTCGGCGATGGAGCGCGGCAACCTGAGCTGGCAGGAGTGGGCGAGCCGGCTGCAGTGGTACTACAGCTACATCGAGTCACTCTTCAGCCCCGACCTGTTCATCGTGGGCGGAGGCGTGTCCAAGCACGCCGCTTCGTTCTTGCCGCTGCTGGACATCGCTACACCGATCGTGCCTGCGGTGCACCGCAACAACGCGGGCATCATCGGCGCAGCCGCGCTCGCGCTGGGCTGACGAGGCCGCGGCGAGCGGCGGGCGTGGAGGCGAATGGGCCGGCCTGTACGCCGGGTTCTGTCCGGGGGCGTGAGCCCCGTGGACGGTCATCTCTCTCGGCGACACGTTGCCGTGCCGCTCTAGCGGTCTACCCGGGGACTCGGCGGGCCGCGTCATCATCCCCTGTATGACCTTGCTCCGGGCGAGGTTTACCGTGCGATTCGCGTCACCGCGAACCCGGTGGTCTCTTACTCCACCCTTTCACCCTTACCGCCCGGTCCTGAGACACGCTCAGGACCAGGAGGCGGTCTGCTTTCTGTGGCACTGTCTCGCGGATCACTCCGGGTGGGTGTTATCCACCGCCCTGCCCTGTGGAGCCCGGACGTTCCTCGGCGCTACACGGTGAACCGTGCGCGACGCGACCGTCCAGCCGACCCATTCGCTGCGACGACTTTACCCGTATTTGCGGAACGTCCGAGAGAATGTGCGGAAAAGCGTTAGCGTGTGACCAGCCACGGTGCGCACTGGGAACGTGCCGCGGTTGTACAGTCTTCAGGGAGGCAAAAACAACTATGCGAAAAATCATGCTCGCTGCAATGGCCGCAGCGACACTCATCATCGCCACACCGCTCGCGGCCACAGCCGACGAATCCGAAGTACAGCCGCCGTCGGTTCAGATCAATGTCGAGATCGGCGACTACCCGCCCGGGACTCCTGACGCGCCGTCGCTTGCGGGCAGCACAGTCATGGGCGACTGCCTGCAGAGTGTTCCGTGGATCAGCTATTCCGTCCTGCGGTCTGATCCCGACGGCGTCGCGGCCGACATCCCTGCCGTGCTGCACCTGACAGACGGCATGAACAGCGTCGATGTTCCGCTCGGCACGCTGGTCGACAACCGTCTGAACGGCCGCGTCCTGTGGCCTGGTGCGTCCGCAGACGGCTCCGGTGTCGCCACCGGCCCGTACGCCTGGACGCTCGGTGACATCCACGCCACGATTCGCGCCGGCGCAGAAGAGATCGCGACGCCGCTGTCGTACCCGCTCGAGAGCCCCGAGTGCCTGTCGCTGCCCCTCACCGACGGTCCCGCCGGTGCCGATGGCGCGCCTTCGTCACTTCCTCTGACGGGAATGGACGCCGCGGTTCTTCCGATCGCGCTGGCCGGTGCAGTCGTTCTGCTCGCCGGCGTGGGCTTCATGCTCGTGCAGCGCCGCCGCCGCGCTTAGTGGCGACTGCCGAGACGCACCCGGGGACGACCCGCCGTACGCGGCGTCCCCGGGTGCGTCTGTGGTTCCTCCTGATCCTCGCCGTTCTCATCGTGGCCCTGGCCTGGGTCGGCGCGCGGGCAGTGCTGGCGAAGTCCGCCGTCGACGAGATCATGCCGCTCGCGCAGCAGATGCAGGATGCCGCAGCGGCAGGTGACCTGGACCGGATCGACGAGCTCTCCGTCGCGCTCGAGGACCATGCGTCCGACATCGCCGTCCTCGAGAACGACCCGCTTTGGCGCGCCGCCGAGTGGATGCCTTTCGGGGGACAGAATCTCGTCGCCGTGCGGACCGCCGGCAGCGAGCTCGCCACGATCGCCGAGGTGCTCCCCCGTCTGACGGGAGTCGCGCGTTCGCTGGACGAGCCGCACACCGGTGCGCTCGTCTCGCCCGCGGCCTTGTCGAGCGCTGCCGACGTGCTCTCGGACGCCGATGCCGTGTTCGTCCGGGCCGCCCACCGGCTCGGAGCCTTCGACGCCGACGCACTTCTTCCGCCCGTCGCCGACGGAGTCGCCCGGCTCGACGGTGTCGTGAGTCAAGCCGCCCCCTTGATCGCCACGGCGGCTCGAGCGAGCGCTGTGCTGCCCGCGATGCTCGGCGGGGAAGGCGAACGCACGATCCTGGTCATGATCCAGAACCCCGCCGAGTTGCGCACGGGTGGCGGCATCACGGGGTCCTTCGCCGAGATCCGCGCTCTCGAGGGAGAGCTGACGTTGGTGAGTCAAGCCGAGTCGGCTGACTTCGCAGCGCGGGCTGACGCGATTATCGACCTGCCCGAGGGCCTCACGACCGTCTACTCCGACGTCGTCGGACGCTTCGCCCAGAACATGTCCATGCCGGCGGACTTCGCCACCACCGGCGCACTCGCGACGGCATGGTGGCAGGAGCTGACCGGGCGCGTGCCCGATACGGTCGTCTCGATCGATCCGATGGTGCTGCAGGCGCTCCTCACCGTCACGGGGCCCATCGAGCTGGCCACAGGCGAGCAGTTGGATGCTGACGGTCTCCTGGACACCCTCCTGTTCGATGCCTACCGCACACTGTCGATCGAACAGCAGACCTCGCTCTTCGCGTCGGTGACCGACGCGGTCTTCGATCGCGTCGCCGGCGGGGGCGTCGATCTGGTCGCGCTCATCGGGGCTATGGCGGTGCCGGTGCAGGAGGGTCGCATCGCGGTGTGGGAAGCCGACGAGAACGCGAACGAGATCTTCGCTTCGAGCGCACTGGGCGGCCCGGCGGCACGACAGGATGTCGCAGGCGACGGCGCGTTCGCGGTGTATCTGAACGACGCCACCGGCGCCAAGATGGGCGGATTCCTTGACGCCGCGATCACCGCCGAGGTCGTCTCGTGCCGCGCGGACGGACAGACCGAGGTCGCGGTCACCGTCACCCTCACGAGCACCGCGCGGGCTGATGCCGCGTTGCTCCCGATGAGCGTCACGGGCGGCGGCTACTACGGAGTGGCGCCCGGGGACATCGCGACGAATGTGGCGGCTGTAGGGCCGACGGCGGGGTCGGTGGGCGCCGTGCTCGTCGACGGCGAGCCGTACGCCGGCGCGACAGCCGTCGACGACGGACGGCCGACGAGTGCTGCGCGTGTCGATCTCGCCCCCGGCGAGTCCAGCCGGCTCTCCTTCCACTTCTTCATGCCGCACGACGACGTCGCCGACCTCGTCGTGCTGCACACTCCGCTGCTCACCACGCCCCAGGTCGAGATCGGACCGACGGCCTGCGGCTGATCGGGCTTACTCCTCAGCCGTGTCGGCGATGCGCAGGTCGAGCGGGAAATCCAGCGGAAAATCTCCGAAAAGGTGCCGGGTCGCTGCCGCTGCGGCATCCGTGACCGCTTCGGCGACATCATCGACCATCGCTGCGGGCGCGTGCACGATGACCTCGTCGTGCAGAAAGAAGGCCAGATGCGGTGCCCGCTCGAACACGGCGCCGGACCGTGACGCCGCGGCATCCGTCGTCAACGGCATCGCCGCGAGGCGCCGCCGAATCTCGGCGAGCCAGGCCAGCGCCCACTCTGCCGCCGTTCCCTGAACGATGAAGTTGCGCGTGAAGCGCCCGCGATCGCGCGCCGCTCGGCGAGCGTGCGACTCCTCGCCGGTCGACGCACCGGTGTCGCTCGCGCGCGCTTGCGCAGCGGTCCACTCCGTCGAGGGCCGCGGTGACGTGCGACCGAGCCACGTCGACACGACGCCGCCCTGCTCTCCCGTCGCCGCCGCCGCGTCGACGAGCCCCATCGCTCGCGGGTACGTGCGCCGCAGCCGCGGCACGAGACGGCCCGAGTCCCCCGTCGTCGCGCCGTACATCGCGCCCAGGACGGCGAGCTTCGCTTCGGCGCGAGTCGGCACGGCGCCACCCTGGACGATGCCCTCGTAGAGATCGCGCCCGTTCGCCGCCGCTGCCAGAGCGGTGTCGCGGGACATGGCTGCGAGCACTCGCGGCTCGAGCTGCGCGACGTCGGCCACGACGAGCTTCCAGCCCGGATCCGCGCGCACCGCGGGGCGTAGCTGCCGCGGCAGCTGCAATGCTCCCCCGCCCGATGACGCCCACCGGCCCGTCACGACTCCCCCGGGCACATAGACGGGCCGGAAACGGCCGTCAGTGACCCATTCGTCGAGCCACGCCCAGCCGTTGGCAGACAGTAGCCGGGTGAGCTTCTTGTACTCCAGCAGCGGTTCGATCACGGGATGTGTGTGCTCCGCCAGCTCCCAGCGACTCGTCGATGTGACGAGTACACCGGCGCGGTGAAGAGCGCGCAGCAGCTTCGGGTGCGAGTCGAGGTTCGCGTGCGGGTCGCCGAGAGCGTCGCGCACCCGCTGCGCGGCCTGCACGACGAGCGCGGGTGTTCCCCCGCTCGCGGGGCGAGCGCCGAGCACCGCCGTCAGGATGCGGTCGTGCCCCACTGCATCCCACGGAACGCCCGCGGTGCGCAGCTCGACCGCGATGAGCGCCCCGGCCGACTCGGCAGCTGTCAGCAGGCGCAGGCGCGCGGGGTCGGTGGAGGTCGCGATCGCGGCACGCTGGCGCAACAGCTCGTCGCGCGACGCGTCGAGCCGGTCCGGCAGGGCCGATGACGCGGTATCGACGAAGTCGAAGAGCGCCGGTGTGTCATCGACCGGCGCCGGGGCGGCGTCCCAGGCCGACGGGGCGCGCAGAGCGGCATCCGTGACCAGTTCGCTGTCGCGCAGGATCGCACGGCACAGTCGCAGGTCGTGACAGCGTTCGACGCGCACGCCGTTCTCGAGGAGCGGTGAGTACCAGGCCGGGGTGTCGCTCCACACCCAGCGCGGATGCCCGAGGTGTTCCTGAGCCGTGATCCATGGGCTCAGGTCGGAGCGGTCGAGGCTGAGCCGCTCGAGCTCTCTTCCCTCGATGTCGAGCGTGACGATTCCGACGTCGTCGCCCGCGCGGCCGACGACGATCCAGGCGGGGGCGTCAGCGCCCGTCACAGCTCACAGACCGGATTCCTCCGTGCGCACGAGGATGCAGCCGCACTCGGGGCAGGTGAGGACGACATCATCGGCGGCGGAGCGCAGCGTCTGCAGATCGGTGCCCGAGAGAACCATGCGGCACCCTTCGCACGTGCGCGCACGCATGAGCGCCGCGCCGACGCCGCGCGTCGCGATCCGTTCGTAGTGAGCGAGCAGGTCAGCGGGAACATCGTGGGCGACCGCCGCGCGATCGCGGGTCGCAGCCTCGAGCGCTGCCGTCGCCTCGGCGACCACGCGCTTGGCCTCGGCGCTCAGCTCAGTGCCCTCGGCGTTGGTCGCCGCGATGAGGCCCTCCTGCTCGGCGACGGCTGCTTCGGCTTGTTCGAGTCGCTCCATGGCTTCGAGTTCGGCGTCTTCGAGCTCGCTCTTGCGGCGAGCGAGCGACTGCATCTCGCTCTCGAAGCCCTGCGCCTCTTTCACGTTCGAGGTGGCCGCGAGCCGCTCGGCGTCGCGCGCCGCACGGGCATCGACGACGGCGATGTCGGACTCGAGACGCGAGATCTCGGTGCGCACGTCGTCGCGCACTCCGAGACGCGATGTGAGCTCGCGCGACAGCTCCTGCCGACGCGCGAGCAGTTCCTTCACGCGCGCCGCCTGCGGAGGATTGCGTCGGGCGTTCTCGAACTGACGGATGCGGACGTCGAGGTCGGCGAGGTCCAAGAGGCGACGCTGGTCTGCGGGGCTGGCATTCACCCCTCAAACCTACCCCGCCGGGCGCGGAGCCTCGCGGGTCAGAGCTGCAGCACCCAGGTTGCGACGCCGAAGTAGATGATGAGGCTCGTCGCATCGCAGAACGTCGAGATGAACGGCGTGCTGAAGACGGCGGGATCGGCACGTAGCGTGCGCGCAAGCATCGGCATGATCCCCCCGACGGTGGCCGCGAGGGTGCAGATCGCGAACAGCGTCGAGCCGATCACGAGGCCGAGGGGCATACCGAAGACGAGACCTGCGATCGCGAAGCCGAGCACCCCGAGCATGCCGCCCAGCAGCGCACCGACCCGCACTTCGCGCCAGGCGACGGCGAGCACGTCTCTCGTGGACACTTCGCCGACGGCGAGGGCGCGCGTGACCGTGGTCGCCGCCTGGGCGCCCGTGTTCCCGGCGGTGCCGGTGAGCAGCGGGATGAACAGGGCGAGCGTCACGACCTGCTCGAGCGTCGCTTCGAAGACGTCGATCACGCCGACCGTCAGCAGCGCCGACACCGCGAGGGCGAGAAGCCACACGACGCGTGAGCGCACGATACCGAGCACGGGTGTCGTGAGGTACGGGCGACCGAGAGGTTCGGAGGCCCCTTGGCGTGCGGCATCCTCGTCTTCTGCCCGCTCGAGGATGCGCGCCGCGTCATCGACCGTGAGGATGCCGAGGAGCCGGTCTTCACCGTCGACGACCGGCGCGGCGAGCAGTTGCGCGTCGACGAGCGTACGCGCCGCGATCTCGGCCTCGTCGCTCGCGTGCACGTGACGGGCATCCGTCATGAGGTCGGCGATGAGCGTGTCGGATGGGCCCATCACGAGATCTCGCAGACCCACGACCCCGAGTACGCGCCGCTGCGTGTCGGTGACGGGCAGGGTGTAGACGGTCTCGGCGTCGCGGCCGCGGTGCTGGATGTGGCTCAACGCGTCACCGACCGTGAGCTGGGGCTGCAGGCGCACGTACTCGGTGCTCATGAAGCGACCGATGCTGCCTCTCGGGTAGCCGAGCATGGGGGCCGTGAGCTCCCGCTCGCGCGCCGACAGTCCGCTCATGAGCTTCTGCGCGACGCCCGCGGGGAGCTCGTCGATGAGCTGCGCCCGGTCATCGGGGTCGAGTTCTTCGAAGACGCGCGCGACGTCTTCGTCGCGGAGCCCTCGAAAGAGCTCGGCACGGATGCCGTTGTCGAGTAGCTCGAAGACCTCGAGCGCCTTCGCGCGGGGCAGCAGGCGATAGAGCACCGCGCGGTCGGCGGCGTCTTCGCGTTCGAGCAGGCGCGCGATCTCGTGGGCATCCTGTTCCGCAAGCATCCCGCCCAGCGCCACGAGGTCACGATCGCGCAGCACCGGTTCGATCCTCGAACGCAGCTCTTCGAACTCGTCATCCATGGCCGCATCATCTCAGAACCGGCGTGGGAATGACGTCGGCGACGGTCTATCTGAGTGAGGGATGCACGGTCAGTACACCTTTCGCAAGACACTCCCCCGTCCGGCCTTGATCGAGTTCACTCGCGTTGTAGCTATCGCACGGCTCATCCCTGCGGGACTGTTCCCCCTCGCGCTGCTTATCGCTCTCGCGGGTGCACGACCAGCGAACATTCCCCATCGAGCGAAGGAGAAAGGACGATCATGCGCACCGTCCCCACAACCCGCACGGTGAAGAACCCTTCCGAGCGGTTCACAGCAGCCATTGAGCACGCGATCGCTCCAACCGAAGCACCGCAGCACCGACAAGAGAGGGGCGCTCATGCGAGCAACCGTGATGTACAAGGCCGGCGACGTCCGCATTGAAGATGTCCCCGAGCCCACCGTCCAGAACCCCACGGACGCGATCATCCGGGTGACCTACACGTGCGTGTGCGGCTCCGACCTGCACCCCTACCGCTCTCTCGACGAGACCCCCGAAGGACGCCGGATGGGACACGAGGCGATCGGCGTCGTGGAGCAGATCGGCGCCGATGTCGAACGCCTCTCCATCGGAGACACCGTGATCATCCCGTTCGCCTGGTGCGACAACACCTGCGTATTCTGCCGCGACGGCGTGACGACGTCGTGCGTGCACGGCGGGTTCTTCGACGGCGCAGCCTCCGCGAGCCAGGGCGAGAAGCTTCTGGTGCCCCAAGCAGACGGCACCGCCGTTGTCATCCCGGAGGGGACGGATGAGGCGCTCATGCCGTCGCTCCTGACGCTCTCGGACGTCTACCTCACCGGTTACCACGCCGCTCACAAAGGTGGAGTCCGGGCAGGAAAGATCGTCGTCGTCATCGGCGACGGCGCCGTCGGACTATCCGCCGTGCTCGCCTCCCGCCAGCTCGGTGCCGACACGATCATCCTGATGGGACGCCACGAGGATCGAACCGCCCTCGGTCGCGAGTTCGGCGCTACTCACATCGTGTCCGAACGCGGCGACACAGGTATCCAGAGGGTGCTCGAGATCACCGGTGGGGAGGGTGCGCCTGTCGTGCTCGAAGCTGTCGGGCATTTGCTCGCGTACGAGCAGGCTTACGGCATCGTGCGCCCTGGCGGAACGATCTCTCGTGTCGGCGTCCCTCAGTACGAGGAGGCGCCCATCGGCTTCGGGTCGCTGTTCGGCAAGAACGCGACCCTGACCGGCGGGCCGGCGACCGTCCGCGCGTACATCGAGGCCGCCTTGCCGCAGGTCCTGGACGGGACGATCGCGCCCGGCAAGGTTTTCGATCGCGAACTGCCACTCTCTGAGATCGCCGAGGCGTACCGTCTCATGGACTCCCGCGAAGCACTCAAAGTCCTCATCCGCCCGTAAAAGCGTTCCGGCCTCCGCGAGCGGGAGCGCAATCCGGTGGTGCTCTTCGCGGAATACGTCCCTGCGGGACAGGCGACACCGCCCGATGGTTCGGTGGGCCCTGCCGGGATCGAACCGACGACATCCACGGTGGAGGCACCATGGTTCGACGAGGATCATCTCGCGCCGGTTACACCGCTTTTCGCGATCGCGCAATAGGTGGATAGGTCGTGCAAGCGCGCGCGCGTTTTTACACCGTCGCCGTGGGTTCCCTCTTTGACTATTCGCCGCAATATTGTCCCCCTGGTCTTGTGCGCGTTGGTTCTCGAAACCCATTCGTTTGCATCCATAGCGTCGGTACAGAAGCTCAACGATGAGATGGGGAGAGAACATGCATGACAGAGACCGCGACGCGCTGGAACTCTTCACCGATTACCAGCGCGCACAACGACTGGCCGCGACAACGATCCGTAACCGACGCAGCATCCTGACATCACTCGCGAACCGTGCCGATGGCCTGACCGACTTGGACGTTTTCACCCTCCGCCGGCACTTCGCCCGCGAGACCGTCACGGCTGGCACCATGCGCACCGAGCGGGGCGCGATCATCGCGTTCTTCACCTTCCTCCACGCCGAAGGTCTCCGCGACGACAACCCCGCACTGCGGCTACCGAAGGTCATCGCGCCGAAAGGCGAACCGCGACCGTTCACCGCCGAGCAGGTCACCGCGATGCTCACCAGCGGCGCATACACCCGCACCCGGGCGATGATCCTCCTCGGCGCGTACCAGGGGTTCCGGGTGTCATCGATCGCCGCCGTCCACGGCCACGACATCGACCAGCTCACCGGCACCATTCGCACCCGCGGGAAGGGCGGCAAGGATCGCACCCTCCCGCTGCACCCCGTGATCAGCGAGCTCGCCCACACAATGCCGGCCGACTCCTGGTGGTTCCCCGCCAGGCGCGGAGAGGGTCACATTCGGCCGTCGTCCGTGACCGACCTGATCACGAAAGCGAAGCAGCGCGCCGGGATCCTCGACCCCGGACTCACCCCGCACTCGCTGCGCCACGCGTTCGGAACCGACCTCGTCGACGCTGGTGTCGACATCCGTGTCATCGCCGAACTGATGATGCACGAGTCCGTCGCGACCACACAGATATACACGCGCGTCAGCGACCGCCTCCGCCGCGAAGCGATCGTGTCCCTGCAGCATCGAGAGATCCCGGCACGGTCCGGGCGACCACCGACCGAGAACTGGCGGCATCGTGTCGCGTGACCCGGCGGCGCGGTGACCCCGATATCACGCCGTCAGCGGGCAACGTGTGGGCAGACGTCGCGCAGGGCAGGGGTGGGGTGGGGCGCTCTGATGTCGGTGGTGGGCGCGTAACCTGGATGCTCTCTCGGCCGGAGGAAGGACACCAATGTCCAGCGGTCCACTCCACCCCGACGTCGCTCTCGGTGTGACGCTCTCCTCGATCATGTCCCGCAACAGATACACGACCGACCCGGGCCCCGTGATCGACGAACTACGCCAGACCGCAGGCGACCGGGCAGCCATCCTCGCGAAAGAAGCCGGCCTCTGGGCAGGGTTCTACGACAGCGAACACACGCACCCTCTCGCGGCCGCACTCCTCACCCTCCCCGACACCGAACGCTGGGTTGCGGAAGGGCGCCGCCGCGCGAACACCGGCAACCACGCGTTTCACCCCGACCGGTAACGTGACCGCATGCACCTGGTCGACGTGATCACCCGACTCGTCGACGCACGCCGTGCGATGGATGCCGCATACGACGCGGACCCACGCCCCTGGACGCCGACAGCCGCCGGGACTGTCGACACAGCCCTCGAGCACCTCGACAAGGCCCTCGACGCGGCAGTGACCGCGGCACTCGCATCCGGGGCGACCGCGACAGAGATCGAACAGTGCGGCGTCGACGTCATCAAACCGGAATGGTTCGCGTGAGTACCGCACGAACCCTCACGCCTCATCTCGAGCAGCTGTGATGTATCAGCAGCACCCCGCCGCCTCTGACCGAGCCACGGCCCCGCACGCGTTCCCCCACCAGGGTGGGCATTACATCGACATGGTGGAGAAACTGGTGAACAAGAAGCTAGTCTCCCCACCATGGGGCTTCTCTCCTATGGCTCGAGCGCCCGGCCCATCGAGGTCGATGATCGGACGCTCGCGCACCTCCGCCTTGTCATCATGAACAAGATGCGACGAGGTGAATCGTTCATGATGAAGCTGGAAACCACCGACCTCGGCGGCCGGTGGTTCTGGATCCATTCGTCGATCCCCATCGCGTTTCACTTCTACGGTTCCCGCGAACCCGCATTGAACATGACATGGGTGGATCAGCTCATGAAAAGCGCACGCAGCGCGCACGGGCTCGTCGTCATGTCAGAACCTGACTCGAGGGCGATCACCCCGCCCGAGGCGCTATAGCTTCGAGGAGATTCCCCGGTCGCGTCGCGTAGGCGGATCCGTCGCCCGGGAGTCGGGCCACCGGCGACCCTATTAGCCACGCGTCGACGAGCGCGACGCGACGGCCGAACACTTCCGGTCGGATGCTGGGCGGACGGGCGACTGGGTCATCTCGGCGTTCCTACCAGCCACGCTCCCGGTCGACTAGCCCGCGCAGATGTATCACAAGCCCCGCGGTTCTCTCTAGAGACGAGAACGGCCCTCGTGCGCGCCGGCAAGCGCACACGAGGGGCCTAACCCACCAGATCGACCTAACCGATTGGAGGGCTGTCGTGGATTCTACTCAGCAGCCTTACGTTCTGACTGCTGTCTCGAAGCACGGAAGCGTAGTGTTCGACGGCGACACCGTCACGATCCGCACAGCGACCGTCGCCCGCGCCGTCCCGGTCGAGGCGGTGACTGACAGCGACGCCATCGGGCCGCTGCTGCTCGGCCGCGGCCTGTTCCGATTTCGTGTCGACGGCGAGCTCATCCGGGTGCGTTTCGCACGCCGCGATGCACGCGAGTTCTCGCTCATGGCGGCCGCTCTCACACACGCGATGTTGTACTGACCGCGCGTGCCCCTCGTCGATGCGCGACACTGAGGTTGTGAACGCACCGTCGCCCGCTCCGGTCTTGCCCGTCGACGTCATCATCGATCCCGCGGCGATGTTCACGTACGAGTGGTGGATAGAGGCCGGGCTACCAGCGGCTGGTGTCATGGTCGCCGTGGCCTCTACGACAGCAGCCATCTGGATTGCCGTCGCGGGATCTCTTCGCGCCAATAGACGCACTCAGGATGATAGAGCTCGGCAAGTCCGCGAGCGCATGCTGCAGTGGGCGGTCGATGCGGGGAACATCGTCTGGCACGTTGAATACGACGGGAGACACAAAACGCTGGGGTATCTGGTGGTCGCGAACAACAGCGGCTCCGCTATCCGCGGTCTCGGAGTAATCGATGTCGTGACTGTGGGTGACACCGAGAAGCGACTCATTCTCGGCTCGACGCCGCAGGTCCCGTACCTAGCGCCAGGAGAGACTCACAGGTGGACAGGCTCCTGGGAGGATCCCACGAGCGACGACAACTGGCCCTTCAGCAGGGAGGCGATCGCAGCGCGCGCCGAACTGAGGTGGACGGGCCCAGGCGGCACCGCTTGGTCGACCGATTTTCCCGGGAACGTGCCGACGCTGGACATTGGGGTCTGGGCCCAGAACTATTACAGCGCGCACGGCCTGAACGCCCCGACCTACCTCCCGAAGCCCGACGACTATGTGGCTGCCGAGGTTTCGGCGACCTGGGCTGGAGTCCACTACCCAGCAGCTCCACCAAGCCCCGCTTGGTATAGCCCCCGGCGTTGGATCCAGCGAGATGCAGGCGCTTAGGGCTGGCAGATCTCATCGCATCACGAAAATCGGCCCTCCCAGCCGAAGCTAGGAGGGCCGATTTTCGTTCATACACCGATGAGCTGGTTGGGTGGCCGGCCTCGCATGACGGTGCCGTCTAGGTAGAAACGCCTCTGCGGGAGCACATTGACAGTCACCGACTGCTCGGGCGATACCGTTCCGCCGACGACGGCACGGACACCGATGACGACCGTGGCGCCCACGGGTGGGAGCGCTGACGGTGCGACGAACGTCATCGTCGCACCCTCCCCGATGAGGCTCACCGTGGGCCCGCTGAGCTGACGCCACAGCCACGAGTCCGCAGACCCGGACGGCACCGCAGTGATGTCCTCCACGACCAGGCTCGTCAGCAACGCATAACCAGCATCCGTCGCGTGGATGTTGTCCGCTCCGATGAGGTTGTCGGGGTCGGCGCCGGGAACACCCCGCGCCTCGAACTCCGGTGCGACGTCGAGGAACACGGTGTTCGTCGGGCTCGCTGCGGCGAGCTCGATGAGCACATCACGGTACAGGTGCCACGCGTAGGTGCCGACGACGTCCATTCGCTGGTACGAGTGGATGAGCACGACGATCGTGTTCGGCGCTTTCGCCCGGAGATCGCTGATGACCGACTGCAGATTGGTGCGGTACGTCGCCGGCGGGACGTTGAACGAGTAGTCGTTCGACCCGATCATGATGAACACCGCCGCAGGGTTCAGCGCCGCAACGCGGGTGCGCTCATCGGGGGTGAAGAAGTTCGCCGCCGTCGCGCCACCTTGACCGAGGTTGTATCCGTGGATCCCCTTCGTGGTCGTGATGGTCGTGAAGTTGGCGTCTGCGTTCGCCTGAACCGCGGACTCCGCGCCCCCGTTGGGATGCAGTAGCCGCAGGGCCGCGATGACCCGGTTCACATAGCGGTTTGCGGCCGATGACGCCCCCGTGCCCTGCGTGGTCGATGACCCGGCGAACGCGAGCGGGACAGCGCGCGTGCCCGCTTCCGCGAGCCGTGCATTGAGGATCGCCAACGGCCCCGACGCCAGTCCCCCTGACAGCTCGGCTCCCAGTGTGACCACCGTCGCGGGGATCACGTTGTCCTGTTTCGGTGGCGGCGTGACCGCGACGCTCGCGTCACCGGTGAGACCGATCTTGTGGATGCGGCCGAACGCCGACTCGATCGTCTCCCCGGACACCCCCATCCGGTGGACGCGTCCAAACGTGGCGACGACCTCGGACAGCCCGACCTTGTGGATGCGACCGTCTGCCATCAGGGAGTCACCACCTCAGCTTCGAACCACATCCGCTTCCAGTTGTCGCTCGTGATCGGTGCCGTGATGTTCTGCGGATAGTTCCGCGGCGTACTGTCCACGCCGTTGACGGTGAACTCCTGTCGTGGGCTTCCGCCGGTAGCGCTGTCATAGATGCGGAGCTTCCAGTTCCCGACCCCGGCGCTCATGCTGAGCCGCGGGGTGAAGACCGGACCGACCTTGTCGCTGGAAGGGACGAACGCCCACCGCCTCGGCGCCGGTGTCGTCGTGACTGGCGGGGACTGCACGAACGAGGCATCGCTGTCGTCAGCCATCGCCGCGCCTTCGGTCGCAGACCCGCCCACGATCGCCCATCCAGCGGCGCCGACCCCGTTCGCCGGGAGAGGCAGCATTTCCGCGCTACCTGCGAGGAGCACGCGGATCTCCACCGTGTCGAAGGCGACCGCACCGCTACTGTCTGTCACGGTGCAGCGCGCGACATACAACCCGGGGGTTGTGGGCACGGTCGCGGTCGTCGACAGCGCAGAGGGTGACCCGAACGACGGCGATCCGGACGAGGCATAGTCCCACGTCCACGCGACTGTCGCGATCGCCCCATCAGCGTCCGATGCGGTCGCGACGAGGTTCGTCACCCCTCCCGACGGCAGGTTCTGGTCGGCACCCGCGTTGACGGTGGGTGGCACGTTCACGGGAACGTACGCGGGGATCTCAGGACCGACCCCGTCGTTGATCTGCAGGTACTTGTGCCCGTACACGTAGGTAGCTGCTGGGCTGTCACCCGCGCGGAACATCGTCACCGGCGCGGCGCCGAGACTCGCGTTGATGATCGTCGACGAATACAGGGGGGTCGTCCCGCCGACTGCATACACCTTCGCGGTGTAGTCGCCGTCCGTCACGGAGAACTCGATCGAGACCCGATAGCGAGTACCGTCCGCGAGCGCCCCGGAGGAGATCTCGCGCAGCGCGCCACCGTTGTCGACGGAGATCAGCTTCCCGGCGGACGTGTACCCGAGCCCGAGGACACGTGCACCGCTGGTCGACGTCCCTGAACGCAGCGAGCCGACCGTCACATACCCGGATCCGGGTCGCGTGGCGGGCATCGTGATCTCGTCGCTGAACTGCCCGACCATCGCGGGCGCCGCGAACTGGTAGTCCTGAATGCACGGCTGCGCGGCGACGGTCTGGTAGCGGGTGCCCATAGCAGCGTCGAACGTGATCGAGCCGGCCCCGCCGACGTTCTGGTAGCTCGCACCGGTGTCAGCGGTCGTGGCGGGAGAGCCGGCGGGGCCGGTCAGCGGGAACTGGCGAAGCGTCATGCGGGGCTCCTAGTGGACGACGACGAAGTACTCGTCGGGGCGGATGGTGAGGTTGCTGGAGGGGTTGCCATAGATGTGGAACGGGATCAGCTCGCGGCCGTTCTTGATGACCTTCGGCGGGGTGACCTGCTTGTTGGGCTGGTCAACGTACGTCGCGCCCATCGAGACGGTGAAGCACCCGTTGTTCTTCGGCGCAGACTGATATCCCCAGTCCGGCTCGAGGATCACGATGTCGGGATTGTCAGCGAGGTAGTTCGCGAACGAGATGTGACCGCTGTTCCAGTTGAAAAGGTTTCGCATCCGCATGTAGGTGTACTCGTGGCGGATGCGACCGCCGACGTTCTCGTGGTTGATGATCCCGAACCGTTTCCCCGCGGCGTTGACCGTGTTCGCGTTGTCAACGATCCGGCACCGCCGTGTCGTCACCCCCTGGGTAATCGCCCCAGGGTTGGTGTGAGTGCCGGCGAAAGAGAACGTCAGCGACGACACGAATGAGCCGTGGAAGTTGCAGTCCTCCAGCAGGATGTCGAGCGAGTTGTTCCCACCGAACGGCGAGCCGCCCATGATGTAGCCGTCACGTGTGACGCCGTCGACTTCGATGCCGCGGTAGATGTTCCGCTGCCCCTTGTAGTCGTTGAATGCGAAGGTCTCGCCTGGAGGCGAATTCCACGTGCCAGCAGAGGCCCCGATGAGCTTGATGTTCTGGAAGATGGAATCGACCAGCATGTAGGAGATCAGGCCGCTGAAGTTGTGCGGTCGGCCTTCGTTGATCTCCAACGGCAGCTGCCGCGTCCCTTCGAGCGTGAACCCCGCAGCGACCATTCGCAGCTGCTTGGTGGGGCCGTTACCGATCCGGCCGATCGTGAGCGGGTTCGAGCCGCCCGATCCCTGGGGGGGGATCCGGTCACGCTGCGCTTGGGTGGATGACTGCGGCGCGAGCCGGATCCTCGCCTGGCTGGGATCGGATGCGATGATGCCCAGCAACCGGTTCGAGTAGAACCCGAAGCTGTCATTCGCGACGGGGAACCCCTGGATGTCCATATCGAACCCGTCAGGGAGAACCACTTGCCGGTCCGCGGTCATCCGGTTCAGCGCACCCTGGAAGGTGTCACCGGCGACGTAGAGCTGCTCAAACTTGACCTGCGGCAGATCCGGGAGAGCGGGCCAGACTGGGATCGACGCGTCGCGCGCGGACAGATCCGGAAGCCCCGGGTATCGCCACGCAGGAATCGTGTGATCCAGGTAATACGGGATGCCGCGAACGGGAACACTCATGCGAACGGCCACCATTCGTAGTACGTGGGGATCTGCGAAGCACTCAAACCCATCCACGGCATCGGGTGGACGCCGCCGGCGACATTTCCATTCGTCGGCAGGACGGGGCCGCGGAAGATGACCTCCCGCTTCCCTGCGGGCTTCGCCGTGGGCGGTTGCTCGAACTGCCCAGACCTGAAGTCCACGTAGAGCACGCCCGAATCGCCCGACCCGGCGCCGATCGTCGCTGCGCGTTCGAGCGCACCAGCGACCGTGGATACGCCCGCGAGGGGCGAGTCCTGTGCAGGGGTGAACGTGATCTCATTCGCGGCAAATGACTTGTCGCCACGCATAGCGGTCCCCGCTGTTGTCCCGAAGCCGGGAAAGCCCGCCACCGGGGCGCCAGCTCCGATACGCTCTCGAAACTGCTGAGCCGTGGGAGCGCTCAACGCATCAAGCACGAACGAGGCGAGAGCGGCGTTGCCATTTCGCAGCGTCGAGATCAGTTGCGTGTGATCCGCTGATGCGAGCGCCGGCTTGTCGCGCACCTGCTCCCAGGAGATCGGCCCGCCCGGGCCGCCCGTCACCGGTGCGAACTGCAGCCCTGTCCCCTCATCGTTGATGACCAGCGCGTATCCCGGCGTGCCTTCGGACAGGTTGGGGACAGCGGACTCTGTTCCATCGACGAGGGTGTACGAGCCTCCCACGACGCCGAGGTATTTCCCTTCTGCGTCGGACGGATCGGGGACCACCGACAGCACCAGCCCGAGCAGGCTGATCAGCGGCGTCTGATGGTTTCCCGACTTCGCGATCACCTGGATGTGACCGTGCGCCTGGAACTGCGGATAGAAGCCCTGCGTCGATGCCGTGATGGTTGTGCCCATCGGGACGCCCTGCAGATCGACGAGCTCGAGCGGCGTCGTGAACGACGTGTCCGAGATGTCGTAAATCTGAGCGGCCGCGTTTTGCAGCAGCGTCATCGACGTCGGGTCGACGGCAGCGGACGAGGGGAAGAAGTCGACGAGCGCCATGACGCCTCCGGTCAGGTCGTGGGTGGTCAGTTATCGCCAGGTGCGATCGAGCGACCGCTCGATGCCCAGCGCGTCGTCGAGTTGCTGCTGCTTGCCAGTGAAGATCGCGAGCAGGTTCGACAGCGCACCGAGCGCGAGCGACAGCGCGAGCAGGATGGTCGCGTTCAGCGCGGCATCGTAGAAGCCGAGAAGCACGAGCGCCGGGGACACCGTCGCGGCGAGCGTGTAGATCGCGCCGCGCAGCACCGTCCAGATGTTCGCCGCGCCGCGCAGGTTGATCACCGACAGAGCCGACGAGATGAACTGCAGCACCGCGCCGAGGATGATCAGCGACTGCTCCCAGACGCCCTCGGTGCCGAAGCCGAACAGGATCGCGAGGGGCGCGAGCGCGCCGAAGAACACCTGGATCGCCTGGCGACGATCCGGCGTGAACCAACGGATGAGAGCGTGCATGAAAGACCTCCTAGGTCAGTTGCGGGGTTGCTCGGTCGGCCACTCATCGACGAAGTGAGCGAGCCCGAGACGGGAAAGGATTTCTGCCGGCGGCATAGGCAGCTCGCCGAGACGCCCGCGCTGGTGCCACAGCCACACGGCCGACACCCACGTGCGGAACGCGTCCTGTATTTCGTGGGATTCGCGCTTCACCTTCGCGAGCTCGTCACGGATCGGCTTGACCTTCTGCTCGACCCGTTCGTCGATGTACTTGGTCAGGTCCGACGCGTCATCGAAACGCGCGGCGAGGTCCGCCTGGATGGCCGACTCTGACGACGTCGCGCGATCCGAGCGCACGCGCAGAAGCACTCCGACCAACGCAGCGATCGACCCGACCAACGACCCGATGAGAACGAACCCGGCGATGGTGATCTCAGGGCTCACGTCGCACGCTCCCGCGTCCGTCGCTTCAGGCGGCGAATGACCTCTTCCTCGCCGAGCAGCCCGAGCCGGAACAACGGCATCGGCAGAAGACCCGAGAGCATAGCCACGACGAACCACGCCGGCGGCTCCCCGGGCGGGACACGTGAATAGAGAGCAATCGCAGCGATGTAACCGACGATCAAGCCGACGAGGAACACCTTCCCGGCGATCTCCACTGCCCACAGGCGAGGGAATGCCACGCCCAAGAGGCACACCGTCGCGACGATCGCGTAGACCACCCCCACGACGTCGACAAGAGCCGCGTCGAACATCTGGTAGAGCAGTCGAGAACCGATCGTGAATGCCAGACAGCCGGCCCAGATCGCGATGATGTCGTAGACCGGTAGCCACACCCTCTTCAGGTGGCGGTACTTCCATTCCGATGCGGGGATGGCACCCGGCGCCCAGATCGACGCCCGCCACAGCGCACGCATCAGCTCGTCATTCGTCGCGCGGCGTCGTCGTTCACGGCCTTCGCTATGGCAGCGGCGTCCACCTTCAGCGACGTGCCCACCTGCTTCGCGATGGCGTCCGCGATCGTCGACACCTGTTGCGCGGTAATACCCTGCGCCGCTGCGATCGCGTTGGTCTTCGCGTCGGCGAGCTCCTGCAGAGCGCTGACGTTGCCACCCCCACGCTTGACCACAGTCGCCCATACAGCCGCCGCCACGCCCTTGACCGTCGGCACCTTCCGCACAGCGGCGAGCGTGTCCGTGATCACCTTGTTCACGGACCCCTGCGACTTCACGCCGGCCTTACCGGGCAGGAGCTCCTGGTACAGCTCCGCGATCATGCGCTCAGCGTCAGCGCTCATGTCATCCTCCTGAATCGGTTTTCCGGTGTTTCCGCTGCTCTGCCCCTGAGCGACCACCCGTGAGGCGGTGAAGAACCGCCAGAACCCGGCGGTCGTGGCGTGACCGGCGACCTCGACGTGCAGGTGCGGTCCCGTGCTCGCCAGGCCGAGGGAACCGACCAAGCCGAGGACCGTGCCCTCGGTGACGCGGTCACCGACGCGAACGTGCGTGGTGGGGCGGTCCATGTGGCAGTAGCCGACGAGCTGGCCATTGTCGTACCGCACCCACACGGTGTGCCCCGGCCGGGCCCCGTAATCGATCGACGTGACAATGCCCGGACCGGACGCGCGGAAGGGCGTGCCCCTCGGCTGGGGGAAGTCGACGCCCGAGTGCCCGGGGTAGGTGTACGGATTGCTGAACGGGATCGGAAGCATGGCGGTCTCCGTCACCCGATCCCGTTCGTCGGTGTCATCTGGATCGCCTGCCACTCGACTTCCACGCCAGCGATGCGCACACTGCCGATCGACCAGAGCGCGATCTGGAAGCTCGAGGCGGTGACGTTGACGACGCGCGCGATGCCGACCTGCGACTGCCGGCCGCCGGACGCGGTCACGATCGGCGGGGCGGTGAACCGGCCCGGCGGGAACGTGACCGTCGTCAGCGCCGAGACCGCCGTGTTCACCCGCCCTGCCGCGGTCGCGAATGGCCGCGCCGCGCCGGCGCCGGTCTGTTCCCACACGGCATTGCCGAGGGTGTTCAGCACCAGCGACCATTCCTTGCCGCCGATGCGCACCTGCGTTCCAGGCCGGGTCAGGTACTGCAGCGCGAGATCGTCGAACGCGAGCATGCCGGCGTCGCCGGGCACGCACCGCAGGTCGACGAGCTCGGTCACCACGGCGCCCTGCACCCGTGCCAACGCGACCGGCTGTTCGTCCTCCGTGCCGGGTGCGTTCAGGCGGCCCGGGAGCGCCTTCGACGCGCCACCCTGCACCACCTCGAACGTCGTCTCACCAGCTGCCCACACGCGGCGCGCGACGATCAGGTCCCACCGGTCACCGGCGGCGAGGTTCAACGTCACCGGGGCGTCGTTCACCGCCATGACGCCATAGCCCCACCCGATGCCGGCGGCGAGCGTGACCGCCCGGTCGCCGGGCCCACCGATCGTGGGCCGCCAGGATGCGAAGTCCTTCACGCCGTACTGAGTCCCGGCCGCGAACGGGATGATCTGGGCCCACTCCGGAGCGTTGACGTCGCCCGCGTACCCCCAGCTCTGAGTGATCGCCACGACTACCGCCTTCCTTCGTCGCGCACACCGCGGGCAAGCCGGGCGAGCGCATGAGCCAACTGCACATCTGTGTCAGCCGCGACATCCGCCGCGCCGATCTGCGACGTCACCACGACGCCGTCCTCTGCGGTGTCCGTCACCGAAACCCCGGTGATCGGGAACGTCCCCTCCACGGGGCCGAAGGACACCTGCACGACATCGCCCTCGACGTAGGTCGTGACGTACTCGAACGTCTCCGTCTCGACAAGCTCGGTCGCCAGGCCGACCATCGCCCCGCCCTCGTCGACGGCCTGCTGCGCCTCGACGGCGATGTTCGCGCCGACGTCGGTGTTCCGCGCATCGACGAACGCCTCGATGATGTCGCTCCACGCCGCCTCACGCGCGCCGTCGATGACCTGCTTGAACTCGCGGGCCACTCCCTCGCCGCGGCCGCCGACGACCGCGCGGGTCGCTGTCGGTGAGGTCCGGTTGTACGTGAACCGATCAGGGACACCCGAGTCCAACGTGAACACACCGGGGACCGTCTCAGGCTCCCGCACATCCACGACCACTCCCCCGTCGACATAGTCGAGGGTCAGCACCAGACCGGCCGCGTCCAGCAGCGGGATGATCTTGTCTGCCAGCGGATGCATCCGCAGCTCTAGCCGCTGCCCGGGAAGGCCACGGTTCAGGTTCGGCGCGCAGGTCCACGGCACGCCGAGCCGGGTGAAGTTCGCCGTCAGCGCCGCCTTCACCACCGCCTCCGTAGTGCCCGTCGCGGTCCAGTACTCGACGCTCTGCGCGTTCAGGGCCGCGTTCGGACGTTGCCAGCCGAGCCAATCCCACAGCTTCCGGAAGTCGCCTTCCACCGTCGCAGTGATCTGCGCCGTCTCGTCGTCGCGGGGCACCTCCTTGATGCGCCCCCGGAACCGTTCGCCCCGGAAGAACACCCAGCACCGCGACCCATCTGCCCACACATGCTCAAGGGCCGGGTCGTCGTCGTCGAGCGTGAACGTCGCAGTCGGGATCCCGTTCGCGAGGACATGCATGTCCCCCTCGACCCCGGCCAGCTCGAGCACGTACTCGTCGGCGGCATCCGCGATCACGAACCGTAGACCGTCCACAGACACCCCCTCAGAACGCGCGGAAGTACAGCGGCCGCAGGTGGAACGACACCGCGCCGGTGCCCGTCGCGTTCACGTGTAGATCCATCGACCGGCCGGGCTGGATAGCGGCATACGCCTGCAGCCCCAGATCACGGGTCATGTTCGTGCCGGAGAACGAGGCGACCGATTCCGGCTTCGACGGGTCGATCGCGGCGCCGAGCGTCGCTGTCGGCCGCCGCGGGTCAGTGTCGATCCGAAGCATCTGACCTGCAGGCACGTCGAACGGCACCGTCACCACCGCATCACCGACGCCGAGGGACACACCTTCGAGCGGGCCACCGACCCACCAGACACCGTGCGCCGGCACGTCCCCCGGATTCGGGACCGTCGCCGACCCGAACGCGGAACCCGCCGAGATCGTGAACGGCGGCCCGGGGAAGAACGGCTGCGGATCCGGCGCCCGCCACGGGCCACGCGTGATCAGCGGGCCCTGCCAGAACGGCTGGTCCGCTTCCAACGTCACCCCGTACCGGCCCCACCCGCGCTGCGCAGGATCCACCTCGTACACGTGGGCGTCGTCGAAGACACCGGTGAGCGCGAGCTCGCGCGTCTCCCGCGCCTTCACCCGCCAGATACCCGGCCGGTCCGGGTGGATCGACGAGAAGAACGCGTCTTGCCGGTCGAGCCACTCCGCAGTCGAGTCGGCCCACAGATAGACCGGCCAGAACACGTCGCGCTCCTCAGCGCGCCACCCACGCCGACGAGCGCCAGGCACCGCCCGCGACCGCGACTTGAACTTCGTTATCTTCGGGAAGTGGAGACCCTCGATGCCGCGGCGATCGAGGAGAATCCCGGCGTCCTTATCGTTGAGGTTCCATACGGTTCCGTCCGGACCTTCCCACGTGAGCTGCAGGCCGACCCACTGATTCGTGGGGACCGGCGAGGGTGCCTGACCCGGACCGGACAGAATCAGCCGACTGATCATCGCACCCCCGCCGCTCGCAGCGCACCGGACCGGTTGACCCGGCGGCGCTTCTTCTTCTCGATGACCGAACCGATCTCCTCGGCGGCCGTGTCGGTCGTCACGCCGAAGAACTGGAACGTGTCGCCTTCGCCGCCGCCCTGGTCTGTGCCCGAGCTGTCCCCGGCTGCCGTGCCGCGCTGAGCGGACACTGCACCGGCGACCGTCGCTGACACGGACCCCATCGCCTGCTGCGCGCGAGACGTTGCGTTCTTCGCCATCTCGACCAGCGAGTCACCGAACGCCGGACCCTCGTCCTCGACACCGACCACGGCACCGCGCACGACGTCACGACCGGGCTGGATCATCCGCCGCGCGGGCGACTTGATCCCGAAGAAGGACTTGAACCCATCGAACGCAGCGCCCGCGAGATCCACGACGGCATCGACGATCGCGCCGACCATCGACCCGAGCCCGTTGATGATGCCCATCACGATCTGCACGCCGAGGTCCCACCAGTCGACGCCTATCAGGCCGTCCCAGATCGCCGAGATGATCTGAGGGAGCATCGCGATGATCTGCGGGATCGCCTTGACGAGTCCGGTGATCAGCGACACGACGAGCTTGATACCCGCCTCGATCAGCCGCGGAAGCATCTTGAGCAGCCCGGCGACGAGCTGCAGCACGAGATTGATCGCGGCCGTGATGAGCTGAGGCAGCGCGTTCACGAGACCCGTGATCAGCGACAGCAGCAGCTGAATGCCCGCCTCGATCAGCCGCGGCAGATTCTCGATGATCGCGCCGAGCAGCCCCATCACGAGCTGAAGCGCCGCCTCGAGCAGCATCGGCAGCGCCCCGATGATCCCCGTGACCAGGGACATCAGTAGCTGGATGCCGCCTTCGATGATCATCGGCAGAGCGCCCACGATCGCCGTCAGCAGAGCGGACACGAGCTGTACTGCCGCAGTAACCAGCAAGGGCAGAACAGCCACGATCCCGGAGATCAGCGCGGATACCAGAGCGATCGCTCCGGAGATGATCATCGGGAGCGCAGCGACGATCGCGGTGATCAGCCCCTGCACCAGCGCGACCGCACCCGACGCGATCGCCGGGATCGCTGTCACGAGTCCCGACACGAGCGCGCCGACGATCTCGACGCCTGCACTCAGCAGCGCCGGGATCTGCGACAGGATCGAGGACACCAGCTGCGGCACGAACGTGACGACCTGCGAAACCACGCCCGGCAGTGCGGCGACCACGGACTCGAACACACCGGTCAGCCCAGTAATGAGCCCGCCGATGTCGCCGCCCGACAGTGCGAGCCCAGCGAACGCGGCGGCCGCGATCCCCAGCGGCCCGCCGAGCAAGCCGAGCGCACCGGTCAGACCTGGCAGCAGCGACGACAGCATCGGGATGCGCGACAGCAGACCGCCGAGCCCGCCAGCACCGAGAGCGGTGAACGCGCCCACGAGCGGCCCGATGATCCCCGACAGCCCGCCGAGCCCGAACTCAGCGAGAGACGCGCCCTCGCCGATCCGGTTGAGCATTCCGGTGACCCAGTCCATAGCGGGACCGAGCACCTTCAGCAGCACGTTGCCGAAGGACTTCGCCTTCTCCTCGATGGGACCAAGCGCCGACGTCGCGGCCTGGATCAGCGGAGCGATCTTGCCGTAGAGCGGCTCGAGCGCGTTCGCACCGATACGCCCCATCGAGGCGAAGAAGTTCTTCGCCGCGCCGGGGACCGTGCGACCCATCTCCTCCGCGACGGTGCCGGCGGCCGCGGTCGCAGCTGCCGAGAACGTCTCGAAGTCGATCTTGCCTTCGGAGGCCATCTTGAAGACCTCGCCGGCAGTGACGCCGAGCTGGTCCGCGAGGGCCTGGTAAATCGGGATGCCCTTGTCGGCGAGCTGGCCGATGACGTCGTTCTGGACGCCGTTCGCCTGCGTGGCCGCCTTGTTGAAGATGGAGCCCATCTCCTCCATGGACATACCCGCTGCGGACGCGTTGTTCGCGATCCGCTTGAGGTGGCCTTGGAGTGCCTGCCCGGGAGCAATGCCCGCGGCGACAGCGGACGCGGCGACCGTAGCCGCCTCGCCCAGACCGAAGCTCGTGCCACGGACCGACGTCAGAGCGTCGTCCATGATCGTCTTCACCGAGCCGGCGTCGTTCCCGAGGCCGGTCAGCTTCGCGCGCGCGGTGTCGATCGACGTGAGCCGCGAGAACCCCTTGCCGAGCGCGACGCCGATTCCGGCCGCCGCGACGGTGACACCGGCTGTGGCGACAGACTTGATCCCGTTGCCGAGAGCCTGCCCCGCCGCCGACCCTGCACGCTGCGCAGCATCGACGACCGTCCGGAACGCGGACGTCGCCGCCGCGCCGACCGGGCCAGCGATGCCGCGGATGCTCGACGCGATCCGGGAGAGCGCCGGGCCCGCCGAGGCCGCAGCCTTCGAGAACAGACCGGACACCTGCGACGTGACAGGCTGCATCCAGCCCGCGACCTTGCCGCCGAGCTGCACGAACGGTGTCGCGATCGTGCGGCCGACGTTCGCGAGAACGCGCCCCACCGGAGCGAGAGCCGTGCCCACGCTCGACCCGATACCCGACAGCCAACGGCCAGCCGAAGTCCAGGCGCGCGCGAGCGATCCGCCGACCATCGTCGCGAGGGACGTGAACGACGTCGACACGCGCTGAGCAGTGAGCCGAGCCATCCGGCCGAGAGCGGTCAGTCCGGACACGTCCGAAACGGCGCGGGCCAGGCCACCGACCGAGCCTGCGACGCCCGTGAACGCCGAGCGTGCAGCGTTCGCGTTGGACGCACCCGCGCGGAAGTTCGACAGCATCTGACGCATGCCACCAGAGGCCGCGACCGTCGCCGCCGTGGTCGCTTCCTGCGCGGAGCGGAGCGCGCTCTGCGCCGACTGCAGCCGGGACGATGCCGCCGCGACCGCATCCGCCGACGCGGCATGCGTGCGACGCGCCGACGCCAGCCGCTCCTCAGCGGCGACAGCCTGCGACGAACCGGCACCGGACTTCTCGATCGCTTCCGCGAGCCGCGTCTCAGCGACCCGCACCCGCCCGGCATCGTCCTGCTGCTTCAGCCGTGCTCGAGCGAGCACCGACGACGCCGACGCGATCTCGGACGTGAGCTTCTTCGCCTGAGCGGCGCCGAGGTCACCCGCCGCCGACGACAGGGACGACTTCATGTCCTTGCCGAGCGCACGGCCGGCCTTCGCCCCGGCGCCCTTGAACCCGCCCTCGAACGACTTCGCGCCCGCCGCGCCCGCGCCCTTCGTCTCCTTCGTGACCCGGGACTTGAAACCCGTCATCACCGGGAAGATGCTGATATGTCCGGTGCCGACCTCAGACGACATGGCACCTCCTAGTCGGCGAACACGATGCCGCTTTCCAGCGCAGCCTCAGCGGCGGCGATCTCGTCCGGCGTTGCGTCCGGTTCCGTCTTCCGCCGCGGGTTTTGCATCGCCCACGGCATGACCTTCTTCATCGCCTTCTCGTTGCCGATCTGCGCCGCGAGGGTCAGCAGGTCGTGCATCGACGCCGGGTAAGCCCAGCCGGCGAGGTCCGCGCCGAACGCGGTTGAGGGGTCGGAAGCGGCTTCCTCGATGAGAAGGATCGCCTCGCCCCAGGAGACTGCGCCGCCCAGGTCCGAGAGCCCGACACCGAACTCCTCGCGCAGAGTGCGCGCAATCGCGGGCCGGTGCTCTCGGATGGTGTGGGCGACGCTCAGGATTCCGGGAGTGCCGCCCCGGCGATCCGCGCGAACACCGCGAAGAACTTGTCCGCCATCGCGATGGTCTCCGCGAGGTTGTGACGGGTGAACTCCGCGAGCGCTTCCTTGCCGCCCATCTGCTCGAGCAGGATCTTCACCTGATCGACGGGGTTGTCGGACTTGTCAGTGAGCTCGTCGAGGTCGTCGAGGCTGATCGACAGCGGCAGTCGCACGATCACGCCGTCCTCGAAGCGGCCGATGAAGTTCTTCTCGACGATGACGTAGCGGACATCGGGCTTGAGCGCCTCGATGGCCGTCTTCTCGTCTTCCTCCGACCAGTTGTCGAAGTCGTACTCGATGGTCTCGGTCTTGGTCTTGCTGGCGGCCATGTGTCGGCCCTCCTTCACGGGTCACGGGTTCGGGTTATGAGGCTGGCCGGGGCGACCCGATAGCACCCCGGCCAGCCGGTCTGTGTCAGTCCTCGACTTCGACGACACCAGGGGTGCCGACCCACTGCCAGAACGGCGCACCGTTGAACAGGTCGTGCTCCTGGTAGGTGAACGTCACAGCGCGGCCTTCGACCTCGCCACGGGTCTCCTGGTCGTCCTCGACACCGGTCACGGTGACGACGCCGACGCGGCGCTTCTCCTTGCCGTTGCGGTAGCGGGTGGAGGTGAAGAGGATCCACTGCCCGTCGGGCAGCGAGGACTTTGCCTCGATGACGCCGTTCGCGTCGGGGGTGGCACCTTCGGTCACCTTCTGGACGATGGTGTTGAGCTCGGCGAGGTTGATCGTCACCGCCCGGGTGCCGTCGCCGGCGAGCTTGTACCCGATCTGGAAGAACTCGATCGGGTCGCCGCTCTCGCGCGAGTTCGACGGGCCACCGTCGACCTTGAACAGGCCGAGGCGCTCGTACGCTGCCGGCAGAACCATCGGCGATGCGGCGAGCGCCGCCTTCGCGATCACGTTCGCTTCGGTGACGGGCGCGATCGCCGCCATTCCGGAGAGCGGGACGCCAACGGCGTCGAGGTCATTGCCCTGAGTGTCAGCGGCCATGGGTCTTACTCCTTCTCCCGCTGAGCGGGCATTCGATGGGGTGGGGGTGGCTCACCACGAGCCGGTGCCGACGTACTGCGCCGTCATGTAACGGCGAGCGACGTCGAGGGTTTCGGTGACCGGGTATGGACCGTTGCACCCAGACGGGACGACCGCGGCGATCGGCGGCGGGGCGATCGGCGGCGGCACCTCGAGACCGAGAGGAAGGTCGACGTCGAACAGGACACCGGCGAGCCATCGCGCGAGGTCATCCGCCGGCTTGTCGTACAGCCGCGACCCGGCCAGGACCGACGCGCCGATCGACCGATCGAACGTCACGTGAGACAAGCGCGGCCCGGAGTCGTCGCGGATCACGATGACCGGCCGGATGAGCGGCAGCGACAGCGTCGGCGGCTCCTTGTTCGACACTGTTACGTTCAAGCCTTCAGCGGCTGCGAGCGCCCGCACGTACATGGTCAGCCACAGCTCGAGGTTCGGGGGCGCGACCCTCACTGCTTCGCCGCTTTCAGCGCGCGGGCGAGGTTGCCGGTCTTGGACTCGATCAGCAGAGTCTTCGGATCGGTGCCGACGACACGCGTCGTGCGCCGGAAGCGGGACTGGTGATGCTCGATGCGAAGGCCGCTGCGATACGCGGCCGTGTCGACTGGTGCGCTCCGTTGCGCCGCACCGAGCGCACGGTTACCAGCGCCGTCAGTGAGCGCGTCGACCTTCGGATCGCGCAGCGCCGACTCGAAGAATCGCGCGTTGAACTTGATGTCGGTGTCGCCACTGCGAGCCATGCGAGCTCCTTCCGGTCAGCCGACCGCCCGGGTCAGCGGGATCTCTCGCGGTGGCGTCCACCCCGTGAAGGGGTTCGTGTCCGCCGCCGGCGGGATGCCGTCGATGCTGTAGGTCTCGCCCACCATCACGGTCCCCTCGGGGACCGTGATTGCGTCGTCGGGTAGCGACGGAATGAACGTGCCGGTGAAGACCCGGTCACCCTTCTGCACGTCGAACGCGCCATCGCAGAACAGCGACTTCGATTCGAGTGCTTGCTCACGCGTCGCGCTCGACAGCATCGAAGTCGACGACTGCGCGATGAACCCGTCAGGGATCGGCAGGACGGCGGGGACCGACCAGTCACCGCGGATCGACTCGCCAGAGTAAGGATCCGGGATGCTGCCAGCGCGCAGACGGTAGACGGTTTGCCCGTGCGGAAAGTTCATCGGTATCGCTCCGGCCAGAGGCCCGTCACGATTCCGGCTTCGGGGAAGCTTCCCCGCGGCAGTCCGCGCTGGGCCGCACTCGCGCACAGGGACCGGAGCGCCGCCTTGTCCTCGGGCATCCACGTTTCCGCATCCCGGTAGTCCACCGACGCGGGCCCGACCCGCTGCGCTCGCACCCGACGCGTGCCAGACGCGGGAGCTTCGGCGAGCACGCCGAGCAGGATCGCGATCGCGTCCTTCTTCTCCTCGCTGTCGTCAGCGAAGGAGTCGATACAGGGGGCGATGGAGCGTGCCGCGACGAGCAGACGTCGTGCGACGTTCTCATCGGCACCAGTGATGTCGTTCGGCGTGATCACTCCACCGCCCCCCTTCTCTTATCAGGACTCGGTCGGCGCCAGCGCGGCGACCTTGTCGTCCTTGTTCTTCGCGTCGCGCACATCGACGCCCTTCGCAGCCGCGAGCGCGTCGAGCTGCTTGTGGCTCCACTTCGTCGTCGGATCCCCCTCGGGGATCTCGACCGAACCGGACTCGGTCGAGTCGGGATCCTCGGACTCGTCGTCCTCAGACTCCACGGGCTCGCCGATGGTCGGCTCCGGGTTGAACCGGTCGAACCGCTCGAGGTCGTCGTCGTGCACGTCGACCTCGTCGCCGAGGTAGCCGGTGACCGGGCGGCCAGCGGCGTCGGTGAAGACGACGAAGCCGGCGCGGACAGTGCGGGCAGCCATCAGCCGGCCAGCCCTGTCAGCTTGAACACCGAGAACGGGTCCGTGATGTACGACACGAAGCGCGCGTCGGTCTGCACCCACGTGCGCTGCGTGCCCGGTTCACGCCAGGTCTCTGTGCTCAGCGGCTTCTCGGCCCGCATCTCACCGGGCTGGCCCGCCGCGACGGCGTATGCCGTGCCCGGGGCGACCCGGTTGGAAGCGCGCAGCGTCTCGATGCCGTAGGCCTCGAGCATGTCGGCGAGGTCGTCGCCGTACACGATGCGCAGCTGCAGCGCCTGATCGGGGTTCAGGATCAAGGTGTCGATCTCGACGCCCAGCTCCTGCTTATCTGCGAGACCCTGGACGCGGGCGATGTCGGACGCCGGCCAGAGGGCCGCGTTCGTCTGCCCCGAGCCACCGGTGACGACCGTGTTCCAGTTCGTGCCGACCACGACCTGCGACGGGAGCTGCGCGAGGGTCGCGTCCACGATCGCGATGCCGCGGGCGTCCTGACGCCGCACCATCGCGTTCATGATCTTGCGACCTTCTCGCTGGATCTTGCCGCTGTCGTTGCGATCGCGCGCCTCGTCGGTGACGAAGAACTTCCCACCGTGCTTCTCGACAGCAGCGACCTTCGGCTCACCGTCCTCCGAGGTGAGGTTCGGGAACTCCCCGCCAGGCGCGACCTCCTGAACGTCCCGCGTCGGGAAGAGATCGTTCAGCGTGAGCTGGTCGTAGATGACCGCCCCGCCTGACACCCCACCCGGGGTCGAGAAGAACAGAGGGCTGATGTAGTTCCGCAGTTCGATGTCCGACAGGTAGCGGGTGATGCGCGTCGGCTGGTTGAGCATCGTCTCAACCGTGATGGTGGAACCGTTGACGGTCGGCGCCGCGAAGGGGTACGCGGTGGCGTTGGCATTGGCCATGATTTAGCTCTCCTTTCTCAGTAGAGCTCGATGAAGACGTCGTTGCCGGAGGTTCCGGCCGACCAGGCGCGGCCGCGGGCCTTGCCAGAGGCGAGCGTGACAGCACGCCCGTTGGAGCCGACCTCGATCTCGGCACCGACAGCGATCGTGCCGCCCGCCGTGACGGGGACGATCTGACCGGGACCCCGGAGGACGTGCAGCTTGCCGCCGGACGCGGTGTCGCGCGAGGCAACGCCCACGCTCAGGCCCGCGGCGGTGGCGGTGACGACAGTCGCCGGCGTCCCAGCGGTGACGCCGAGCGGCGCCGAGATGTCGACGAAGGTCTTGCCGGTGATCGCTCCGCCCGCCGTAGCGGTGAGGTCAGCGCCCGGCCGGTAGGCCGGGATGCATTCGTTGGCCATGATGGTTCCTCTCAGCGCTTCCAGTGCGCGGGGTAGGCGTCGCCCTCGACGGACGCCGTGGCGAGCCCGATCTCCTCGACCGGGACGGTGTTCTTGGCGAGCGAGGCCAGCACCGTGGTGGTGCCCTCTTCGTCGCTGTCGAGCAGCGCGCGGAAGTGGTCCCGCGACGCGGCGGTGATGCGGCCCTCTTCGAGCGCGGTCGCGATGATGCCGTCGCGGCGGGCACGGGTCTGCTCGGCGCGGGCCTCGGCGCCCATGCGGGCGTCGCGCTGCATCTCTGCCAGGACGGTCGCGTCGATCGCGACGATGCCCTCCGGCAGCGCGGCGGTGGGTGTGTTGGTGATGGTGGCGGTCGGGTGCTCGTCGGTGACGGCCGTGGCCGCCTCCGTCGAGGTTTCGGCATCGGTCGTGCCGAGCCGCTCGACACCAGCCTGGGGGGCGTCGTTTGCCACGACGTTCTCCTTTCGGTTGGGGGTACCCGGCTCGGACGAGCTCGGGGGCTTCGGAGCCGTCGCGCGCGCGGAGGCGGCGGCGGCGCGGATGCGTGCTGCATCCTCGGGTTCGCTGGAGATGACGAGGATCACGTCGTCTTCGTCGGCGCTATCACCGACTGTCGATGCGATGCCCGCATCGGGCACAGTGTCGACCCGGTCAGCCAGGCCGAGCTCCACAGCGTCCGCGGCGCTCAGCCACGTCTCCGCTGCGAGCAGCGCGGCCCAGTCCTTCTCGCCGGCCTTGTCGGCGTAGACCTCGACCATCGACTCCTCGAGCTTGTCGAGGAAGTCAGCCTGCTTGCGCATCTCGGCCGAGTTACCCCATGCGATCGACGACGGCGAGTGGATCATCATCTGGCTGCCGGGGCTCATAACCGTCTCGGTGCAGCCGGCGGCAATGAACGACGCTGCCGACGCGGCAAGGCCATCGACGACTGCGGTCACCCGGGCACGATGCGCACCGAGCATGTTGAGGATCGCCATCGCCTCCCATACCTCTCCACCGGGCGAGTTGATGCGCAGCACGATCTGCTCGACCGACGCGGGGAGGGCGTCGAGGACGCGGGCGACGTCCTCGGTGGAGATGCCCCACCAGCCACCCCACGAGTCGATCGGTCCGTACATGCGGACCGTGGCCACCGTCTGGTCGCCCTCCGCTGACGCCGTGGTCACCGCGTTGAAGAACTCCGCCTTCGACGTCGGCGGCTCCATCGAGCCCCAGTACCGGCGCTCTCGACGTTCGTCTCGCTCCTTCTCGGCGGCCTTGGCCGCACGCACCGGGGCGTCCATATTGCGGGTCATGCGGCCTCCTCAGGCTCGTTCGATGGAATGCGGCTCACGTCCGAGCCATCCCCGCTGAGCTCGCCTCCGGCGCGCCGGATGATCTCGCGCGCCTCGTCCTGTCGCAGCGGGGGCTTGTCAGTCGCTAGGTAGACCTTCTGCGCGGTCTCTGCGACGAACCGGGCGCGCTCCACCTCCGTGCTGTCGTCCTGGACTGCAACCTCGCCCTTGACCGGCAGGCCGTACTTCGCCCGCAGGAACTCCTCGAGCTGCGGATCGTTAGACAGCGCGCCGCACTCGATGAGCGCCTTGATCGACTCCGCTGTCACGGGCTGTTGCTCGCCAATGGCGGTCGCCACCAGCCGGGGCGCCGGCTCAGTCGGTCCCCAGTTCTGGTCGACGAGGTCTTCGATCACGTGCTGGTTGAATACGTCCGCGACCTGCTGTGCAACCGCGTTGAGGGAGTCGGTGAAGAAGTTCGCGAACGTCGACCCGAGCGCCCACGACCCTGTCTCGGTGCCGAGGTTCAGGAAGTGCGCGAGCACTGCGCGGGCGATCTGCTCGTCGTAGTACCGGATCGGCTTGTCGAGATCGGGGATCTTGCCTGTCACGCCGACGAATGCGAGAGACGACCCGTGCGCGACCGACACCCCGGCGGCGTCGCCCGCGCGGGCGGCCTTGGCAATCTTCTCGCCCCGAGCGATCTGCTCATCCATCCACTCGATCGCCTCGTTATAGGGCATATCCTCGGGAATCTCCGGGGCGGTGAAGACCGGCATGCCGAGGCCATTACGCTCGGCGGTGAGTGCCTGGATGCGCAGCACCCGGTCCTTCAGTACTGCCATCTTGTACGCGGCGCGAAGCAGCGACTCGCCAACCCAGTTCGCCCCCTCGCGCTCGTGGATGAACGCAACGAGACGGTCGACACCGATCATCTTCTCGACGCCGTGCTGATGGATGCCGACGAGGCCGCCGTCGCGAGCAACCTTGATCTCGGAGATCGTGCGCGGTGGCCGCCATGCAAGCTTCGCGAGATGCGCGCGACCGAATGCGTCATAGTCATAGACCTGCTCGAAGTACGAGTGCCCGTAGACGAGCATGAGCAGTGCGAGCCGCAGAGCCTCCTTGAAGGAGAACCGGCCCTTCGACCGCAGCGGAGCGACGAACGGCTCGCCCTTGACCGCGAGACCCAGATCAGCCGCCACGTGCGCGACGACCTCAGGCCGACACCCCGACCCGTCAACTACCCACTCCGTGCGGAGGATAGGCAGCGTGACAGCCCGCAGCACCGACTTCACCTGAGGATCTTCGCGGCGCATCCGGTCGGACACCTCGACCGACTTCGGCCACACCCAGTCCGGGTTCGTCTCGTTCGAGAAGTCCGCGGCGATGCTCCCCCAACCGAGGAGCCCGATGTCCGCCTGGTATCCGGTTTCAGTCACGGCGGCCTCCTTCGTCTAGAACTGGAACGTCGCCAGATCCACCTCGTCGCGGTCGACGTCGGCGCGCTTGATCACGCGCGCAGCGGGCGGTGGCGGGGTTTGCTTCTTCGGTGACGCCTCGGACTTGAGCACGCCCCACAGCGCCCACGTCACGGCCTGCGCGATCGTGACCGGCTTCGTCGGGTCGGACTGCTCCCACGTCTCGCCGGCGCGGCCGATGTTGCGGGTCGTCGCGAACTGCAGCGACTTGGTCACTTCTTCTTGCGGGCGGTGCGGCACGAGGCCGGCGTTGACGTGCTCGATGAACAGGCTGTGAGCTGCGGCGATCTCGTCGAGGTTCATCGCGAGGTACTTCACCTTCGCGCGGTCCAGCGCAGAGAGGACCGCGGCCGCGTTCTTGGCGTCCAGGACGAGCAGCGGGTTGCCGTGCTCGGCCTTCAGCTTCTTGAGCTCCGCGGCGATCCACATCGTGCCGCTGTCCGAGCGGTGGTGCTCGACAGCGATCGATTCGTCGACACGGGTCGCTTTCGCGATGGTGCCGTAGCCTCCGCCGCGGCCGAGTGCCAGCGCGAGCACCATGCCGTCGCCGTCGACTCCGGCTGCCTCGTCGGCGTGCCGACCCCAGACCTCGAGGTCGAGCTTCGACAGCGGCTTCTCTTCCTCGGCGACACGCGACGGCCAGATCGACAGCCGCTGGCGTGCGAACGCCTCGGGGCTGGTCTGCCCCATGCGGTCCCAGTCGTCCTGGACGGTCTTCCACGCAAGCCGGATCCCGAGCCCGGGGTTCGCCTCCCGCCACACCTGCCGCGACCCGAGGTCGAGCTTCGCTGCGGTCTTCGGGTCATCAGACCCGACCGGCGTGTGCTCGATCCATCCCGTGCGCTCGAAACCGCCCTTGCGGCCACGGTCGCGCAGGCCCTCGAAATACTCGCCGTCCTGGTCTTCCTTCGGCACTGTGCCGGTGAACAGCACTTGCTTGTTCGGGCTCGCGTCGGTGGTCGGCAGTAGAGCCTCAAGAATGGTCAGCGGCGAGTGCTGCGCTTCGTCGACAATCAGTACATCGAACGACATGCCGACGCCGGCCGCGCCGGTCCTGGTGAAGAACACCAGCCGGTTACCGTTCTTCAGCTCGATCGCCCAGTTACCATTCCCGGTCGAAATGCCGGTGATGCCCTGGGCGGTCTGCCTGCCACCGCCGACAAGCTGCGAGCGGAGTACGGGCGACCCCAAGATCGCGCGCTTCGCCCGGCGAAACGCTTCGCGTGCGGTCGCGCCCTCGTGCGCCGTGTGGCCGATGAGCTTCGGCGCGCCGTCCTCGCGCGGCCAGAGGTAAAGGTGGGAGAGCTCGTACGGCAGCAGAATGCCGCCCTTGCCCTGCTGGCGGGACACCAGCTCACCGAACTCGGTCGCGGCCCACTGGCCGAACGCGTCAACCGAGACGATCGCCTCGAGGCTGCCTTCCTGCCACGGATCCGGGACGATGCTCGCGATGTCGCAGATATCGAGGACATCGTCGATCAGCGAACCGACTCGACTAAGCGGAAGCGTCCTGACTCTGGGCTCTTGCAGCCCGAGCTGCTCGGGCTTCAGCGAGTTGCTCGGCAAGGGTCATCTCCTTCGGCGGCTCCACCGGCCCACGCTTCGCCTCGACTGCCGCCCGGAACTCCCGTGCTATCGGCGCGACCCTCGTCGGGTCCTTCTCTGCGACAGTCGTGAACGCCTTCCGGAGCGTCGTGACGATCAGCTCGAGGTCGTCGACCTCGGCGTCGTCAGCGGTCGACGTCGCGACTTCACCTTCGGGTTCGAGCCGGGATGCCGCGGGCGACCGGCGCGAGGCCCGCTGAGCTTCGGTGTGCGCCTGACGGCACGCATCATCGACCGTTTCGCCGTTGCGGAGGTGGCGGCGGTACGCGGAATCGGTGCCGCAGGGTGCCTTCGGGCGTCCCATTCACCCACCTCCTCCCAATTCCCCCACATTCGCGTTCTCACCCGCGGAGAGAGGCGCCAGGACCGCGCGGGAGGTGGGCAGTGGCCGGGCATCGCTGGATTTTTTGAGCGATGCCCGGCCGGGTGCTGATCGTCACGCAGGATTCGAACCCGCCACCCCGAGGGGTATGACCCTTTCGGGTCGGTGGCCATGCCTTACGCTGCGTTCTCAGCAGCCAGCCACCACACCAGTCCGATCAGTACAGCCATCATGGGGACGCCCGGGCGGTCGGTCAGCGCGGCTGTGTCCGGCTGAGGACGCAGGCGGGGTCGTGGCGGCCGTGCTCGGCGTTGCACACAGGGCACGGAAGGTCGACCTCGATGTAGTTGTGGCACGAGAGCTCGTGCGGTCTCCCCAGCCGGCATGGCCGGTCACAGGGTCCGTTGATACCGCTCGGCATCATGCCCGGCTGGTCCAGGTGGCCCAGGCCATGCGCAGGAACGCGACAGCGAGTCCACGGCGGTAGCGGCGGGCGCAAAGGGTGACCCCTGCCCCGCGTCCCGTAGCGCGCAGCTCCGAGGCGACAGTGCCCACCTCGACGGGGTCGCTGTTGCCCGTGGCGATGAGGATGCGGGTCTTGATGGTGCCAGCGATCGCGGCCATGGTCACGCCTCCCGGGTCGTGGCGAGGCACGGTGCCACGTGGGGCAGGAGTGCTTCGCGGTCCTCGGGGGTGAGCCCGGGTGCGTCCCACAGTGCGTCAGCGACGACACCATGCGCGGCGTGCACGCTGCGGGGTGTGACGATGGCGACAGGGTCGATGCCGGCGGCGAGTGCCTCGTCGCGTCCTATGACCTTCGACGGGGCGAGCACGACGATGCGCTGCTTCGGGTCAGGTGCGACGTCGACACGCTCGATGGCGTCGGTCTTCCGGATCTCCTCGACAGCGGCGGCGACCCGCTCGTCAAGGTCGGCTTGGAACTCGGGGGACGCGATGATCACGTCCACGCGGTGACTGGTGCTCATGCGGGCTCCTCGGGTGAGTAGTGACCGCCGACGACGTCGCGGGCCATCTGCTCGCACTCGGCGCGGTTCTCGTATCCCTGACCGCCATCGGTCGCGATGATGCGGCCATTGGTCGCGATCAGGCGCCACGCCCACTTACCGTCAGCGCGCTTATAGACCTCGACCCGCGGGCCCATCACGCCACGTCCAGTGTGATCGCGGTGAGGATCGCCCCCACTGCGCCGATCGCTCGGGCGGCGGCGTCAGCCTCGCTCTGGTCCAGTTCAGCGATCCGGGTCGTAGCCGGCTCGCCTTCCAGCGTCCGCAACTCGGACGTCTCCACCTCGACCTGATCAATCACGATCGCGAACGGTGTGCTGAAGTACTCCCCCGCGACCTCAGACGGAAGCTCAAGGATCTGGATACGTGCCATGACGGGTTCCTCTCGGGTGAAACGCGATCAGGTCGCAGCCCATATCTCGACGGCTGCGTGGTTGCTCTTGCGGCTGTTGCAGGACAGGTGCATCGGCACGAGGTGGCCGAGCAGGTGGCCTCCGTTGTCGAGGGCGTCGTCGTGGTCAGCGGTGAAGCTCATGCGTTGGCCGGCGGGCAGCGTGGTGTCGATCTGCTCGCCGCATCCCCAACCGTGTGTGGACCCGTACCCGCAGGGCAGCTTCTCGCGCGCGGTGCGGCGCTTCAGCGCGGCCTGCCGGCGACGGTACGCCCGGTGACCCTTGCCGTCCCGGATGCTGCGGTTGCTCACGTCCGGCCTCCCGCGTCGTGGGGGTGGACGCTCGAAGGACCCGAACCGCCCCGAGCGTCCACCCTTCACGCCAACGCCCCACAGCGCGCGAACCGCCTCGATGTCATGGTGTGTGACGTGCGGCCGCAGGGCGGGCCCGGACCAGGGCACCGGTCCGGAAGTCAGGCCAGGAACGACGAAAGCCCCACCCGAGATCCGGTGTGAGGCCCTGTGACGCACCTAGCGTGCTAGCACAGCGTACTGCATACCCGCGACACACGGTAGGGGTGCCGCGCCGATAGCGTGCGGGCTAGCGCCGGCTCGGTCACCAGCCCCCTAGCCTCGCAGCCCGAACGCATCCAGGATTACGGCGAGAGTAAAACCGCCCGCCACACCCAACAGCGCAACTACTGTTTGCACCTTGTACTGCTGTCGCACAGTCGCTTTAGCCTGAAAACGCTGTGCGCGGGAGGTGTCTCGGAAGTAGATGCCACGTGGTTTCACCATCTGGCTGAGGTAAATCTTGCGGGCGAAATAGACTGCGACAGCTGCTGCTCCCACCGCCGCCGCGAATCCGAAGACCACTCCTGTCGGCGTCCACCCCGAGGTCATGCCCGTGAAGGTGGCGAGAAACATGACTGCAGGCGGAATAAGCGTCAGCAGATAGGAGAGCCGCCCCAATTGGAGGACCGGTTTGCCGTTAGCCAATAGGAATTCAGCGATCCGCTCGGCCAGCAGCCCCTCGGCCTCCGGGACCCGATCGCCTCTCTCCCAGAACTCCACCAGGACGGCGTTCCCTTCGGCCCGGAGGAAAATGCGGACTTTGATGGGCGTCGGGACCCCGTGCGCCATCTGCTCATCCACGACGGAGACCTCAGCCATCAGCGTCGAGCGGGCGTGAGGACTCAAGTCCAGAATGTCTTCCGAATTGAGGGGCAAGCGGCCCTGCGTCAGGTACGTCGTCGAGACGTAGGCTCCCTTTGGTAGCCGACCTTCGAGATGATCTTTCGTGAAGCTGACAACCTCGAGCGCCGTTTCAATGTCGAGGAGTAGCGGACGGAGGGTCACGGAGCCGGGCTCGTCACTGGACATTCCGGGCAGGGGGCGGACCCGTGGGCCATACAGCCAGTTCAGAGACATGGCCGCAAATCTATCGGCATCGAGTGGCGCGCTCCCACACCCCGCATACTCGGGAGACTGCCTCGCTCACCTTTCCCGCCTTCTCCGCGTCAGGCCCGCTACTTGCCGATCCCGCATCTTGTCCCGCAGTGCGGCGACATCCCGCGCCCGAAAGAACCGCATCCGACGGCCTGCGACCCACACCTCACCAGCCGGTGTAATCTGCTCTTTCTTCAGCCACCGCTGTAAGGTGCGCACGGACCCCGCGATCTGCTCCGCTTCCTCCTGCGTCACCAGCGGGTCAGACCACTCCGGGATCGGCGTCACTTCCTCCTCACCGTCCTCCTCGACCAGGAACGGCACAGGGTTACGGTCCCGACGCTCCACCCCCCACGCATCCACCGCGTCCTGAACAGACCACACCGTGCGGAGACCATCGACAGGCGGGTGACGGTCCAGCAGCAGCTCGCCGAGGAAGGTCACCGTGTCGAGATCGTTCGAGTCGGCCTTCAGATCCGAATGCGCCCACGACACCGCCACCTCGACCGACCGGATCGCGTCGAGCAGGTCCGCACCAATCGGGGCCGGCGCCTCCACCTGCGACGACTGCGTCCGCACCTGATCCGTCACGCTCGCCTTCGACGGGTCACCCAGAGATCGCAGGCGTGCGAGGAGATCCGGGGCGTCATCGAGCAGACGACGCATCCGACCGAAGCACCCGTCACAGATCAGCGACCCGTCACGACACTCCCGCGGAGCACAGCCCCTGCACGACGAATCCCCGTCATAGTTCGGCGCCGCCGCATAGTGATCACACTGCGCATAGTGGACGCCCCGCTGAGTGCAGCCACGAACGCATACCCGATCAGACATGTTTCCTCATCGACAGCGCTCGTGCGTGCGCTTGCTCGATCGCTGCCGATGTCTCGGCGTCGGGCACGAAAAGCACGACAACGCGGCGGTTGAACCCGATACCGTATCCGTGCGTCTCCCCTACTTGGACGAACCCGCCGTCCGTGGACTGCCACTCGTGCCGCGGCCAGCCGAGCTGCCAGTCCTTCGCCCCTCCGAACTTCTCCCAGACCCGCTGCTCGTAGACCCCGAACCGCGTCGGATCGGTGACCGTCATAACCACGCTCCCGATCGGGAGCGCGTCAAGGTCAGCGCGCGACATCTCGGCCGGTTCAGAATGGTGTGTCGTCGCCATAGCTCTCTCCCTGCGGAACCGCCCACGAATCCCCCTCAGCGGGCACCGGGTCGGTCCCTCGCTGCTCGCCCTGACCGGACGGCTGCGCCGCCTGACCCTTCCCCGCTGCGCGAACCACCTGCGCAGTCGCATAGCGAAGGCTCGGGCCGATCTCATCCACCTCGAGCTCGATCGCCGTCCGGTTGTTGCCCTCACGGTCCTGATAGGTGCGCTGCTTCAACCGACCCGTCGCGACCACCCGCATGCCCTTGGTCAGCGACCCCGCGACGTGCTCGGCGAACTCACGCCACACCGACGCGCGGAGGAACAGCGGGTCGCCGTCCTTCCACTCGTTGGCCTGGCGGTCGAGGTTCCGCGGTGTCGACGCGATCGTGAAGTTCGCCACCGGCAGACCGTTCTGCGTGTACCGCAGCTCCGGATCCGCCGTCAGATTCCCGACGACCGTGATGATCGTTTCCCCGGCCATCAGCGCACCGCCTCGATGCGCTCGGCGAGCTCGTCGATGAGATCCGGGCGGAACCCCGCCCACGCCTGCTCGAACTCGTCGAGCGTCACCTTCCCGTCATTCACGATCACCACCGGCGCCGACCCCAACCCCAGCGACAACGCCGCCGCCAGGTTCCCCGGTTCCGTGATGTCGTCCACCTCGAACGCGATCCCGTGCTCCTCGAGCTTCCGCTTCGTCAGATCGCACTGCTGGCAGCTCGGCTTCGTATACACGCGAACAGTCGTCATGCCGTCTTCTCCTCGTCTCGCTCGGCCCGGATCACTGCCCGGAGCCGCTCAGTCTTTTCGTCGTAGGTCTTCAGCCGCGCCAGCTCGTGGTCGACGGGCCTCGCGGTGAGCTGCCCTTCACGCAGCAGCTTCAAGCGACGTGCGGGCCCCAGCGGGCGAGCCACGAACGCATCGAACTGGTCATCGGCAGCTGTGCGGCGGTCCGCGATCGGAACCACGCGTGCGACCCGCTCAGAAGGGCTCATCGTCGGTCCCCGTCGCCTCGAAGTGCGCGGCGAGCTTCTCCTCGTACACGCGCCTCTGCAACCACTCGTCGCGTATCAGACGGGAGTCCCGGCAAGGCCCACACTTCTTCTGCCCAGCGCCGTGCGGCATGTGGTCGTCGCAGAACATCGGGGGCGCTTCGAGCACCAGCGGACGCTCCGGCGCCTCGGGCGGCGTCGCTCGGTCCGCGCGCACCGCGTCCCACGCATCCGCCCTCGCCGCGTCCTCCGCCCGCACCCGCTCCCTCGCGCGCTCCCGCGCCCACTCGCGCTCCCGCGCGCGCCCTCCCCCCACAGCCACGGACGTCCATGGACGATCCCCCGGTGGCTCGGGCGTGCTGATCTTCGTGCGCCTCAGATCCGTCTTCAGCGGGTGCAGCAGCAGTATCCACTCCCGCTGCTCTGCGACGTATGTCGTCAGGAACCCCGCGTCCATCAACATCAGCAGGTGTTCGATCACCGTGTCTGTCGCCGGGCCGCGCTCCACCATCGGGTGCATCTGCTCGGCGATCCACTCCGGGTCCATCGGCCCCCGCCCCAGCGGGTCGAGGTTCAGCCACAGCCACATCGCCGTCGTCCTCGCCGACTCCGGCACCGGGTCGAGACGATCCAGATCCCTCGCGCTGATCATCCGCTGTTTCGTTGACACCTTGCTCGTTCCCTCTCGCAAATCCTTCGAAGCACCGGTCCAGTGCGTGCTGTACGTCCTCGGGCTCGACGTAGAAGCACTCGGTGAACCCGGCGCCTCCGGAGCCGAGCACCCACTCCGCGTCCTGCCACCCCTTGAATGCCGGCGGGAACCATCGCCGCAGCACCCGCAGGGCTTCGCGCTCCCACGTCGCGTCAGTGCCGCGCGCGCAAAGGATGATCTGCCCGCCCTGACGGATCATGTGCTCGATCCGCGACCACCGCCACGCCCGGCCGATCTTGAACGTCCAGCTCTTCTCGAACCAGACGACATAGGTCATCGCGTACTTCGGCATGCTCACGACGTCACCTCCCAGAGCGTGCGTGCGACGCCGTGCGACACGACGGGTTCGCCGCAGTTGATGCACCGTCGCGGTGCGCGCGGGCGGGACGGCATGTCCCATCCGCCACGCGCCGGCCTCTCAGCGAGGACACGGAACCCGGCCGCGCGGAGCGAAGCGCCCGACTCGCCCTCTTGCGTGTAGGTGATCAGCCGCTCGTAACCGAGCGCCTTCGCGACCTTCCATCCGTTGCGTGACAGCATGCTGTTCGCGTTCGGGGTGCCATCTGTCGCCGTCCGCAGAAGCTCGGCGGTCGCCCGGTCCCCCGAAGCGAGCGCACGTGCGACGGGGAGCCCGACGATGCCGACGCCCACGAGCACGTCGTCTACCGCCGCGCCGAACTGAGTGATCCAGATGGTGGGGTCGAAGTGATGGCGATGATGCGCTCGGACGAACGCGCGCGCGTCGGCGCGAGAGACAGGCACGATCCGGAGACTCATCCCCGTACCCCTGCCTTCTCGTCGGCGCGCACACCAGCACGCCACTCCTTATGCGTGATCGACGTCTTCGAGCACAGCCCGAACCGGTCCAGCACGTTCACCCGTTGCCCGCACAGCTCGCACTTCGGACTGTTCGCCTGCACTGCGTCGATCTCCTCGAGCGCGAGGTCGATACGTTTCCGCGCGCCGTCGTCGAGCGACCACTCACGGGACGTGTCCCGTGCCGGTTCCTCCGTCGCATCCATCGGAGGAGTGATGTCCTCAGTCACGCCGACACCCCCGATATAGTGCGGGCATGGACGCAGGATGGGCGGTCGTACTTGGCGCGCTTATCGCGCTTACGGGCTCCTCGCTGGTCCCGTGGCTGCGCGAGCACCTCTCGGCGACCCGCAGGGCACGAGAGGACGCAGAGACAAGACGACGAGACGCCATCGTGGATGTACTCGCCGCCAACTCTGCGCTCGGCTACGTGTTGGCTACCGAGTCCCGGGAGAACGCTCTCCTCGCGGTCAATGCACGCTCCCGCGCTGCCGCGCGCCTCCTGCTCGAAGTCAGCCCCGCTGAGAGGCGGTTCTTGTGGTTGCTCCTTGGCAGAGCTACGCCCGCCGCGCGCCCCTCCGAGGAACGCACCCAGGCCTCGCTGATAAGCGGTCGGATCTTCGGCTTTGAAGAGGTGCTTGTGCGTTGGTCGGCCGGAGATCTTCGCCTGGAGGATGCGCAGGAAGCCTTCGACAGGTACGTCGAGTGGCATGCACGCGAACGCGATACCGACTGAAGTATCCCCGCCCCTCATGACGCCACCGCCAGAAGAAACTCGGCGACCGCGTGCCCGAGGTCTCGTGCCGCGGGAGGCGTGACCGCGTTCCCGGCCTGCTTGACCTTGTCGCGTTTCGACCCCACGAGGTGGTAGTCGGCAGCGAAGCCCATGCCGAGCTGGATCTCGTGCGGCTCAAGCATCCGGAACCCGGCGTCGTCGACATCGAGGCTGATCGGCGCGAGCGGCTCGATGAGCGACTGGTGCCCGGCCGTTGTGAGCGTGCGCATCGGCTCCGCGACCGGCGTCGACATCTCGGCGCCGCCTTCGTTGTTCCTCATCAGCAGCGCCTGAGTCGTTGCCGTGGTGGCTGTGGGCAGCGGCTCCGTGACCGGGCGGGCGCGGTTGTTGTGCGTGTTGGTCAGCACGAGCGCGTGATGGTTGCCCTCGGCACTGACTGTGTCGATCGGGTGCGACGTCGTCTTCGCGACGCCGTGGTTGCGCAGCGGCACGACCAGCCCGGTCTCGTTGCGCGTCGACTGCGTGCGCAGCGGGTCAGCGACAGATGCCGCCGACTTCCCCTCGCGCCCCTCAACAGGGATCAACAGCGAGGCGTGCGTGCCGCCCGCGACGATCGACGGCAGCTCGCGCGTGACCGGTTCCGACCGGGACGCGTCCGCACCGCTGACGTTGTTCACGATCAGCGGTGGGATGGCGAGTCCGTGCTCCGCGCTGCCCGTCTGCACCGGCATCGGCGACTCGACCTCGGACACCCGCAGGTAGTTCGAGCCCGTCGTAATGCCGTCGTAGGTGTTCCCGGCGGCCTTCGCGATGATCGGGGCCCAGTGACGTTCGATGCCGCGGCGGATCCGCTCACGCGTTTTCTCCGCGAGCGGCTTCGCACGGTCCCCGATGCGCTGCGCGGGCAGCGACCAGTCGATGATCGACGCCGCCGGAAGCCACCCCGGCTCGACGATCTGCCAGCACTTCGGGCACCGGTAGAGGTACTGCGCCCGGTAGCGACCCCACTGCTCAGCCTTCTTGAACGCCTGCACTGCCTGGATCTCGCCGTGCTCGACACAGACCGCCATCGGCCGGGTCCACTTGGCGACGTTCGGCTGCGGGTGCTTCTTCGTCGCGAGGTCCGCGCGGTGCATCACGATGTACATGCGGTCACGAGACTGCGGCGCCGGTAGGCCGCCGATCTGCGCGTGCATGCTGTTCAGCCACACGAACTGCATCCGGTAGCCGAGAGCCTCCATCGCCATCTGCCACGCCGGGAACTGGTCCCACCGGTACGCGTCGACGACGTTCTCGAGGATGATCGCCATGTACCGGTGGTGCTCGGCGAACCGAGGGATGTCCCACATCGTCGCCCGTGACCGATTCGCGGCCTCGTCGGCCAGCGGACGGGTGCCGTCGATCTCGAACAGCGCCTGATCCTGCATCCGCTGCCGCTTGATGCCCTTCGCGATCGAGTGGTTCGTGCACTCAGGCGATCCCCACAGCACGTGCGTCTTCGGGAAGTACGCCGGATTCACCTGCGAGATGTCAGCCTGCGAGTGATCCGTGTCGGGATGGTTGATCTGGTGCGACTCGATCGCCAGCTCCCAGTGGTTCGCCGCGATGACGACCTTGTAGCCCGCTTCGATGAGCCCCGACGACGAACCGCCAGCACCGCAGAAAAGGTCCGTGACAGTGAGCCCGTTCCAGGGAGTCGTGGGCATCCGGTAGCCGACCGGCGCAGTCTTCGTCATCGTCATGCCGCCACCGCCTCGAGGTGACGGTCGACCTCGAACCGGGCCGCCGGGCGACGCTCCCGCGTCGACATCGGCACCCACCACCGGCCGGACGGATCCTGCACCGGGGTGAACAGCACCCGTTCGAGGGTCTTCCGGTGGGTGGATGCGGGGATCACGCGGAGGCCGCGGCGGATCAGCTGCAGGCGCACCTCGCCGGTCGCGGTCTCCTTGGCCGCGTTGCACAGCGAGCACGCGGCGATCAGGTTCGCGCCGTGGTCGAGCACGGCACCCGCCCCGCCCTGACCACGGTTCGCCCGGTGGTCGGCGGTCTGCGCCTCACGCGTGCACGGCTTCAGGGCGAGGAGACACAGGCCACCATCGCGGACGATGACGTCCCGCTTGTCCAACACGGTGACGGTCATCGGCGGCCGCCTGTCCGGGTCTCGCTGTCGACCGTCTTATTCGTGTTCATCAGCTCGAAGTGGCGCCGATTCACGGACGCCTGTGTGCGCTTCGCGTAGTCAACAATCACGTGAGCCTGCTCGGCTGCGCGGCGTGCTTCCCGCGTCTCGTAAGTGGCGCGATCGCGTGCCCGGGTGAGGGTGAGATTGTTCTCCTGGTAGGCGTCGATCAGACGTGCGCGTTCTGCGTCCGCGTCAACGGTCAGGTCCGCGGCGCGGGCCCCGAGATCAGCGATGGTCTTGTTCATCTCGCGGGACAGCATCGACAGGTGATGCATGGTTCGTGCGATCGTCAACGGATCCTCCGCTGATTGCTCCACGAGTGCTTCCGCTCGAGCTTCCTGCTCGGCGAACCGGTCCTCTACGGGACGGTCGTTCATCTGCGGCGTCCCTTCTTGCGGTCCTGCGCGCGACGCGCGGCACGGTTCGACGGGGGAAGGTGATCCTTCGGCTCCGGGCGTGCAGGCGCCGCGTATTCGTCGTTCGTCATCGCGGTCGCCGCGCCCGGGTCGCCGTCGACCGCGCCCTCACGGACCGCGGCGAGCCGCTTCCGCAGCTTCGTCTCAAGATCCGGCGTCACAGCGCGCGCCTTCTTCGCGTCGGCGTGCAGCGCGAGCACGGCGTCCTCGGTTGTCGCCGCGTCGACCTCAGCCGCCCAGTTGCGAGCGGTGGTCTGTGCCGGGGCCCACGGGTCGCCGGTCTCCTCGTCGGGCTCGCGGCGGTCGCCGATGACCTCGCGGAATGCCCGACGCAGTGCGGCGCGGAGCACGTAGGCGCCGAACAGCTTCATCGGCTTCGCGATCCACAGGTTCCGCCACGACTCCTCGGCGGGGACCGACTCGGCCCACGACACGACGACGACGATCGGGCGCATGCCCTTGCGGTAGACGATGGTCCGCGCGAAGGCCGGGTGCGCGGCGTCGTCGGTGGGGATCCACACCTGCATCCATGCGTCGCCGTCGACACTGAACTCGGGAGCGTCGATGCCCTCCCACTCGCCGGAGGTGATCGCGAGGCGTTCGTACTCGGCGAGAGTCTGCGCGACGTCGTCGATGTTCGCGGTCATGATGCGGCCTTCCTGGGGAGCTTGTCGACGGTGGTCGTCCACCAGATCGCGACGTTCGGGTTGTTCATCGCGGCGAGGGCGACCTTGCCGCTGGCGGACATTGCACGGATCACCCAGCGGATGCCGTCAACGGTCACGACTTCGCCGACCTTCCACGCAAGGAACTGCGAGCGGGGCTTCGTGGTGATGCTCACGGTCATACGCTCTCTCTGTTCTTGGCGGTGAGGCTCAGCGCCCGGAACCCGCTCGGCGTCCGTATGACGTAGACGGTCGGCTGCCCGCGGTGCGCCCACTGGACAACCTCGATGAGCCCGGCACGCCTCAGCTCAGCAAGACGCCTTCGCACGGCCCGGCGATCGGCGACCGACGCCGGGTCCTTTCCGCACCCTTCAGCAAGCGACTCTGCGCCACGGCAGAAGACAGGTCCTTCCGTCCCGGGGATTGATTCGAGGAGCATCCAGAGGAGCAGTCGGGTCGCACCGTCGCTGACCGCTTTTTCTGCTGCGGTCTCCATGGCCGCCCGCGTACGCGATGACATCCGATCGCTCACGGCTTGTCTCCATTTCGAGTGATTCGGAAGGTGGGGGCGGCGGGCTTGTCGGCTGAGTACAGGACGAGCGCGGCGGCCTGCTGCTCCTCGACCCGCTCGCGAGCGGTAAGCCACTCGGCGTAGGTCTCCGGCTCGGCATCCGCCCATGCGTCCTCGTCGAGGACCTTCGTCGGCGGCTTTGGCTGGAAGAACAGCGACGCGCGCGACCCGCCCTTGCGCAGCGGCTCACCCTCGGCGGGCGCGTGCTCGTCGGTGTACCCGTCGATGACCTTCCGCGCCGCCTTCTTGAGCGCGTCACCCTCGCTGGCGAGGGCGAGACCGCGGGCGTAGTCGGCGATCGCGTCGTCGACATCGTCAGGCAGGTCGTCGATCTCGGGGGCGCCGGCCTCCCGCCACTCGATGAACGCGTCCGCCTGCTTCACCAGCTGGCCGATACGGACGTCGTCACGGGGCACCCACAGGTACGACGGGTCGGCGAGCGTCGGCTCGCCGTCCTCCCCCATGACCTCCCACACGTACAGCCACCAGTCGAACCCGGTCACGTGCATGCCCCACTGCATCTGGTCGACGTGATCCGGCGGCGCGTCGGCGCGGGTCCAGCCGTGGTCGTGGGACTTCACCTCGACGCCGAAGCCGCCACGGGTGGAGTCCCAGCCGAGACCGTCAGGGGTTGCCAAATGTGCCGGGTGTGCCGGGTGCCCGAGCAGTGCCTCGTTCCCGCGGACCGCGCCGAACGTCTCGTCGGCCCAGTGCAGAAGAAACGCCTCGCGCTCGTGACCGCGGCGGGTGTGCTTGTTGCCGCGGAACGTCGATCCGTTGAGCTTGTCGGTGAGGATGCGCCGCCAGGTGCCGCGGCCGCCCTGCGCGATCGCGCGGGCCTCGGATGCGGTGACGCCCTCGGCGCGCGCAGCCAGCCCTTCCTCTGACCCCAGCGAGTCAGCGGCGACGATGCGCAGCGGCCGCTCGATCGTGTTGGTCATGACGTTCCTTTCCGGCGGCGCACACGCACCGACTGGACAGCGACCACCGCGAGGGTGCCGCAGACAATGGCGAGGGAAGCGGCCAGGCAGACGATGCTGGCCGCGAGGTACTCCGCGATCACGGGACGAGCGCGGCGAAGTCGTGGCGGCGGAACGCGAGATCGTCGCCGGAGACCGGCAGCTCGAAGTCGCTCGCCGCGGCGATGTCGTTCAGGGTGGACGCGGAGACGTGCGCGAGGAGCGTGCTCACCGCTTCGTGAATCGGGTGGTGTTCCATTCGAGTGCCCTTCGATGGATCGGTGGTCGGGTCAGAGGATGTGCGCGACGCCGGCTGCGAACAGCCCGAGCGTGATCAGCCCGGCGAACGTCGCGACGACCATCGGCGTGCCGCCGCGCAGGTCGTCGACGACGACGAGCCGGATCGGGCCGGTCGACACGCGGCGCGCGCGGACAGGTCGGGTGCGGTCGAGGTGCGGTGCGCGGACCTTCGGGGAGCGAGGCATCAGAGCCCCCGCTTGTCGAGGTCTTGGTCGATCGCGTCGAGCCGGGTCGACGTCGCCGGGTCGGCACACCAGAAGGCGAGGGTGAACACGCCCTGCAGCCACGCCCAGAGCAGCAGCAGCACGACGCCGAGGATGAATAGGCCGGTGATATGCAGCCGGGCGACGTCTGCGGCCATGAAAATCAGGGCCATGACGAACAGGCAGGGAGCGACAGTGCCACGGATCATGCGGAGACCTCCACAGCAGACAGGACCCCGAGGCGGACGCGGAGTCGCTCGAGACCGCGGGCCGTGATCCGGACCTGCGGGGGAACGGGGACGAGGATCTCGTCGTGGTTCACGCGGGGCGGCATCGCCCGCTCAGCCATGTAGCCGGCGTCGAGCGTCTTCGCGTATGGGCGCCACCGGCGCTGCTCACCGCGGTACGTCCACCCGATCTCGCCGAGCTTGTCGAACAGCCGCTGCGGGCCAGTGTCGACCCCGGCGCGCACCAGGATCGCTGCGGCATCCGCGACCGAATAGTCACCCTCGGCGTCTGCGAGCTCGTCCCACGCCTCCGCCCGGGGCGTCAGGTCGGCGATCTGCTCGTCCCGGCGGGCGAGAAGCTCCTGCGCCTGGATCACGGCGCGAGCCATCAGCTGCTCCGGAGACTCCGGGGCGGTGTAGGAACCCGTGCGGCGGACCTGCGGCAGGATGTCCTCGAACACCCAGCGCTCGAATCGTTCGGCTTCCGGGAGGCGGCTGCCGACGATCAGTCGGAGAAGGTCAGCCTCGGCGATCACACGGAAGTCCTGCACCCCACCGGCGGTGTGAAGGGGGTAGCGTTTCGCGACCCCCTTGCAGTGCTTCGAGATCGCATCGGCCGGGTTGGCGTATCCGAGGACCCGCGCGACGTCGTTCGCGACGAACCACGGCTCGCCGTCGATCATCACCGTGCGGACATCGGCGCCGTCGAAGCGGAAGATGCTCAGCCTCGACGCCTCGCGCTTGCGGAGGCCGACCTCGAACGGCGGGTGCCCGCTCACGACGACACCCCCGAGGGTGCTCCCGGCGTGGCCGAAGATTCCACGCCGGGAGCGACTCCTACGATCGGCTCAACGACATCGGGTGTGTGGGCACCCGAGTCACCAACCGAAGGAGCAGTCTCATGGCCACTGCCAGTGCGCTGAGGAAGGTCCGCGAGCAGTTCAAGACAGATGCGGAGGCGGGCAACGTCACCCGAGCGGAGATCGACGCCCTCTGGGACGTCCTGATCGAGAACGCTCAGGAGAGTGAGCGCAGCATCCGCCGTGTCGCTCAGCGCATCCGCAATATCTGACACGTCGACCACGGCGAGCGCGAACCGGGCTGTCAGTTCCTCGTCTGACCGGCCCTGGTGGATGTCGCGGAGTTCCCGGCGCGCAGTGCTTCGGGCGTTGCGTCGCTCGATCGCCCGCATCACTTCGTCGACGCTGACGCGGCGCTCCTGAGGTAGCAACTCGATCGTTGCGTCCGCGAGTTCAGGCGACTCAGCCGAGGCGTTCATGCTGCACGCTCCGGAGCAAAGTCCCCGCCCCAGCCACCGCGAGACGGCATCGGTACGCTGAGCGACATGGACTGGAACGCCGTCTCTGGAATCGCGGATGTCGTGGCTGCCTCGCTCACCCTGATCGCGATAGTCGTAGCCTTCCAGGCACTCCGTCCAGCGCTTCGCACAGTCCGCGAAGAGTACGAGCCCCATCTTCTTTGGGTTCTGCGCTCCCCCGAAGAAGGCGTCGGCGTCACCCCCGACACCACCTGGTCGCTGGTGCTCAGGAACACGGGACGCACAGACGTGTTCGGCGTTATCACCGTGATTTCGCGGCCCGACAGCAGCGGTTTGCCAATCGAGTGGCCATTCCTTGCTGAGCACATCGCAGGCGGCAGTGAGATCATCGTCCCGCTCACGAGGTTCAGGGCCCCCTCGGTGCTTCTTGACGCACTCATGGATACGGCGTCCGGAGGGCAGGCGATGGAAGACATCGGTTACTTCACCGCCCAGGGAAAGAGGCGCGCCCAGAAAGAACCACGGCTAGCGATTGGGGACGGCTGGCGCACCTCGTAGGTCGGCACCCTGCTCGGCAACCACTCGGGGCGATCCAACGGCGTGAAGAACGCGTATCCCTCTGCTTCGAACCTTGCCCTCTCGGCCTCGTCCACCGAGTACCGAAAACGTCCGCGCGGGGAGTCCTCGACCGTCCAACCGGTCCCGTCACGCCGCCCGAATCCGACTCCCGAACGCCCCTCAAAAACCTTCTGCCACTGATCAACGACGCGCGACACGATCGGGGCGTTCATGCTGCACGCTCACCGGACTCGAGTTCCGGGAAGAACCGAGTAACCGGCACGCTGAACGCGACGGCGAGCTTGAAGACCTCCGGCGCGGTGAACGCGACCCGGCCGCTGTAACGCTCCACGACGCTGGGACGGGAGAGGCCCAGAACGTCAGCGACGCTCTTCTGCGTGAAGCGCTTCTCGGCGGCGACGCCGCGCACCTTTGCCGCAATTACTTCATTGGGGGTTGGCATGCCTGCCAGTGTGGCACGAAATCCTTACACAAACCAGCCCTAGGTCACTGGGTTAGCATCTTTTCTGTTCGTCCTGTTCGTGATCCTTGATCTTGTGTAAAGAAATCCATACACTTTGGGCATGAGTACACCAGGGGACATCCGCGAGCTTCGGCCGAACGCGGACACCACGCGAGCCGCACGCGCTCGCTTCGTGCACAACGCACTCAAGAGCGAGCGCTGGTCGGTCCGTCAGGCCGCGATGCGCATCGGGACGAACCACACATCGCTGGGAACGCGCATGCGCGGAGAGACGCCATTCCTCGCCGAAGAAATCGAGGCGATCGCCGCGCTACTGAAGCGCGATCCGGTGGTGTTCTTCGCGGAATACATCGCTGCGGGACAGGCGACACCGCCCGATGGTTCGGTGGGCCCTGCCGGGATCGAACCGACGACATCCACGGTGTAAACGTGGCGCTCTACCAGCTGAGCTAAAGGCCCTCGACGGACGATTCTACGGTGCGTGCATCCCGGCTCAGTGCACCCCCAACCGCGCTAGGCTGGCGGACGGTGATTGTGCACGACCGACAACGTCGTGCGTCCATCGGTAGCGAATACCTGGCATGACCTGCCAGAACGACGAAAGGTCTCGCGTGACTGTCAACGACCAGGATCCCTACTCTCAGGAGCCGCTGGACAGCGACCCTGAAGAAACGTCGGAGTGGCAGGAGTCCCTGCAGCAGCTCGTTCAGGCAAAGGGTCACGGCCGCGGCCGCGAGATCATGCTGAGCCTGCTGCAAACGTCGCGAGAACTGCAGCTCAATGTGCCGCAGGTCCCTACGACCGACTACATCAACACGATCGCGCCGGACAACGAACCGGAGTTCCCCGGTGACGAAGAGCTCGAGCGGCGCTATCGCCGGTGGATCCGCTGGAACGCCGCTGTCACGGTGCACCGTGCGCAGCGCCCCGGCATCGGCGTCGGCGGCCACATCTCGACCTACGCGTCTTCGGCCTCGCTGTATGAAGTCGGGTTCAACCACTTCTTCCGCGGCCTCGACCACCCCAGCGGTGGCGACCAGATCTTTATCCAGGGTCACGCCTCGCCCGGCATCTATGCGCGCTCGTTCCTCGAAGGACGCCTCACCGAGGCCCAGCTCGACGGGTTCCGCCAGGAGAAGTCTCAGGCGCCGAACGGCATCCCGTCCTACCCGCACCCCCGGCTCATGGGCGACTACTGGCAGTTCCCGACGGTCTCGATGGGGCTCGGCCCCATCAACGCCATCTACCAGGCGATGACCAACAAGTACCTGACGAACCGCGGCATCAAAGACGTCGGAGACTCCCACGTGTGGGCGTTCCTGGGCGACGGCGAGATGGACGAGGTCGAGAGCCGCGGCCAGTTGCAGGTCGCCGCGAACGAAGGACTCGACAACCTCACGTTCGTCGTGAACTGCAACTTGCAGCGCCTCGACGGCCCCGTCCGCGGAAACGGCAAGATCATCCAGGAGCTCGAGAGCTTCTTCCGCGGCGCCGGCTGGAACGTCATCAAGGTCGTGTGGGGCAGCGGATGGGACGAACTGCTCTCGCAGGACGCCGACGGCGCGCTCGTGCGCCTCATGAACACGACGCCTGACGGCGATTACCAGACCTACCGCGCAGAAGACGGCGGTTTCATCCGCGACCACTTCTTCGGCCGCGACGAGCGCACAGCCGCTCTGGTGAAGGACTGGTCCGACGAGGACATCTGGGGCAAGCTGCGCCGCGGTGGCCTGGACTACCGCAAGGTGTACGCCGCCTACAAGGCCGCGACCGAGCACAAGGGCCAGCCGACCGTCATCCTCGCCAAGACGATCAAGGGCTACGGTCTCGGTCATCACTTCGAGGGTCGGAACGCGACCCACCAGATGAAGAAGATGACCCTCGACGACCTCAAGCACTTCCGCGACTCGATGCGCATCCCGATCACGGATGCGCAGCTCGAAGAGAACCCGTACCTGCCGCCGTACTACAACCCCGGTGAGAAGGACGAGACGATCCAGTACCTGCGCGAGCGTCGCCGTGCGCTCGGCGGATTCCTACCCGAGCGCCGCTCGCATCACGTCGACATCGTCCTCCCCGGTGACGAGGCGTACGCGATGCCGAAGAAGGGTTCCGGAACGCAGGAGATCGCCACGACGATGGCGTTCGTCCGTCTGCTGAAGGACCTGCTGCGCTCGAAGGACTTCGGTCACCGCATCGTGCCGATCATCCCCGACGAAGCCCGCACGTTCGGCATGGACGCGTACTTCCCCACGGCGAAGATCTACAACCCGCACGGCCAGAACTACACCTCGGTCGACCGCGAGCTGCTTCTGGCGTACAAGGAGAGCCCGCAGGGGCAGATCATGCACGTCGGCATCAACGAGGCCGGCGCGGTGGCTGCGTTCACCGCGACGGGCACGTCGTACTCGACGCACGGCGAGCCGCTCATCCCCGTCTACGTCTTCTACTCGATGTTCGGTTTCCAGCGCACGGGCGACGCGCAGTGGGCGGCCGGCGACCAGATGGCGCGCGGCTTCATCATCGGCGCGACCGCGGGGCGGACGACCCTCACGGGTGAAGGCCTGCAGCACGCCGACGGCCACTCGCACCTGCTCGCTTCGACGAACCCCGCCACGGTGTCCTACGACCCGGCCTACGGCTACGAGATCGCGCACATCGTGCGTGACGGACTCGAGCGCATGTACGGCGGCACGCACCCGGATCCCAACGTCATGTACTACATGACGGTGTACAACGAGCCGCTCGTGCAGCCCGCCGAGCCCGCGGATGTTGACGTCGAAGGCATCCGCCGCGGCATCCACCGTATCTCGTCGTCCGAGGGCGACGGACCCCGCGCGCAGCTGCTCGCGTCGGGTGTCGGTGTGCCGTGGGCGCTCGAGGCGCAGGAACTGCTGCGCAAGGACTGGGGCGTTCACGCCGATGTCTGGTCGGTCACGTCGTGGACCGAGCTGCGCCGCGACGGCCTGGCCGTCGACGAGCACAACTTCCTGAACCCCGCCGACGAGCCGAAGACGGCGTACATCACCGACAAGCTGCGCGGCACGCCCGGCCCGGTCGTCGCCGTGAGCGACTTCATGAACGCCGTGCAGGACCAGATTCGCCCCTGGGTCGAGCACAATTACTGGACGCTCGGCGCCGACGGATTCGGCTTCTCGGACACCCGCGCGGCAGCGCGCCGCTTCTTCAAGATCGACGGCCCGTCGATGGTCGTCCGCACGCTGCAGGCTCTTGCGGCCGAGGGCACGGTCGATGTGTCCCTCGCGGCGCAGGCGATCGAGAAGTACCGGTTGAACGATGTCAACGCGGGAACGAGCGGAAACGCGGGTGGCGAGAGCTGACCCGCGCGATGCCCGCATCCTCAGAAGGAGACAAGACCGAGACGCTCGCGTGGCTGCGGCGCATCTCGGGCGATCTCGCGACAGCGACGATCCAGCGCCTCGATGACACTCTGCCCTGGTACGCCGACATGCCCCCCGCGCGTCGGTCTGCCGTGGGCCTGGTGGCGCAGGCCGGGATCACGGCGTTCATCCAGTGGTACGAGGATCCGACGTCGACGCCCTGGATCGCCGCCGACATCTTCGCCGCCGCGCCGCGCGAGCTGCTGCGCAGCGTCAGCCTCCAGCAGACGCTGCAGCTGATCCGCGTCACGGTCGGGGTGACAGAGGAGCGTGTCGCGGGCAGGGGCGAGCATCTGCGCGAGGCGATCCTGCTCTACTCGCGCGATGTCGCCTTCGCCGCCGCCGACGTGTACGCCCGCGCGGCCGAGGCCCGGGGACTGTGGGATGCCCGACTTGAGGCGCTCGTCGTCGATTCGATCTTGACGGGCGAAGCCGATGACGAGCTGCCGAGCCGGATCGCTGCCCTCGGCTGGCACGGTCACGGCGAGGTCGCCGTTCTCGTGGGCACGACTCCGCCGCAGCTCGATGTCGATCAGCTGCGGCGCGTCGCACGCAAGCTGGGCATCGACGTGCTGATCGGTGTGCAGGGGTCACGGCTCGTGCTCGTGATCGGACGAGCCGATGTCGCGGGTCGTGAGGACGTCCCCGTGGACCTGCCGTTCATCGAGATCGCGAAACGCCTCGAGCCGGGCTTCGGTCCGGGGCACCTCGTGCTCGGGAGTACCGTGCCGGCGCTCGTCGATGCGGGCCAGAGCGCGCGTGCCGCCCTCGCGGGATTCGCTGTCGCGCGAGCCTGGCGCCACGCGCCGCGACCCGTCGAGGCCGACGACCTGCTCCCCGAGCGTGCCCTTGCGGGGGACCCGCTCGCGAAGGTCACCCTCGTCGAGCGCATCTACCGGCCCCTGCAGGCGCACAGCGCCGACCTCGTGGCGACCCTGTGGAGCTACCTCGACAACGGCCGCTCGCTCGAGGCGACGGCGCGCGAGCTGTTCGTGCATCCCAATACGGTGCGCTATCGGCTCAAGCGCGTCTCCGAAGTGATCGGGTGGGATGCCACGGGACCGCGCGAAGCGCTCATCCTGCAGACGTCGCTCATCCTCGGCTCGATCGGGTCGGATTCCGTGCGCCGGCGCCCCACGGCCCGGCGATCGGCGTCATGATGGGCATCGACAGCCTGTACAACACACACAAACCATCACGGGATTCTTGTGCGAGACTCGCCAGATCCGCAGAGACGATGATTGGCAGGATGAGTAAGTGATCATTGCGGTCTTCCCCGGACAGGGCTCTCAGTCCCCCGGCTTTTTGACTCCGTGGCTTGAACTCGACGGGGTCCCCGAGCGACTCGCCTCCTACTCCGAATGGGCAGGGGTGGATCTCGTCGCCGCCGGCACCGAGTGGGATGCCGACCGCATCCGCGACACCCAGGTCGCGCAGCCCCTCATCGTCGCCGCGAGCCTGCTGTCGTGGTCGGCGCTCGGAGCGAAGCACGCCGTTCAGGGCGTCGCCGGCCACTCCGTCGGAGAGTTCGCCGCCGCCGCGGCCGCGGGCGTCCTCTCGGAAGAAGACGCGATGCGCCTCGTCGGCATCCGCGGGCGTGCGATGGCCGAGGCAGCTGCGCTCGAACAGACCGGCATGAGCGCGGTCATCGGCGGCGACCAGGCGGCTGTCGTCTCGCGTCTCGAGGAGCTCGACCTCACCCCCGCCAACTACAACGGCGGGGGCCAGATCGTCGCCGCCGGCGCACACGCTGCGCTTGCGGCGCTCACGGCCGAGCCTCCCGCCGGCACGCGCGTCATTCCGCTTCAGGTCGCGGGTGCCTTCCACACGCGTTTCATGGCGCCGGCCGTCGACGCCTTGCGTTCCGCGGTCGCGGGTGTCGATGTGAACGATCCCGCCCTCACTGTGTGGACCAACCACGACGGATCCGTCGTGTCGTCGGGCTCGGAGTTCGCGCGCCTGCTCGTGGAGCAGGTCGCCTCTCCCGTGCGGTGGGATCTCTGTATGACGGCGTTCGGCGATGCCGGAGCGACCGGCATCATCGAGCTCGCCCCGGCGGGAACCCTCACGGGGCTCGCCAAGCGCGCACTGCGTGGCACGCCGACCGTCGCGCTGAAGACCCCCGCTGACCTCGACGCTGCCGTCGCCCTGCTCTCAGGAGGCACCGCATGAATCGCACGATCGTTCAGCCGACCGGCCCGGCCCACACGCGGATCTACGCGTATGGCGCGGCACGCGGCGAGATCGCCGTGCCGAACGAAGACCTCGTCGGCCCCATCGATTCGAGCGACGAATGGATCCGCCAGCGCACGGGCATCGTGACGCGCATGCGGGCGGTCAAAGAGACGACGGCCATCGAGATGGCGACGGATGCCGCCCGCGAGGCGGTCGAGCGCTCGGGCATCGATCCGGCTCTGATCGACGCCGTGCTCGTCGCCACGATCTCGAACCCGCGCCAGACCCCGTCCGTGTCGGCGATCGTGGCCGACCGCATCGGAGCGAACCCCGCCGCGGCCTATGACCTGAACGCGGCGTGCGCGGGCTTCGCCTACGGCGTCGCACAGGGTGACGCCCTGATCCGCGGTGGCCTTGCCACCTACGCGGTCGTCGTGGGCGTCGAGAAGCTCAGCGACGTCGTGGACCCCACCGACCGGAGCATCTCGTTCCTTCTCGGCGACGGCGCCGGCGCGGTCGTGATCGGACCCAGCGACACGCCCGGCATCGGCCCAACGGTGTGGGGTTCGGACGGATCCAAAGCGGATGCCGTCGCGATGAACGGCACTTTGACGCAGTTCCGCGACGGCGAGGTGCCGTGGCCGACGCTGCGCCAAGAGGGCCCGACGGTCTTCCGCTGGGCGGTGTGGGAGATGGTCAAGGTCGCTCGCCAAGCACTGGAGGCCGCCGGTGTCGAGGCATCCGATCTCGCCGCTTTCGTGCCGCACCAGGCCAATATGCGGATCATCGACGAATTCGCCAAGCAGTTGAAGCTTCCCGAGAGCGTCGTCGTGGCGCGCGACATCGAGACCACGGGGAACACGTCAGCTGCCTCGATTCCGCTCGCGACGCATCGGCTGCTCGAGGAGCACCCTGAGCTCAGCGGCGGACTTGCGCTTCAGATCGGGTTCGGCGCCGGCCTCGTCTTCGGCGCGCAGGTCGTCGTCCTCCCCTGACGCGTGCGACCCCAGCCCTACACTGATTCCGGACCGGCCGGTCCGGAATCCGAATGACAGGAGAAAAAATGGCACTCACCAACGACGAGGTCCTCACCGGACTCGCCGAGCTCATCACGGACGAGACGGGAATCTCGGCCGATGAGGTCGCCCTCGAGAAGTCGTTCACCGATGACCTCGACATCGACTCGATCTCGATGATGACCATCGTCGTCAACGCAGAAGAGAAGTTCGGCGTCACGATCCCTGACGACGAGGTCAAGAACCTCAAGACCGTCGGCGACGCCGTCACCTTCATCACGTCGAACCAGGCATAGCACGATCACCGGTGGGGGCTTCCGGCCCCCACCGGATCAAACCTTCTGCGAGGAACATCCGTCTATGACCATGTCACGCATCGTCGTTACCGGCATCGGGGCGTCATCGCCTCTCGGTGGCACCGCACCCGAAAGCTGGTCCGCACTGCTCTCCGGCGCGTCCGGCGCCCGGTCCCTCGAGCACGAGTGGGTCGAAAAGTACCAGCTGCCCGTCACCTTCGCGGCCGAGGCGCTCGTGCGCCCCGATACGGTGCTCGAGCGCCCGATGGCGAAGCGGCTCGACCCGTCGTCGCAGTTCGCGCTCGTCGCCGCACTCGAAGCGTGGGCCGATGCCGGCAGCCCCGAGGTCGAGGCGGAGCGTCTCGGCGTCGACTTCGCGACGGGCATCGGCGGAGTCTGGACGCTGCTGGACGCCTGGGACACTCTCCGCGAGAAGGGGCCCCGTCGGGTCATGCCGATGACGGTGCCGATGCTGATGCCGAACGCGGCCGCGGGGAACCTCTCGCTGCACTTCGGCGCACGCGCGTATGCGCGCACGGTGGCCAGCGCATGCGCTTCGAGCACGGAATCGATCGTCAACGCCGTCGAGCACCTGCGCGCAGGGCTGGCAGACGTCGTGATCGCGGGGGGCACGGAGTCCGCGATCCACCCGATCACGATCGCCTCGTTCGCCTCGATGCAGGCCCTCTCGCGCCGCAACGACTCCCCCGCGACGGCGTCGCGGCCCGGCAGCATCGACCGCGACGGGTTCGTCATGGGTGAGGGCGCCGGCGTGCTCATCCTCGAGACCGAGGAGCATGCAAAGGCTCGCGGTGCGAAGATCTACGCCGCCGTCGTCGGTGGCGGTGTGACGGCGGATTCGTACCACATCACGGCGAATGACCCCTCAGGCGCGGGCGCGGCACGCGCCGTGCGCATGGCGCTCGATATGGCCGACGCCGCCCCCGGCGACGTGACGCACGTCAACGCACACGCGACGTCGACTCCCGTGGGCGATCCCAATGAGTATCAGGCGCTGCGAAGCGTCTTCGGCGACCGCGTCGACGAGATCCCGGTCTCGGCCACGAAGGCATCGACGGGACATCTGCTGGGTGGCACGGGCGCGCTCGAGGGCATCTTCACCGTGCTCGCACTGCGCGACCGGATCGCTCCGCCCACGATCAACATCACCGAGCAGGACCCCGAGGTCCCGTTCCGCCTCTCTGGATCTCCGACTCCCCTGGGCGACGGGGACCAGCTGGCGATCAGCAACTCGTTCGGCTTCGGCGGGCACAACGCGGTCGTCGCGTTCGCGTCCGTCTGAGCACGCCAAGACGCCCCCGGTGATCGGTTCGATCGCCGGGGGCGTCTGTGGTTATCGGGCGGCGGCGATTCGCTTTCTCAGTACCGGGAGTCGTCACCGGCGTCCGCTAGTCGCGCCTCGCCACCGCCCCACATCTAGCCGACCTTGTGCAGCCAGACCACCGGAGCGTCATCGCTCGCGTGCCGGAAGGTATCCAGCTCCTCATCCCACGCCGAGCCGAGTGCGATCTGCAGTTCCCGCTGGAGTTCCTGCGGGTCACCGGCGGCGAGTTCCATCGCGTACCGGATGCGGTCTTCACCGATGACGATGTTGCCGGCGGAGTCGGTCTGCGCATAGTGGACGCCGAGACCGGGCGTGTGCATCCAGCGGCCGCCATCACTGCGCGGAGTGGGGTCTTCGGTGACCTCGAAACGCAAGTGCTCCCAACCGCGGATCGCTGTCGCCAGCGCGGCGCCCGTGCCGGCTGTGCCGTCCCAGTAGAACTCGGCGCGACGGCTGCCCTCGAGGACAGGCTGGTCGGCCCACTCGAAGTTGACGGCGCGCCCAAGGGCGCGACCTACCGCCCACTCGAGGTGGGGGCACAACGCTCGTGGCGCGGAATGGATGAGAACCACTCCACGCGCCTGCGATGTCGCCATGATGTTCTCCGTTTCGTCAGGTGCGTCTTCCCCTACGACCTGACACGGCTCACCGCGGCTTGTTCTGTTGTGCTGTGGTCATTATCACCCACGCGACCCGGGAATGACAATCGTGTGGTTCCGGCGTGTCATGAGCGATGCCCCCGACCTGGAGGGGTCGGGGGCATCGCGCGGAACGAAGGTCAGGCCTCGCTCATGACATTCCGCATGGCCTGGCCCTTGGCTGCGTAGTACGCGGCGCGTGCGGCATCCTTGCGTGCCTGCTCGGCGTAGCCGGCTTCGAGCACGTCCTGCGGCACCTCGACGTTGTCGACACGGTTCACGCCGTTGTACTTCTCGATGTAGGCGTCGAGCTCGGGACCCGAGGTCCACGACGTGATGAGGCAGTAGCGCGGCTCATCGCCGTTGTGCGTGGCCGCGTGCCACAGGCGCTGCGTGTCGACGATCAGCTGTGCGCCGGCGGGCAGCGCGATGCGCACCTCGCCCTCGGGGTCGGTGCGGTTCTCGCGCAGGACGAAGTAGCTGGTCGCGTCATCGGTCAGGTTGAAGAATCCGCGGACGACCCAGCCCGTGCCGTCGGGGTTGAGGCGGTTGTTGTCGTCCTGGTGCAGGTTGTAGAGGCACTCCCCGTAAGGCGTCGGCTGCAGCTCGATCACGCGGCACCGACCGACGTTGGCGCCGGGCTCCTGCGCGCGACGCGCGAGGATCGGGGCCTTGGCGACCTGCGAGTCGATCCAGACGCCGTCCTTGTCGGTGCGCGGGGGCTTGTGGTTCCAGAACCCGTTGCACTCGATCTCGCCGAAGGCGCTGGCGAGCGGTGCGAAGCGGGTGTCGCCCGAGGACTTCCAGTCGTTGTACTCGAGGTCGAGCCACTCCTTCGGATCGAGCTCCTGGTTGTAGCTGTCGAGGACGACATAGCCGGTCTCTTCGAGCGCGGCAGACTTGATGTAACCCATGAGGTGGATCAGCCTTTCGTAGGGGGCCAGCACGTTTTAACAGGCCCAACTTAGGCAAGCCTACCTCCGCGGTCTGGGTGATTCCCGGAGGACGAGCGGGGTGGTCTGCGTCCGCCGGTGGCGCACACGCCGCAGGGCTAAACTCGACGGCGGCGGGGCCGCGACGATTCTTCCGCGGATATCTGCACACCCGATGAGCAGGAGGCGAAGCGACGTGATGGCCACAGCCACGAACATCGATGCGACCGCGGTCAACACCATCGCGTGGCTCTCGGCACCGGACACCACGATCGTCGTCCCGGTCTATCAGCGACAGTACCGCTGGGACATCGGAGGCTGCGAGCAGCTGCTGGCCGATGTCCGCGCCGTCGCCGATTCGCCGTCCCGCACGATGCACTTCATCGGGTCGATCCTGTCCTCGGTCGACGCGGATGCCGCTGGTGGTGCCGCCGATCTCGTGCTGATCGACGGCCAGCAGCGTGTCACGACGCTCATGCTGCTCGTCGCGGCGCTGCATCACACGATCGGCGAGAGCGACCCGGAGCTCGCCGCCGAACTCGAAGCCGTGCTCGTCCGCGCCGATGATCCGGCGCGCACGAAACTGCGGCCCCACCGCGCGTGGGCCGATGTCTTCCAGGACGTCGTGCTCAACCGGCGCTCGACCGACATCGACGAGCGTGACTCGCGCTTCGACGACAACTACGCCTTCTTCCGCAGCCAGATCAGTCCGGGCGAGGCGCCCGCCATCTGGCGCGGTCTCCAGCGGCTCGAGCACGTGGCGATCACCCTCGGAGCGGGTGCGAACGCGCAGCAGATCTTCGCGAGTCTCAACTCGACGGGTGAGCCGCTGCGTGATCATGAGCTCATCCACAACTACGTGCTGATGGGCCTCACGCACGACGAGCAGACCGAGATCGAGCACGACTACTGGGTGCCGATCGAGCAGAGCACCGGTTCGGCGATCGGCGCCTTCTGGCGGCACTACCTCATCATGATCACGGGCCGTGAGGTCGCCGTCGCCGGCGAGCACGGCGTCTACAGTGCGTTTCGCCAGGAGTTCCCGCGCATCGATGTCGCGACCCTGCGCGCGCATGCCGCGGAATGGCGGGCGCACGCCGAGATCTATCGGACACTCCTCGACCCGACGCTCGAAGACGACGTCGAGGTCTCGCGTCACCTGAGCTACATCAACACCTTCGGTCGCATCGCGTATCCCCTGATCATGCGCGCCTACCGAGACGCGAGCACGGGACGGACCGATCGCTCAGACCTGCTGGCGACCCTCGAGCACATGCAGGCGCTCCTGCTTCGCCGCACGGTCGTGGGCCTCCCGAACGAGCGCCTCGTCGCACGGCTCTGCCGTGCGCGAGACGAGGGCGCGCAGGCGCTCGTGCACGCCATCGCCCGCATCACGCCGTCCGACGAGCGGGTGCGCGTTGCCCTCAAGTACGGCGATCTTCCGCACGCCGTGTACGTCCTCGGCCGGATCGCCGAAGTGTCGTCTGCGGATGGACTCGATGTCGAACATCTCTTCCCGCTGGCCCCCTCGGATGCCTGGACGGGCGACGGCGTGCGCGCGTGGGCGGACTACTCCGAAGACGAGCAGAACAGCCACCGCGCGCTCGCGCAGACCCTCGGCAACCTCGCGCTGCTCGAAGAGCCACTCGCGGAGCGCGCGCTGGATCGCGACTTCCCGGCCAAGCGCGAGCTCTATCGCGCGAGCGAGATCGACGACACCCGCGCCCTCGCCGACGAGGCATCCTGGGGCACCGCTGCGATAACGGCGCGCACGGCGCGACTGAGCGCCCGGTTCCTCGAGATCTGGGCCCGCCCCGCCTCAGTGCTCATCGACGACGACGGCCTCACGCCGATCCTCGACGCCGTCCGGCGGCGCGGCTGGCCGCGCGGCTGGGAGCGGGAGTTCGACTATACCGAGTACCGCGGCGAGCACTGGGAAGTGCACGACGTGAAGTACCTCTTCAACCGGATCTTCAAGCGACTGTGGGCCGACTCCCGTGAGAGCGTCGTCGCCTTCAGCGCCCGTCGCGGCGGACCCCTCTATCCGACCCGCTCATGGAACGGACAGTGGGACCAGCTCGACGAGAACACCCACCTGTACATGGGGTGGGATTCGAAGTACATGCTCACGGCGGTGCAGGGCGTCCTCGAGGAGGCCGGCATCGCTCATGAAGTGTTCGTCAAGTACTCCTACATCGCCGCCGCCATGTAGCGCGCTCCCGGCAGGGAGAGCACCGGGGCGTCGCCGTCCGAAGCCGGAGCGGGTGCCGTCACCTCGATGACGGCGTCCCGCACCTCCTGGGGAGTCGCGTACCGCTCACGCAGGCCCATGTCGCGCAGCCATACGACATCGCACTCCAGATCGTCCACGCGGTAGATGCAGGCGATGGTGCGGAAGGGATCGTGCTCGTCGCGTGATGCGTCCACGAGAATCCATTCCAACGAGGTCAGTCGTTTCAGTGCGTACCTATTGCTCACGTCTTTGACCATGTCCTTCTCTTCGTTGAGCGTGTGGGACCGGGTCGTGCCCCCGTTCAGCCCGAGGGCACGACCCAGTGGAGGGCTTACGCGTCGACGGTCGGGCGCGATTCTTCGATCTTCAGTTCGGAGGAACGGTCATCGGTGTCGATCGAGATCTTGCGGGGCTTGGCCCGCTCGCTGACCGGCAGAGTCACGCTCAGGACACCATTGCGGTAGGTCGCCGAGATGCGCTCGGTGTCGATTCCCTGTCCCAGACTGAGCTGGCGCAGGTAGCTGCCCGCGACTCGCTCCCGAGTGATCCAGGTCACCTCATCGCCTGTCGCGAGCGTGCGCTCGGCGCGGATGGTGAGCAGCTGTCCATCGACGTCGACGTCGACCGATCCGGGATCGACGCCGGGTAGGTCGGCGGTCAGGACGTAGTGGTCGCCGGCCCGGTACAGATCCATCGGCATCTCACGCGGACCCCGACTGCTCTGGCCGAGCATCGTCTGTGCAAAGCGCTCCAGTTCGCGGAGCGGATCATATGTTGCCATCATCATCTCCTTCGAGCGGGCTCGGACGGTGCTCCGAGCGATGGAACTTGAGCCGAAGGGGCTCAAGTGCGAACAGATTAGCACTCTCGCCCTGCGAGTGCCAGCAGGTTTTGCTTCGCTAGAAGGTGGTGTACGTTCCAGGAATAGCTAGCCTAGCTAGCAATTAGGGGAGTGGACAGCCATGGATCTTTCGTCGCCCACGGGCCGAGAGCCCCATCTTCGCGCTCCCGAGGATCGCGTCCCTCCCCCGCTCGTCCTGGTCCTCGGAGCAACCGGCTACATCGGGGGTCGCCTCGTGCCCCGGCTTCTCAATGCCGGATACCGCGTGCGTGTGCTGGCGCGCTCTCGTGATCGCGCACTCGCCTTCCCATGGGGCAAGGACGTCGACGTCATCGAGGGGTCGGCGCAGGATTGCCGGGTCCTCTCGCGCGCGATGGAGGGAGTCGACGTCGCGTTTCACCTCATCCATTCGCTCGGGACCGGCCGGGACTTCGAACAGACCGACCGGACCATCGCGAGAACCGTCGCCGCTGCCGCCGCCGAAGCGGGGGTCGGACAGCTGGTGTACCTGGGTGGCCTGCATCCGCGCGAGGACCTCTCGCCGCACCTTCGCTCACGGGTCGAGGTGGGCGAGATCCTGCTGGCCAGTGGGGTGCCGACCCTCGTTCTCCAAGCGGGAGTCGTGATCGGCTCAGGCTCCGCGTCGTTCGAGATGGTGCGCCACCTCACCGACGTGCTGCCCTACATGCCTGCTCCGCGGTGGGTGCGCAATCGGATCCAGCCGATCGCGGTCCGCGACGTGCTGCACTACCTGATGAGCGCTGCGCGGCTTCCGAACCCGGTCAGCGGCCAGTTCGACATCGGCGGCCCCGACGTCCTCCGCTACGGCCAGATGATGAACGGCTACGCCGTCGAAGCGGGACTACCGCAACGAGCGATCGCCGCGCTGCCCGTGCTGACTCCACGTCTCGCGTCGCACTGGGTGAACCTCGTCACGCCGATACCGCGATCGCTGGCGAGACCCCTCGTGGAGTCGTTGCAGAACGACTGCGTCATGGCGGATCACCGCATCGACGACATCATCCTCCCGCCCGAGGGCGGCCTGACGCCCTATCGCCAGGCCGTGCGACTGGCGCTGCGCCGGCTGGGCGAAGACGGAGTGGAGACGAGCTGGCAGGATGCGGGAGTCCTGACAGCGCCCGGAGATCTGCTGCCCAGCGATCCGGATTGGGCGGGGCGCACAGCCTACGTCGATGAGCGGTCGGCCACCTCACGCGCCCCGGTCGAATCGCTGTGGCGAGTCATCTCGGGAATCGGCGGCGCGAACGGCTGGTACTCGAGCCCCGTGCTGTGGGCGCTGCGGGGATGGCTCGACAAACTCGTCGGCGGCGTCGGCCTGGCACGTGGTCGACGCAGCCAGTCCCGACTGCAGGTCGGTGACGCACTCGATTTCTGGCGCGTCGAAGCCGTCGAGCACGGATCGCTGCTGCGTCTGCGCGCCGAGATGAGGGTGCCCGGTGAAGCATGGCTCGAGATGCGGGCGAGCGCAGAAGGCGCGGGTTCCCGCTACCGACAGCGCGCGATCTTCTTTCCGCGCGGCTTGGCCGGCCGCGCGTACTGGCTGGCGGTCCTCCCCTTCCATGGCGTGATCTTCCGGGGTATGGCCAACCGCATCACGGCCGCCGCGGCAGCGGAAACACAGCCGCGGCGAGGCCCCAAAGCGGACGCAGTGAAAGTTCTTTGATCAATCTGCATTCAGGTGCATCCAAAACGGCCATTCGAGGAGAAAGCACTTTCATAGGCGGAAATCACCGCCTTCTCATAAGGAGGAAGACAGTGCGAAAGACAGCAGCTGCCGGCGTCACCGTCGGCATCATCGCGGCCCTCGGCCTCGCGTTCCCCGCGTCGGCATCCACGGCCGATGCCGCCCAGCTCTCGGTGCTGCACGGCATTCCCGACACGCCGGTGGACGTCTACGTCAACGGTGATCTCACGCTCGATGACTTCCAGCCGGGAGATCTCGCCGGGCCGCTCGAACTTCCTGCGGGCGACTACGAGGTCGCCCTCACCGCGCCGGATGCCGCAGACGCCAGCTCGCCGGTGCTCGGGCCCGCCACGATCACGCTGACCGCGGGTGGCAACTTCACCGCCGTCGCTCACCTCACCGAGGCCGGTGACCCCGGACTGAACCTCTTCACCAACGACACCGCCACCACCGCGGCCGGAGAGGGCCGCCTCACGGTGCGCCACGTCGCGGCGGCACCTGCCGTGGACATCCTCGCGGGGGGAAGCCCCGTCGTCGAGGACCTCTCGAACCCTGACGAGGCGACGCTCAATCTCCCCGCCGGCACCGTGCAGGCAGCAGTCGCCCTCACGGGCACGACCGATCCCGTGATCGGCCCGGCGGACGTGCAGATTCAGGAAGGCGTCCTCACGATCGTCTACGCCTGGGGCAGCGCCGAAGACGGCAACCTCGCACTGGCCTCGCAGACGATCTCGGGCCTGCACTCCACGCCGGACGGCGTGCCGTCGGGCTCGGCGGGCTACCTCGCCGCTCGTGACACCGCCACGAGCGTCGGCTGGATCGCCGCGATCGGCGCGATCGTGATCGCGGCCGGCGCCGTCGTAACCATGCACACCCGTCAGCAGGCGGGCCGCTGATGAGCCGGGGCGTGCCGCGGCGGATCGGCCCGGTGTTCGTTCGCGGACTCCTGGCTGTGACCGCTGCGGCATGCCTCGTTGCATGCTCACCCGTGGGGGCGGGCGACGCGACCCGGTCGCTTCCCCCAACCGGCGACCGTGCGGTCACGTCGTCGCCCGCTCCCACTCCCGCCGTCAGCGTCCCGGTTCGATCCGGGGCACTGGAAGCACCCACGCTCGCCGTGGCTCCTGAACGACTGGTCATGCCCGGGCTGGGCGTGGATATGCCGATCTTTCCGGTCGGCGTGGAGAGCAACGGACAGATGGAGCTGCCGGAGGACCCCGCGGTCGCCGGCTGGTATCGCTACGGTGCGGACGCGGCCAGCAGTGAAGGCAACATCGTTCTGGCAGCCCATGTCGACGCACCCGACTACCCGATCGGTCCGCTGGCCCGCCTTCGTGATGCTGCCGTCGGAGAAAAGGTCGACGTCGTCGCTGCCGACGGCACGACCCGCAGCTTCGTCGTGGAGTCCGTCGTCAATTACGACAAGACGGGGCTCCCGACGACCGAACTCTTCCGCAGAGACGGCGCTCCCGCTGTGGTGATCATCACATGCGGTGGTCTCTACGACAGTGCGACGGGGCGGTACCGCGAGAACGTCGTCGCGGTCGCCCGGGAGGTGTGACGGTGAGTGCCGACGAGGAGATCGTGAATACGCAATCGGATGCCGAGGAGGCTCTCAACACCCGTTTCGTCGCGGGTGACGAGGCCGCCCTCGCGGAGCTGTATCGGCGGTGGTCACCCGTTGTGTTCACGCTCGCGTTGCGGTCGGTCGGAGATCGCGGCGATGCAGAGGACATCACCCAGCGGACCTTCGTCTCTGCCTGGACCTCACGAGCGTCCTACGATCCGCGCAAGTCGAAACTGTCGACCTGGCTCGTGGCGATCGCGCGCCGACGGATCGCCGACACCCTCGAATCGCGATCGAAAGTGCGTGCGCTCCAGCAGGAGATGGAACGCCTCACGAGGCCCGACGACCTCGTCCAGGACCACGCGGACCTGTCCGAACAGATCCTCGTGGCCCATGAACTCAAACTGCTCGAACCCGACGCGCAGCAAGTCATGCGCTTGGCGTTCTTCGACGATCTCACCCACGAGCAGATATCGCGAAGACTGGCGATGCCACTCGGTACCGTGAAGAGCCATATCCGACGCAGTCTCAAGCGACTGCGCGACCGTCTGGAGGTGAACCATGTCGCATCTTGATCCCGAACAGCTCGCACTGATCGCACTCGGCGAGCCGCTCGACGACCACGAGCAGACCGAACACCTCGCCTCCTGTCCCGTATGCGCGGCCGAAGTCTCGGAGATGATCCGAGTCACGACGATCGCGCGGTCCACCATCCACGACGGCGAGCTCGAGGCTCCGCCCGAGCGTGTGTGGGCGCGGATCGCCGACGAACTTCTGCTGGAACGGCCCGCTCCCGTCACGACTCCCCCGCTCCCCGAGACTGCTCCTGCCCCGTCGGACGCCCCCGCGTCGAGACTGCGCCGAGAGCGGAGAGCGGGCTGGCGGACGGCGTGGGTCCTGGCGGCATCCCTGGCGGGAGTCGCCGTGGTGGGAGCGGGCACCTGGGGCGTGGTCAACGCGCGCATGGCACCGACCTCGATCGCGACCGCAGCCCTCGATCCGTTCCCGGATCACCCGGATGCCGTCGGGTCGGCCGCCGTCGAACGGGACCGTGATGGTGCACGATTCCTCACCGTGAACCTGGATGGCGCGGATGCGCCGGACACCTATCGCGAGGTGTGGCTGATCCGCAACGACGGGGAGGCTCTCGTGAGCCTCGGTGTGCTGACCGGCGAGAGCGGTCGTTTCGACATCCCGAGCGGAATCGACCTGGACGACTACGACCTCGTGGACATCTCGTTCGAGCCACTCGATGGTGACCCGGCACACTCCGGCGACTCGATCGTGCGCGGCCAGCTCACGACCGCCTAGCCCCTGTGGCACAGATGAGGGGCCGCCCGGTGGGCGGCCCCTCAGTCGTAGGGCGGGTGGGACTTGAACCCACGATCGTCGGGTTATGAGCCCGCTGCCTTGACCAGCTTGGCCACCGCCCCGTTCGACAAGGAGCCTACTAGGCCGCCGAGTCCGGGTCCTTCTTGCGGTTGCCGCGACTGCCCCGCTCGAACGGCAGCTCGCGACTGTCGCTGAGCACTTGCGGGTGGTTTCGGGCGAGCGTCGCGACGCCGTAGATGGCGATCGCTCCGGCGACGGCGAAGCCGATGAACGCGCCGACGGGCGCCGTCGCAGCCTCCTGCAGAATGATCAGGCCGATGAGCACCGCGACGATGGGGTCGATCACGGTGAGGCCCGCGATGACGAGATCAGGCGGGCCGACCGAGTAGGCGGTCTGCACGAAGTAGGCACCGGCGGCGGTCGCGCCGAGGAGCGCGACGAGGCACAGAAGGGTCAGCCACTCGAAGTCGCCGGCTTGCACCCGCTTGATGACCACCTTCGCCAGGGTGGCTACGAAGCCGTAGATCACGCCGGAAGCGACGATGTAGAAGAGCGCCTGTGCGCGCTTGCGCAGCCACAGCCACAGGGCGCCGAAGATGACGATGACGACGCCGAGCAGGCTGAGGATCGTGATGAGCTCGCCTTCGTCGATCTCCTGCTCGGTGGCGACGAAGGCGGCAATCGTGACGAAGATGAAGACGCCCCCGACGCACGCGATGATCGAGCGGATCGACTGGCGCGTCGGCTTGTGCCCGCTGACGCGGGCGTTCAGCAGTGTCGTGATGACGAGCGAGATCGCGCCGAGGGGCTGCACGACGATGAGTGGCGCGAACGCGAGTGCGCCGAGTTGGCAGAGGATCGCCGCGCCCAGCATCGCCGAACCGAAGACCCAGGACGGCCGCTTGAGCAGGCTGGCGAGCTGCTTGCCCGACAGGCCGCTGCTTCCCGACGAGCCCGTGAGATGCTCGACCTTCACGACGCCGCGGTGCTGATACTGCGCTCCGAAGGACATGAAGATGGCGCCGAGCAGGGCCAGCGGGATGCCGATCAGGATCGCGGGGTCGCGAAAGACACCGATGAGTTCGCCGGTGACGTCACCGATCATCCCGTCCATCAGAATCACCCCTTGACACTAGTCCTCGTCACTGCTCGATAGGCTCAAGGCGTGGCTGTTCTCCCGATTCGCATCATGGGCGATCTCGTCCTGCACGCTCCTGCTTCCCCTGTCACCCACATCACCGATGACATCCGGACCCTCGTCGCGGACATGTACGAAACGATGGATGCCGCACCCGGCGTGGGCCTCGCCGCTCCGCAGGTGGGTGTTCCGCTGCGCATCTTCACGTACAGCTACGAAGACGACGAGGGTCAGCCCTGGCGCGGCGTCATCATCAACCCCGACCTCTGGATCCGTCCTCCGCTGCCCGGACACCCAGACCCCGACGAGGAATCTGAAGGCTGCCTGTCTTTCCCCGGGGAGCGGTTTCCGCTGCGGCGCTCTGACGCCGTGCTGGTGACGGGCACGGATCTCGAGGGCGAGCCGGTCCGCATCGAGGTCGACGGCTGGCGTGCCCGCATCATTCAGCACGAGTACGACCACCTCGACGGTGTCCTCTACGTCGATCGACTCGCCGACGGTGACTGGAAGACCGCGCAGAAGATCGCCCGCAAGCGCGGATGGGGGCGTCCTGGTCAGGCCTGGACGCCCGGAATCGACGATCTCGAGGGCTGAAGCGCCGCGGCGGCCACCCGAGAAAAAAGTAAGACCCGGGGTGGAAGCCCGGGTCTTGGTGAGGCTTCGTGTAGATGCACGAAGGCCCTCGCTCCCCGGCTTGGACTCGAACCAAGAACCTATCGGTTAACAGCCGATTGCTCTGCCAATTGAGCTACCGAGGAAGAGCCCCGCTTTCGCGAGGCAACTCAGATAGCGTACCAAATCTCAGAGTGTGCTCGTGACATCAGGTGGCGATCAATCGCCGATCCGATTCGATTCCCGGCGTCCACAGCAGATCGTCGGGGCTCCGCCCATATGCGACAGGGTGCCCCGCGTGCAGGACGAGCACGTCAGCACGCAGTTCCGTCGCGACATCCGGTTCGTTCGTCACGACGAGCGTGGACATGCCGTACTCGTCGCGGCGGCGCATGATCGCCTCGCGCGCTGCGACGCGCACCTCGACGTCCATGTTGGCGAACGGCTCGTCTGCCAGCAGCACCTTGGGCTGCAACACGAGCGCCCGCGCGAACGCCACACGCTGCCGCATTCCCGCGCTCAACTCGTAGGGGTACTTGCCGGCGGCTCCCAGCGGAAGCATGAGCTCGTCGAGCAGTGTGGCGACCCGTACGGCGAGGGCGCGCTGGTTGATATGCCGGTCACGACTCGTGATCGGTCCGCTGATCACCTCTGAGACCGTGTGGCGGGCGGGCAGTGCCGCGCCGGCTGACTGCGGCAGATATCCCGTCATGTAGTCGAGCAGCCGGTGCGAACGACCGGGCCGACGCACCGAGATGCCGTCGATCCAGGCGTCGCCTCCGACGATCGCCAGTCCCGTCGCGGACTCGACGGCCAGCACGCCGAGCACACTGGACTTGCCCGATCCCGTCGGACCCATCAGGGCGAGGGTGCTGCCGTGCTGCAGAGTGAACGACACACCGTCGACGAGGCGCTCCGAGCCGAGACGACCCGCCTGGGCGATCGAGAGATCACCGGCCCTGATCGCGGCGTCAGCTTCTCGAGGAGAGCTCATCACGCCATTTTGCCCGGTGATCGAGCGAGCGGCCAGCGGACACGACCGAGAGGTCAGGACTCTTCGGCGAGCCGGCGGCGCTCCGCATCGATCTCGCGCAGTCGCAGACGGATCACGCGACCGGCCTCGGAGTCCGGCGGCACGCGCTGGATCGCGCCGAGATGCTCGCTCTTCTCGAACTCCAGTGCGCGGCTGATGAGGCGGCGCGCGAGATCGGCGGCAGAGGCGACAGCCAGATCGTCGGTGAGCGCGGGAAAATCGGCCGCGAGCAACTCGGCCGCGAGTGAGCGATACGGCTCCCGGACGGTGCCGACAGCTTCGGCAGCCCAACCGATCCGCTGCCGATCCGGGGCGGAAGCGATCGCCTGCCGCACCGCGTCCAGCGCCGGATGCCGGTACGTCAGCGCCGTCGCCCGCGCGACGAGGGCATCGTCGAGCCGGTGCCCGAACTGCAAGAAGCCCATCAGCGCGTCTCGCTCGAGCGAGACGTCCTTCACCCGTGGAAGCGAGGCGATCGTCACGCGCTCGACGGGCGTCTCGGCGTCAGGCTGGCCACCCGCGCGTGGTGTGACCTGGTCGGCGTTCCGCCGTGCGCTGCGGCCAGCGCGTTCGACTTCGCGGCGCACGTCTTCGGTGTCCATCCCGAGGCGCCGCGCGAGCACGCGGATGTACTCCGGCTGCAGCAGCGCGTCGCGCAGGTCTGCCACGACCGGCGCGGCGGCGCGCAGTGCTCCCACGCGCCCTTCGGCGGCCGCGAGATCGAAACCGCCGATGCGCTGATCGAGCACGAACTCCACCATCGGCGTTTTGCGTTCGATGAGGGCGCGCACCGCACCGTCGCCGCGCTCGAGGCGCAGATCGCACGGATCGAGACTTTCGGGCCCGGTCGCGACATAGGTCTGCGCATTGAAGCGCTTCGCGTCGGCGAAGGCGCGCAGCGCCGCCTTCTGGCCGGCGGCGTCCGGATCGAACGTGAAGATGACTTCGCCGGCCGTCGTATCGTCGCCCATGACGCGGCGGAGCATCGTGATGTGGTCGGTGCCGAACGCCGTGCCGCACGTGGCCACCGCCGTCGTGATGCCGGCGAGGTGGCACGCCATGACGTCTGTGTACCCCTCGACGACGACGACACGGTGCTGGCGCGAGATGTCGCGCTTGGCGAGGTCGAGCCCGTAGAGCACCTGCGCCTTTTTGTAGATCGTCGTCTCGGGGGTGTTGAGGTACTTGGGCCCCTTGTCGTCGTCGAACAGGCGACGTGCCCCGAAGCCGATGACCTGCCCCGTCACATCGCGAATGGGCCACACGAGCCGACCCCGGAACCGGTCGTACACGCCGCGCTGCCCCTGCGAGACGAGGCCGGCCTGCGTCAGGATGTCGTCGGTGAACCCCCGGGGTCGGAGCGCCGCGATGACGCCGGACCAGCCCCGCGGTGCGTAGCCCACCCCGAAGTGCGCCGCCGCTCCCGCGTCGAAGCCCCGCTCGCCGAGGAACCGACGTGCGGTCTCGGCCTCGGGGGTCATGAGCTGCTCGCGGAAGAACTCGGCCGCCGCGGCGTTCGCGGCATACAGGCGGGCGCGTCCGCTCGTCTCGGGGGCCGATCCGCCGTCTTCGTAGTGCAGCGAGTAGCCGATGCGCCCCGCGAGCCGTTCGACCGCCTCTTGGAACGACACGTGATCCATGGCGCGCAGGAACGAGTAGACGTCGCCGGACTCGCCGCATCCGAAGCAGTGGTAGAAGCCCGCCTGCGGGCGCACGTTGAAGCTGGGGCTGCGCTCGTCGTGGAAGGGGCAGAGCCCCTTCATCGCCCCCACGCCCGCGTTCTTGAGGGCGACGCGCTCTCCGATGATGTCGGCGATGTTGGTGCGGGCCTTGACCTCGTCGACGTCGGCTTGACGGATGCGCCCCGCCATCAGGTCGCCTCTGCGAGAGTTGACGATGTCGTCGCGCCGGGCGCCCACACCCCGATGGATGCCGCATCGACGTCTCCGACGAGACGTTCGTGCCAGGCGATCGCGAGCTGGTCGGTGAGGCTCGCGACCTGATCGACGACGACCCGTCGGCGTGCGGCATCCGACGCGCAGGCGGCGAAGTCCGCGGCGTGCAGAGCGTCGAGCGAATCGGGCGATTCCCACAGCGCCGATGCCAGCCGCCTCAGAACACGACGCTGCTCCTTGTAGAGCTCCTTGCGCCCCTCGATCGAGACGACCGCGGTGCCGATGATGCCCTTCAGCACCGCCATCTCCGCGGCGACGACGGGGGGAACGACGACGTGTGCGCGGTAGCGGGTCAATGCCGTCACCGAGTATGCATCGCGGGTCGCCGTGGTCGCGGCGCGCGCGAAGCGTCCGATCAGGTCGGACGTGAGGTTCTTCAGCCGGGCCAAGTCGCCGCGCGTGCCGTCGAACGACGTGATCCACTCCGGCATTCGCATGAGGCGGTAGAGCGCGTCGGCGAGTGCATCCCGGGGGAAGTCGAAGCCGACCCACGCCTGGATGCCGTTCAGCAGCGCGTCGTGCTGCGCGGGGTCGCCGAGCCAGTCGGGCCGCAGGTAGCCGTTGACGATGGCGTCTTCGAAGTCGTGCACCGAGTAGGCGATGTCGTCCGAGAGGTCCATGACCTCGGCCTCGATGCAGCGCACGCGACCGGGAGCACCGGCGCGCATCCAGTGGAAGACGGGCTCATCGTCGGGATACACGCCGAACTTCAGACGGCCGCCGGGGTCGGGCAGCGGGTGCGCGGCCGTCCACGGGTACTTGCACGTCGCGTCGAGGCTCGCGCGCGTCAGATTGAGGCCGAACGTCGCTTTGTCGGCGCCGATCGTCTTCGGCTCGAGCCGCGTCAGAATACGCAGCGTCTGGGCGTTGCCCTCGAATCCGCCGATGTCCTCAGCCCAGTCGTTGAGCGCACGTTCGCCGTTGTGCCCAAACGGCGGGTGTCCGAGGTCGTGGCTGAGGCACGCCGTGTCGACGACGTCGGGCGACAGCTGCAGCGCGGTGGCGAGCTCGCGTCCGACCTGCGCGACCTCGAGGGAGTGCGTCAGCCGGTTGCGCGCGAAGTCGGCGGGGCTCGCGGGGCTCAGCACCTGTGTCTTCGCGGCGAGGCGTCGCAGCGCCGCCGAATGCAGCACGCGGGCACGGTCGCGCGCGAAGTCGTCGCGCAGCGAGCGGTGTCGTTCGGTGAAGAGGCGTTCTGCGTCGCGGTCGTCGTAACCCAGCGGCCGGGCGAGGGGCTCGACCGCCGTCTGCTCACCCGCCACTGTGGTCGAGCTCCGCTTCGGCGAGGGCGCTGCTCGCGGCGGAGCCGATTTCGCGGGAGTCGAGCCACCCCTGCGGCAGCGCGGGTCGCTTGGGCGAGCCGGCGCGCCCCCGCTGGCCTTCGGCATCCGCCCCCGGGTACGGCGCGGTGAGGTCGAGCGTGGCCAGAAGGTCGTCGATTTCGGCGAGCGTCGAGGCGGCCGCGAGTGCCGCCCGTGTCTCGCCGCCGACGGGGTAGCCCTTGAAGTACCACGCGACGTGCTTGCGCATGTCGCGGCAGCCCCGGACCTCGTCATCGAAGAAGTCGACGAGCAGCTCGGCGTGGCGGCGGAAGGCGTGCGCGACGAAGCCGAGCGTCGCATCGACGGGAGCGCTGCCGGGCCCCTGCGCGTCGGGGGTTCCGAGCGATCGGGCGAGGTCTCCGAACAGCCACGGGCGCCCGAGGCAGCCGCGTCCGACGACGACCCCGTCGCACCCGGTCTCGGTCATCATGCGCACCGCGTCGTCCGCTGCCCAGATATCGCCGTTGCCGAGCACGGGCACGCTCGTGACGGCCTGTTTGAGCGCCGTGATGGCGGTCCAGTCGGCCTGGCCCGAGTAGAACTCCGACGCGGTACGGGCGTGCAGTGCGACGGCGGCGACACCCGCGTCTTCGGCGATGCGGCCGGCGTCGAGGTACGTCAGATGGTCGGCGTCGATGCCCTTGCGCATCTTGATCGTGAGAGGCACATCGCCCGCGGCGCGCACCGCGCGCGTCACGATCTCGCGGAACAGGCCGAGCTTCCACGGCAGGGCTGCTCCCCCGCCCCGGCGGGTGACCTTGGGCACGGGGCATCCGAAGTTGAGATCGATGTGGTCTGCTCGGTCTTCGTCGACGAGCAGGCGCACGGCAGCCTCGGTCGTCGCGGGGTCGACGCCGTAGAGCTGGATCGAGCGCGGCGTCTCGGACTCGTGGTGCGTGATGAGGCGCATCGTCGTGGCGTTGCGCTCGACGAGGGCCCGCGTCGTGATCATCTCGCTGACGTACAGCCCCGCGCCGTACTCGCGGCAGAGTCGCCGGAAGGCGGTGTTGGTGATTCCCGCCATGGGCGCAAGCACGACGGGCGCATCGAGCTCGATGGGCCCGATGCGCAGCGTCCGTGCAGGAGCGAGGGCAGTCGTCACGTCTCCCATTCTCCCATCCCTTTCGGTCCCGCTGCTCAGCCGGGCTTTACCCTGGGGATATGACCGATGAGACGACACCCGACCTGCGCGAGATCCCCTTCCAGACCGCCGACGGAGGGACCTCGACACTCGCGGAGTACGACGGGGACGTCGTCATGGTCGTCAACGTGGCATCGAAGTGCGGACTGACTCCGCAGTACGCCCAGCTCGAGGAGCTGCAGAAGGCCTACGGCGACCGTGGATTCACCGTCGTCGGCTTTCCCTGCAACCAGTTCATGGGGCAGGAGCCCGGGTCGATGGACGAGATCCTCGACTACTGCGCGACCACGTGGGGCGTCACCTTCCCCGTGCACGACAAGGTCAAGGTGAACGGCAAGAATGCCGCCCCGCTCTACCAGGCGCTCAAGGCGGCGCACGACCTCGAGGGCAAGAAGGGTCGCATCGCCTGGAACTTCGAGAAGTTCGTCATCACTCCCTCAGGTGAGGTGCACCGCTTCCGCCCGGCCACGAAGCCCGACGACCCGGCCGTCGTGGCCGTGATCGAAGAGAACCTGCCGCGCTGATCAGGAGCCGGCGACGGGCGCGCCGCCGCGGGACTCGCTCCACACCTGGCGGACGATCTCGCTGAACGCCTCGGCGGGCTGTGCGCCCGACACGCCGTACTTGCCGTCGATGACGAAGAACGGCACTCCGTTGATGCCGTAGGCCGCGGCCTGTGCCTTGTCTGCCTGCACAGCCGGGGCGAACCGTCCCGACTGCAGCGCCTCGCGGGCCGCATCGACGTCGAGACCGGCGTCGGCAGCGAGCGAGACGAGGTCGTCCACGCGCCCCAGGTGCCGGCCCTCGGTGAAGTACGCCGCCATCAGGCGCTCGGCGAGCTCGGGCTGCCGGCCCTGCTCCTTGGCGAAGTGCAGCAGTTCGTGCGCTTTGAGGGTGTTGGTGTGCTGCAGCAGGTCGAAGCGGTACTCGAGGCCGACCTCGGAGGCCACACCGGTCACGCGATCGAGCATCTGGCGCACCTGGTCGGCCGGCATCCCCTTGTGGGTCGCGAGGAAGTCGATCTCGTCTCCGTCGAAGTCGACGGGGGTGTCAGGTGAGAGTTCGTACGAGTGGAAGGTCACCTCGACGTGCGGGGCGTCGTCATCGTCGGCGGTGGCCGCGAGACCGTTCTCGAGGTTTCGCTTGCCGATGTAGCACCAGGGGCACGCGATGTCGGACCAGACGTCGATCTTGATGGATTCACTCACAGCACGGTGCAACGGCGCCCGGACAGCGTCTATTCCGGCGAATGTTCTGCAGGCCCGCGCGGGGTGTCGACGGCGCCCCCGAAGCGACGGTCGCGGTCGAGGTAGAGGCCGATCGCGCGCCAGAGGTCGGTGCGCGAGAAATCGGGCCACAGCGTGTCGAGGAACACGAACTCCGCGTATGCGGACTCCCACAGCAGGAAGTTCGACGTACGCTGCTCGCCACTCGAGCGGATGAACAGATCGACGTCCGGCATGTCGGGCTGGTACAGCCGGCTGCGGATCAGGCGCTCGGTCACGGCAGACGGACGCAGTCGTCCGGCGTCGACGTCTTGCGCGATCGAGCGCATCGCGTCGACGAGTTCGATCCGACCGCCGTAGTTGACGCACATCGTGAGGGTGAGCACGTCGTTGTCGCGAGTGAGCTGCTCGGCGAACTGCAGCTCCTTGATGACCGAACCCCACAGGCGCGGCTTGCGACCGGCCCAGCGCACCCGCACGCCCCACTCGTTCAGCTGGTCGCGGCGTCGATGCAGCACGTCGCGGTTGAACCCCATCAGGAAGCGCACCTCGTCGGGTGAGCGGGACCAGTTCTCGGTCGAGAAGGCGTACACAGAGAGGTGCGTCACGCCGGCCTGCACGGCACCGGCGACGACGTCGAGCAGGGCCGCTTCGCCCGCCTTGTGGCCCTCTACGCGGGTGAGGCCGCGCCGGTTCGCCCAGCGCCCGTTGCCGTCCATCACGATTGCGACGTGCTTCGGCACGGAGCCCTTCGGGAACGCGGGCGGGTACTGCCCGGTCCAATCCAGCGGTCGGTACGCGACGGCGTCACGGTGCGTGTACGGCTTCGGGGTCATCGTGCTCCTTCCGAGCCGACGTGCGCGAGCGAGCGGATGCCACGCTCGAGGTGCCATTGTGCGTAGGCCGCGATGAGGCCGGACGCCGCTGCGGTCGACCCCGCGGTGGCAGCATCCACCTTCTCCCACTCCCCCGCCATGAGCGATCGCAGCAGGTCGGCGGTCGCGGAGGCGATGCGGGCGGAACCGGCGGGCGCGCACTGGGCGCACACCGTGCCGCCCAGCTGAGCGACGAAGGCATCGTGCGGTCCGGGGCGCCCGCACCGCGCGCACTCCGACAGACCCGGCGCCCACCCGGACAGCGCCATCGCCCGCAGCAGATACGAATCCAGGATGCTGCGCGGCGTGTGCTCGCCGCGCGCGAGCGAGCGCAGACCACCGACGAGCAGCAGGTACTGCTGGTGCGTCGCGTCGGCCTCGCTGAGGCGGTCGGCTGCTTCGACCATGGCATGAGCCGATGTGTACCGGTCGTAGTGGGCGACGATGTCCGCCCCGTACGAGCCCAGCGACTCGGCCTGCTGCACGATGTCCAGCGAACGGCCCTGATAGAGCTGCACGTCGGCGACCATGAACGGCTCGAGGCGTGCGCCGAAGCGCGACGACGTGCGGCGCACCCCTTTCGCCACCGCGCGGATCTTGCCATGGCGGCGGCTGAGCATCGTGAGGATCCGGTCTGCTTCACCCAGCTTGTGGGTGCGCAGGATCACGACCTCATCGCGGTAGGTGGGCACCACTTGATTATCCCGTCCAGGCGAGAGAATGGATGCGTGAACGACCCGCTCTTCCAGATCCCACTGTGGGTGGACCTGACTGCCGTCGGACTCGGCGGCGTGCAGGGTGCCCTCTTCGCGTCGGGCTTCCGCGGTCAGCGCCGCCTCGATCTGCTCGGTGTCGCGATCATCGGAATCGTGATGGGAATGGGCGGTGGCCTCATCCGCGACATGCTGCTGAACGTGCCGCCGGCGACCCTGCAGAGCAACTGGTATCTCATCACGGCGACGGCGGCGGCGCTGGTCGGCATGCTCCTGGCGGGGATCTTCCAGCGACTCAACCGCTTCATCGTGGGGCTCGACGCCCTCGTGATCGGCATGTTCGGCGCCCTCGGCACGAGCAAGGCCATCGGGCTCGGGTTTCCCGAGATCCCGGCGATCTTCGTCGGCGTGTGTGCCGCGGTGGGTGGCGGCATCCTGCGCGACATGATCATGGGGCTGCCGGTTGCGATCATGCACGTCGGGTCGCTCTATGCCGTGGCTGCCGGGGCCGGATGCGTCGTGCTCGCGACGACCCACGCCCTGGGCGTACCGCTCGTCGCAGCATCCGTCGCGGGGATCGTCGTGACGGCCGTGATCCGTCTGCTCGCGGTGATCTTCGACATCTCGCTGCCCGAGCAGCGCGCCCTGCACCGCCGCAAGGTGGCCGTCGAGACCTCGACGATCCCGATCATCAAGCCCTGACCCCGCCGCCGTCCGCCGCCGCTCCCCCGCTCCCCGCGAGACGGCAGCCGGCACGCCGGTGCCGCCTCGCTGCCGGGATGGTCAGGCGGAGACGAGCGAGGCCGAGCGCTCGCGCGTGCGGATCGCGCGGTTGACGCTCGAGACGACGGCCTTGAGCGACGCGGTCGAGATGTCGCCGTCGATGCCGACGCCCCACAGGCGCTCGCCGTCGACCTGCAGTTCGACGTAGGCGGCAGCCTGCGCGTCACCGCCGGCGCTCAGCGTGTGCTCGACGTAGTCGTAGAGCGAGATGTCGAAGCCGTGCGCACGCACCACCTCGAGGAACGCCGCGATCGGCCCGTTGCCGTGCGCCGTGGCGTCCTGCACTTCCTCGCCGTCGCGCAGACGCACCGCGAGCTCGACGTCACCGGTCATGTCGCTCGAACTGCGCGTCGCGAGGATCTCGAACCGACCCCAGCGGTCGGCCTCGTTGGCCGCGGGCAGGTACTCGTCGGTGAAGATCGACCAGATCTGCTCGCTCGTCACTTCACCGCCGTGTTCGTCGGTCTTGGCCTGCACGACGCCCGAGAACTCGATCTGCAGGCGGCGCGGCAGGTCGAGCGCATGGTCGGTCTTGAGCAGGTAGGACACCCCGCCCTTGCCCGACTGAGAATTGACGCGGATGACGGCCTCGTACGAACGACCGAGATCCTTCGGGTCGATCGGCAGATAGGGCACGGCCCATTCGATCTCGTCGACCGTGACTCCCGCCGCCTCGGCCCGGGCCTCCATCGCCTCGAAACCCTTCTTGATGGCGTCCTGGTGCGAGCCGCTGAACGCCGTGAAGACGAGGTCTCCCGCCCACGGGCTGCGCTCGGGCACGGGCAACTGGTTGCAGTACTCCGCCGTGCGCTTGACGTGGTCGATGTCGCTGAAGTCGATCTGCGGGTCGATCCCCTGCGTCAGCATGTTGATGCCGAGCGCGACGAGGTCGACGTTGCCGGTGCGCTCACCGTTTCCGAACAGGCATCCCTCGATGCGGTCGGCTCCGGCGAGGTATCCCAGCTCGGCGGCGGCGACGCCCGTGCCGCGGTCGTTGTGCGGGTGCAGCGACAGGATGACGTTCTCGCGGTGGTTCAGCCGCCTGCTCATCCACTCGATCGAGTCGGCGTAGACGTTGGGGGTTGCCATCTCGACCGTCGCGGGCAGGTTGATGATGACCTTGCGCTCGGGCGTGGGCTCGAAGACCTCGAGCACCTGGTTGCAGATGTCGAGGGCGAACTCCAGCTCGGTGCCCGTGTACGACTCGGGCGAGTACTCGTAGTAGACGGCCGTCTCGGGGACGCGCTTCTCGTACTCGCGGCACAGGCGTGCGCCCTCGAGCGCGATGTCGATGATGCCCTGCTTGTCGGTGCGGAACACGACGTCGCGCTGCACGATCGACGTCGAGTTGTACAGGTGCACGATCGCCTGCCTGGCGCCCGCGATGGCCTCATAGGTGCGTGAGATCAGGTGTTCGCGCGACTGCGTCAGAACCTGGATCGTGACGTCCTCGGGAATGAGGTCGTCCTCGATCAGCTGGCGCACGAAGTCGAAGTCGGTCTGGCTCGCCGAGGGGAACCCCACCTCGATCTCTTTGTAGCCCATCTTCACGAGCAGCTCGAACATGATGCGCTTGCGCTCGGGGCTCATGGGATCGATGAGGGCCTGGTTGCCATCGCGCAGGTCGACGGCGCACCAGCGCGGCGCGGTCGTGATGCGCTGTGACGGCCACGTGCGGTCGGGCAGGTCGACGCGGATCTGTTCGTGGTACGGCCGATACTTGTGGATCGGCATTCCCGAGGGCTTCTGGGTGTTCTGCATGACTCGTCGCTTCTTTCATCGCCCGATGGGGCTGGCAGTGTGCCGGATGGATAGCGGACCAACGACGATCGCCGCGACGAGGAAGGTCCTAGAGCGAGGACTCGTCGCGGCGGCTAAGAAGAAGGAGCCCGCCGAAGCGCATGCGTCGATGATACCAGGGGGCAAGGCACCTGAGACGAACCCGCCGCACGCGACACTGGAAGGACATGACACGTCATCGTCGACTTTCTATCGCACTCGCGGGCGCAACGTTCGCCGTCGTGCTCGCTGGCTGTGCGACGCCGTCCGCGTCCGATGCCGCTGCGGGGGCGTCGTTGGGCTCGGTGTGGCCCGCGCCGCCGCAGGGCGACGTCATCACGCAGGGCACGGTGCTGGACCAGGGCGGCGACCCTCAGCTGTGTCTCGGCATGATCGCCGAATCGTATCCCCCGCAGTGCAGCGGTATCCCGATCGAGGGATGGGACTGGGAGGGACTGGACGGCTCCGAGACGGCAGGTGACGTCACGTGGGGTGCGTATGCCGTCCAGGGGACGTACGACGGTGAGACTTTCACGCTCACGGAGGAACCCATCATGTTGGCGCTGTACGACCCGATCGCATCCCCCGAGACGACCCCCGGCGAGCCGGGCCCGGCCACACAGGAGCAGCTTGTCGACCTGCAGGATGAGATGCCGAACCGCTTGGGCGATGCTTTTCTGATGTCGTTCCCCGAGGACGGGCGGCTCCTGGTCGACGTCGTGTGGGACGACGGCACGTGGCAGAAGGCCGCGGACGAGGACTTCGGCGAGGACATCGTCGTGATCCGCTCGGCACTGAGGCCCCTCCCGGAGTGAGAGGTGCAGATCGGCGCGTGTGAGCGTGTCGCGCTCCGCTCGCCGCATCGGCGGTCGGCTGTCTGGACCCGCCGGGCCTGAGCGGCCTGTCACCCGCGTGGGGTAGCTTCGGCTGCATGAGCTTCGACCACATCGTTCGAGTGCTGGATGAGACCCAGGTCGTCGCCGTGGTCACGACGAAGGCCGACGGGCAGCCCGTCGCGACGCCGATCTGGTCGATGGTGGTCGACGGCGTGCCGTACATCCGGTCAGTCAACGGCCCCGGGGCCGCGTGGTACCGCCATGTTCAGTCCGGTCGCCCAGTCGCTTTCGCACTGGGGGACGGATCGATCGCCGAGCGGGACCGCGTCGCGGCATTGGACCTCGAGCGCGAGCGCGTCACCACCTCGCATGTCCCCGTCGACGACCCCGTACAGGCCGAGATCGATGACGAGCTGTGGCGCAAGTACGCGTCGAGTCCCGACCCGGTGAGGATGATGCTGAGCGCCGACGCCCGCGCGTGCACCCTGCGCGTCGAAGAAGCGCGCTGAGCGACTAGAACCCCAGTCGTCCGAGCTGCTTCGGGTCGCGCTGCCATTCCTTAGCGACGCGCACGTGCAGCTTCAGGAAGACGTTCGTCCCGACGAGCGGTTCGATCTGCGCACGGGCGCGTGCGCCCACGTCGCGCAGGCGAGAGCCGCGATGTCCGATGATGATCGCCTTCTGGCTGTCGCGCTCGACGATGACGTTCGCATGGATGTCCGTCATCGACCCCGTCTCGCGCTGCGACATCTCCTCGATCGTCACGGCGATGGAGTGCGGCAATTCGTCGCGGACGCCCTCGAGCGCGGCCTCGCGGATGATCTCGGCGACGCGGTCTTCGATCGACTCGTCCGTCACGACGTCGTCCGGATACAGCGGCGGGCCCTCGGGCATGAGTGAGAGAAGCTCGTCGGTCAGCACGTCGAGCTGTTCGTGTGTGAGGGCCGACAACGGGATGACGGCAGCCCAGTCCTCGCGCAGCTGGTCGACCTCGATGAGACGTGCCGTGATCTGCTCACGGGTCGCGGCATCCGTCTTGGTCACGATGGCGACCTTCTTGGCTCGCCCGTATCCCGACAGCGATTCGGCGATTCGCCGGTCTCCGGGCCCCACCTTCTCGGTCGCCGGCACGCAGAACCCGATGACATCGACATCGCCGAGCACCGACTCGACGAGGTCGTTGAGTCGCTGACCCAGGAGCGTGCGGGGCTTGTGGATTCCCGGGGTGTCGACGATGACGAGCTGCCCGGTCGGTCGGTTCAGGATGCCGCGGATCGCGCGGCGCGTCGTCTGGGGCTTGTCGCTCGTGATCGCGACCTTCTCGCCGACGAGCGCGTTGGTGAGCGTCGACTTTCCGACGTTGGGCCGTCCGACGAACGTCACGAAGCCGGAACGATACCCCGTGGGCTCGGGATTGGTCATGGCGTCTCCTCGTTCTGGGGTCTGCGGATCTCGCCCGTGCGTGGCAGGCGAAGCTCTCCGGTTCGGGGGTTTCGACTCGCGTCGACGGGCGTCTCGCCGCGCTCGACGAAGACGGTCGAGATGCCGCGCCCGCGACCGCGTGAGGCACCGCCGGTGAGCACGAGGCCGGCGTACTCCGCCGTGGCACCGGGATGGGGCACGCGTCCGAGGGCCTTGCCGAGCAGCCCGCCGATCGAATCCACGTCTTCGTCTTCGAGATCCATGCCGAACAGGTCGCCCACTTCGTCGAGTCCGAGACGCGCGCTGACGCGGAAGCGTCCGGGCTCGATCTCGCTGACCTCGTCGGCGCGCGGGTCGTACTCGTCGGCGATGTCGCCCACGAGCTCTTCGATGAGGTCTTCAAGGGTGACGAGTCCGGAGACGCCGCCGTACTCGTCGATCACGAGGCAGGCGTGCACGGCTTCGCGCTTCATCTGCTGCAGGAGCGACTCGGCCTTCATCGACTCGGGCACGAAGACGGCGGGACGCGCGACACGGGTGACGGGAGCGTCGGCCCACGCAGCTTCGTCGCGGAAAGCGAACTGCACGAGGTCTTTCAGATAGAGCATTCCGACGAGGTCGTCGGCTTCGTCGTCGACGATCGGGATGCGCGAGATGCCCTTCTCGAGGAAGATCCTCATGGCATCGCGGGCGGTGGCAGCGGAATCCACCGTCACCATGTCGGTGCGAGGCACCATGACGGCGCGCACGATCGTGTCGGTGAAGTCGAAGACCGAGTGGATGAGTTCGCGGTCGTCCTCTTCGATGAGCTCGTTCTCGGTCGCTTCGTCGATGATGCTGAGCAGCTGCTCTTCGGAGGCGAAAGAGGCACTGCGCCGCACTCCGGGGGTGACACGCGTGCCGAGCGCGACGAGCCCGTGCGCGAGCGGGCCGAGGATGAGGCGCATGCCGCGGATCACGGGCGCGGCCGAACGCAGCAGGCGCGTCGCGTGCTGCCGACCCCACGCGCGGGGACTGGCGCCCACCACGACGAACGAGATGCCGGTCATGAGCACGACGGCGGCGAGCATCGCCCACCAGATGTCCTCGAACAGGATCGTGAAAGCGACCGTGACCACCACGGCCGCGCCCGTCTCGGCGAGGATGCGGATGAAGACCACGGCGGTCGCGTGCGCTTCGGGGTCGGCGGCGATCCGCTGCAGCGAGGCCGCGTTGCGCCCGCCGTCCTCGCCCATCTCGGCGAGGTCCGCGCGCGATGTGACGGAGAGCGCCGCATCGATCGCAGCCATGAGGCTGCCGAAGGCGATGAGCAGGACGGCAGCGAGAAGGAGGAGACCCGCGATCATGCGCGTCGTCGGCGCTCGGCCGACTGGAAGCTGGTGATGAGCTCCTTCTGGAGGGTGAACATCTCACGCTCTTCGGCAGGCTCTGCGTGGTCGAATCCGAGCAGGTGCAGAAGTCCGTGGGTCGTCAGCATGACCAGTTCGTCCATCGTCGAATGGTGCGCGGCCACCGCCTGCGTCTCGGCGACCTGCGGGCACAGCACGATGTCACCGAGCAGGCCCGGGGGCGTCGGGGCGTCGTCCGTGCCGGGGCGAAGCTCGTCCATGGGAAAGCTGAGCACGTCGGTCGGCCCGGGTTCGTCCATCCACTGCACGTGGAGCGCCTCCATCGCACCCTCGTCGACGAGCAGGATGGCCACGTCGGCGTCGGGGCTCACGTGCAGGTGCGCAAGATTGTGCTCCATGAGCCGCAGCAGCACCGTTTCATCGGCGGGCATACCGGATTCATTGCCGATCTCGATCGTCATGAGCGTCCTCGCTTGGGGAATCGATCGCGGGGCCCCGAGGGGCGCTGAGCACCGCGCCGGTCGGCGCGGTTGGCGAGCTCCGACGCTTCGTCGCGCTCGCGCCGCCCGGCAAGGCGGCGCTCGTCGTACTCGCTGTACGCGTCGACGATGCGCCCCACCAGCGAGTGGCGCACGACGTCGGCGCTCGTCAGCTGAGCGAAGTGGATGTCGTCGATGTCTTTGAGGACGCGCGTCACGAGCCGCAACCCCGACGCGCCCTCGGGCAGGTCGATCTGGGTGATGTCGCCCGTGACGACCATGCGCGTGCCGAAACCGAGACGCGTGAGGAACATCTTCATCTGTTCGGGCGTCGTGTTCTGTGCTTCGTCGAGCACGACGAACGAGTCGTTCAGCGTCCTGCCGCGCATGTAGGCGAGCGGTGCGACCTCGATCGTTCCGCTGGCCATGAGCTTGGGAACGATCTCGGGATCCATCATCTCGTTCAGCGCGTCATAGAGCGGCCGCAGGTAGGGATCGATCTTGTCGGTGAGCGTTCCCGGAAGGAACCCGAGACGTTCCCCCGCTTCGATCGCGGGGCGGCTCAGGATGATGCGGCTGACTTCTTTGCGCTGCAGCGCCTGCACGGCCTTGGCCATCGCGAGGTAGGTCTTGCCCGTGCCGGCGGGGCCGATGCCGAAGACGATCGTGTTCTCATCGATCGCGTCGACGTACGCACGCTGCCCCGGCGTCTTGGGGCGGATGATTCTGCCGCGCGAGGACAGGATGGCCTCGCCGAGCACCTCGGACGGACGCGGTCCGCCTTCTGTGCGGAGGAGGCGGCTGGACGACGAGACATCGGCGGGTTCGAGACCCTGGCCGGCCTTGGTCATCTGGATCAGCTCGTCGACGAGGCTGCGGGCAGCGGCGACGGCGTCTGCGGCTCCGGTGAGGGTGATCTCGTTGCCGCGCACGAGAACGTCGACACCGGGGTGCTCGGTCTCGACGACCCGCAGCAGGCGGTCCTGCGGACCGAGCAGCTGCACCATCGCGACGCCGTCGACGTACACATGGTCAACGGTCGCTCCGTCAGGGGTGTCGTCAGGCACCGAGGCTCTCCTCTGACAGTCCGCCGCCGAGCACATGGGCGTGCACGTGGGAGACCGTCTGACCCGCACCGGGGCCCGTGTTGAAGATGAGTCGGAAGTCCCCGTCGGCGTGCTCGGCTGCGAGGGAGTTCGCGAGGCCGACGAGTTCGGCCAGCAGTGCGGGATCACCCGCGGCCAGCTCGACGACGTTCCGGTACTCCTCGGTCTTGGGGATCACGAGGAGGTGCACGGGCGCCTGCGGGGCGATGTCGCGGATCGCGAAGGCATTCTCGGTCTCGGCGATGATCTCGGAGGGGATCTCCCCGCGGAGGATCCGCGTGAAGATCGACGATTCGCTCATTCGGACAGTCTAATCGGCACCGGTCACCAGCGGCGGAGGGCGACACTCACGGCCGCGAGGGCTGCAGGCCCCGCCGTCGACGTGCGCAGCACCGTGCTTCCCAGACGCACGGCCCGGGCTCCGGCCTCGCGCAGCACGGCGAGCTCCACGGGCGCGATCCCGCCCTCGGGCCCGACGACGAGCAGCACGTCAGCGCCGTCGTGCCAGGGGTCCCCCGGTGCATCCGCGGGGCGGACGATGTCGGTGAGACGGTCCGTCGCGGACGGCTCGAGCACGAGCATGACGGATGCCGCGGCGCGGCCGATCAGCTGCTTCGTGGTCGTGAGCGGTTCGACCTCGGGAACCCACGGGCGATGGGCCTGCTTGGCGGCTTCGCGCACGATGGTGGCCCACCGCGCGCGGCCCTTCTCGGCCTTCTCGCCCCATCGAGACACACTGCGGGCGGCCTGCCAGGGCACGATCGCGTCGACGCCGAGCTCGGTCGCGGCCTGCACGGCGAGTTCGTCGCGGTCCCCCTTCGCGAGCGCCTGCACGAGCACGATGCGTGGGCGTGGCGCGGGCTCGTCGCGACGCGAGTCGACGCGCACGACGACTTCGCGCGGCGCGACCGACACGCACGACCCCGCGAGCCAGGCTCCGCGGCCGTCGCCCACCGTGACCTCTTCGCCGACGCGCACGCGCCGCACGGTCGCGGCATGGTGGGCTTCGGCGCCCGTCAGGGTGATCTCGTCACCCGACTGCGCCGCCGTCGGCTCGTCGAGCAGGAAGTGCAGTGGCATCGGTCACCCGTTCCGGAAGCGGTCCCGCAGCTTCGAGAAGAGCCCCTGGTGGTGTTCGGTGAGCTTGGGGCCGGGCGCCTTCGTGCGCTTGGCGAACTCCTCGATGAGCGCCCGTTCCTTGCCGTCCAGCCGGGTCGGGGTCAGCACGTGGACGCCGACGCGCAGATCGCCGCGCTGGGTGCCGCGCAGCGGCGTGATGCCGCGGCCCTTGATCGTCAGCACGTCGCCGGCCTGCACGCCGGGGCGGATCTCGAGCTCGACCGGCCCGTCAAGAGACTCGATGGTCGTCGTCGTGCCGAGGATCGCATCGGGCATCGACACGTCGAGCGTCGCGAGTAGATCATCGCCGTCACGACTGAACACGGGGTGCGGGGTCACGCTCACCTCGACGTAGAGGTCGCCGTTCGGACCGCCCGCCGGCCCGACCTCGCCCGAGCCCGGCAGCTGCAGGCGCAGGCCGGTCTCGACGCCGGCCGGGATGTCCAACGACACGGTGCGGCGAGAGCGCACGCGCCCCTGGCCCTGGCACGTCGCGCACGGGTAAGGGATCGTCGTGCCGTAGCCCTGGCAGACGTTGCACGGCTGCGTCGTGACGACGTTGCCGAGCAGGCTCCGCACCTGTCGCTGCACATTTCCCGAACCGTGGCAGATGTCGCACGTCACGGGCGACGTGCCCGGCTGGCAGCACGACCCTTCGCACGTGTCGCACAGCACCGCCGTGTCGACCTCGATGTCGCGGTGCACGCCGAAGACGACGTCGTTCAGTTCGAGTGTGACCCGCACGAGGGCATCCTGCCCGCGCTCGCGCCGCGAGCGGGGGCGACCGGAGCGCCCACCCCCGGCGGCGCCGAAGAACGTCTCGAAGATGTCGCCGAAGCCACCGAATCCGCCGGCGCCACCGAACGGCGTATCGCCGCCCCTGTCGTAGCGTGCACGCTGATCGGCGTCGCTCAGCACGTCGTAGGCGTGCGTCACCTCTTTGAAGCGCTCAGACGCCTCTTCGCCCGGATTGACGTCGGGGTGCAGCTCCCGGGCGAGACGGCGGTACGCCTTCTTGATCTCGTCGGTGGTGGCGTCGCGTCCGACGCCGAGGACTTCGTAGTGGTCAGCCACTGTCGCCTTCCCTCCGCGGCTCACCGCGGGGTCGTGTCATGCCGTCACCGCGTCAGCGGGCGGCTTCGTCTTCTTCGAGTAGTCGCGTGAGGTAGCGGGCGACCGCCCGCACCGCGGCGAGGTTGTTGGAGTAGTCCATGCGGGTCGGACCGAGCAGACCCACGCGCGCACGGGATCCGGTCGCGTCGTAGTCACTCGCGAGCACCGAGGCCTCGGTGAGCCCGAATGCTTCGTTTTCACGACCGATGCTCGCCGCGAGCCCATGCTCGTCGGCGACCATCTCGCTCATCAGGGTGAGCAGCGTCACCTGCTCCTCGATGGCCTGCAGCAGCGGGTAGATGCTGCCGCGGAAGTCGGTCTCGCGCCGGGCGAGGTTGGCCGAGCCCGCCATCACGAGCCGGTCCTGACGGAACCCGTCGAGTTCTTCGGCGACGATCTGCGCGATGGCGCTGATCGCGGTATCGCGCGACGACGTGCTCGCCGCGCGCACGGCGTCGTCATCGGTGAGGCGCTGCAGCCCGTCGCGGACGGGGCGGCCGACGACGAGGGCGGCGATCTCGGCACGGATGACGCCGAGCTCGACATCGTCGTACTCGTCTCCCACGTAGACGAGCCGCTGCGAGACGCGGCCCGTGTCGGTGACGAGGACGACGAGCATCCGTCCGCCGCCGATTTGGACCAGCTCGACGTGGGTGAGGGTCGCCCGCGCGAACGACGGGTATTGGACGATCGCGACCTGACCGGTCAGCTGTGTCAGGGCGCGCACCGAGCGGGACAGCACGTCGTCGAGGTCGCTCGAACCGTCGAGGAACGACGAGATGGCCGAGCGCTGTGCCAGGCTGAGCGGGCGGAGCTCTGCGAGGTGGTCCACGAAGACGCGGTAGCCCTTGTCGGTCGGAACGCGACCGGACGACGTGTGCGGAGCCGTGATCAGCTCTTCGTCTTCGAGTTGGGCCATGTCGTTGCGGATCGTCGCAGCCGACACGCCGAAGGCATGCCGTTCGACGATGGACTTGCTGCCGACCGGTTCATGGGTGTCGACATAGTCCTGCACGATCGCCCGCAGAACCTGCAGACCTCGTTCGCTGACCACTGCGACTCCTTCGAAAACGTCCGTGCTGGCACTCACCGCAAGAGAGTGCCAATTCTAGCGGACGCCCGGCCCACTCGACGTCATGACGTGAGGGCGCGCACGACGGCGTCAGCGAGCAGCCGGCCGCGCAGCGTCAGCACGATTCGTCCGGTGATCGCGGCGGCACCCTCGATGAGCCCGTCTGCGATGAGACCCGCCACGCCGGCGCGCGCCGACGGCGGCAGGTCGGCCAGGGGCATTCCCTCGCGGATGCGTGTGCGCAGCAGCACGGTCTCGAGTACCCGCGCGGCGGCATCCGGCGTCTCGCGGCCGGCGGCGGGGGAAAGGCCCGACGCGAGCCGCTGGGCGTAGGCGGCGGGGTGCTTGACGTTCCAGAAGCGGGTTCCCGCGATGTGGCTGTGCGCGCCGGGGCCGAAGCCCCACCAGTCGGTTCCCGACCAGTAGGCGAGGTTGTGGCGCGAGCGCTGGGCGACCGAGCGCGACCAGTTCGAGATCTCGTACCAGTCGTATCCCGCCTCGGCGAGCACTCTGTCGGCGAACTCGTACATGTCGGCCTGCAGATCGTCGTCGGGTGCGGGTACTTCGCCGCGACGGATCTGACGCGCGAGCTTCGTGCCGTCTTCAATGATGAGCGCGTACGCCGAGACATGGTCGGGCTGCAGCGCCGTGACCGCCTCGAGCGAGGCCCGCCAGTCATCGAGCGACTCCCCCGGTGCACCGTAGATGAGGTCAAGGCTCACGGCGAGGCCCGCGCGACGGGCGGCGGCCACCGCCGTCGCGACATTGCGCGGCTCGTGCGTGCGATCGAGCGCGGCGAGCACGTGCGGCACCGCGGACTGCATACCGATCGACAGTCGCGTGACGCCGGATGCCGCGAGCTCAGCCGCGACGGCATCTGTCACCGTGTCCGGATTGGCCTCGACGGTGATCTCGGCGTCGTCCGCGATGCCGAACGTGTCGCGGACGCCCGCGAGCATGCGCACCAGGTCGCCGGGCGGCAGCAGGGTAGGGGTCCCGCCGCCGAAGAAGACGGTCGCCGCGGGCCGCAGATCGCCGTGCTCGGCCAGGACGTTCCGCGCCAGCGCCACTTCCTGCAGCAGCGTGTCGGCGAACTCGTCCTGACGCGCCCCGCGCAGTTCGGTCGACGTGTAGGTGTTGAAATCGCAGTAGCCGCACCGCACGACGCAGAAGGGCACGTGCAGGTAAACGCCGAAGGGCGTGCTCTGATCGACGGCGGCGCCGGCCGGAAGGCGGCCGTCGGGCGGAGCGGGATCGCCGAGCGGAAGTGCGGAGCCCATCGTCAGGCGGGCGTCGTGTACAGCGGCGAGATCGCACGCAGGTAGCGCGTGAACAGCTCACGGCGGCGGCGCCGTGTCAGCGCGGGCACCAGACGGTACAGCGGGGAGACGGGGGCATCGAACGCGCGCACCGTGAACCACACTTCGTCGTTCTCGTGCCAGTCGATCATGAACGACTCTTCGCCGCTCACGACCGAACCGCCGACTGTGCCGAGCGCGAAGCCGACGCGGCGGGGCTCTTCGACGACGAAGATGACGCGCAGTTCGGCGTCGCCGTTCAGTCCCCTCACGCGCCCGTGCACCCGCACGCTGGTGCCGCTGGAGACGAACGGCGTGCCGTCGGCGTCGAACCGCTGCTCGGCATCGGTGCGGCTCGGCGCGATGGGGTTGCCCTCGGCGTCGAAGCCGACGCCCGAGTACATCGGCCCGGCGGCCGGGCGCACATCCCGCAGCGCAAGTCCTGCGCCGCGCTGCGCGCCCCACGAGAGCAGGGCTTCGCTCGCGCTGTGAAACCGCGCCTCGCCGCTGCCGATCCGCCAGGATTCCTCTGCCGGAATGCTGCGCTCGGGTGGGTAGCCCATGAGGTCGGGAGCCTGCGTGGCCCCGACGGCGGCGTAGTCGACGGTTCCGTCCCGAAAGGTTCCGCGGCGCATGAAGACCCGCCTACTTCGAAGTCTTCGCGTCGGTGTCGCCCGAGAGTGCGGCGATGAACGCCTCTTGCGGGACTTCGACTCGGCCGACCATCTTCATGCGCTTCTTGCCCTCTTTCTGCTTCTCGAGCAGCTTCCGCTTGCGGCTGATGTCACCGCCGTAGCACTTCGCAAGGACATCCTTGCGGATCGCGCGGATGTTCTCGCGGGCGATGATGCGTGCGCCGATGGCGGCCTGGATCGGCACCTCGAACTGCTGACGCGGAATGAGCTTGCGCAGCCGTTCGGTCATGAGGGTGCCGTACGCGTAGGCCTTGTCGCGGTGCACGATCGAGCTGAACGCGTCGACCTTCTCGCCCTGCAGCAGGATGTCGACCTTGACGAGGTCAGCGGTCTGAGAGCCCGCCGGCTCGTAGTCGAGGCTCGCGTAACCCTGCGTGCGGCTCTTGAGGTGGTCGAAGAAGTCGAACACGATCTCGCCGAGCGGCATGTTGTACCGCAGTTCGACGCGGTCCTCGCTCAGGTAGTCCATGCCCAGCAGGGTGCCGCGGCGGCCCTGGCACAGCTCCATGACGGTTCCGACGTAGTCCTTCGGCAGCAGGATGCCCACCTTGACGACGGGCTCGGTCACCTCGGCCACGCGGCCGTCGGGGTATTCGCTCGGGTTGGTCACGGTCACCGTTTCGCCCGTGTCGGTCGTGACCTCGTAGGTAACCGACGGGGCGGTGGTGATGAGGTCGAGGCCGAACTCGCGCGACAGTCGTTCGGTGATGATCTCGAGGTGCAGCAGACCCAGGAACCCGCAGCGGAAGCCGAAGCCCAGCGCGACCGAGGTCTCGGGCTCGTACTGCAGCGACGCGTCTGAGAGCTTGAGCTTGTCGAGGGCTTCACGCAGCTCTGCATAGTCGCTGCCGTCGATCGGGTAGACGCCCGAGAAGACCATGGGCTTCGGATCGGTGTAGCCCGGAAGCGCCTCGGTGGCGGGCTTGCGCAGGTTGGTGATCGTGTCACCGACCTTGGACTGGCGCACGTCCTTCACGCCCGTGATCAGGTAGCCGACCTCGCCGACGCCGAGTCCCCTGGAAGGGACCGGCTCGGGGCTCGAGACGCCGATCTCGAGAAGCTCGTGGGTCGCACGCGTCGACATCATCTGGATGCGCTCGCGCGGCTCGAGCTTGCCGTCGATCATGCGGACGTACGTCACGACGCCGCGGTACGAGTCGTATACGGAGTCGAAGATCATGGCGCGTGCCGGGGCGTCGGCGTTGCCCTGCGGCGGTGGGATCTGCTCGACGATGCGATCGAGGAGCGACTCGACGCCCATGCCGGTCTTGCCGCTCACGCGCAGGACGTCTTCGGGCCTGCCGCCGATCAGTCCCGCGATCTCTGCGGCGAACTTCTCAGGGTCGGCGGCGGGCAGGTCGATCTTGTTGAGCACGGGGATGATGTGCAGATCGTTCTCGAGCGCGAGATAGAGGTTCGCCAGGGTCTGCGCTTCGATCCCCTGCGCGGCGTCGACGAGCAGCACGGCGCCTTCGCAGGCCGCGAGGCTCCGCGAGACCTCATACGTGAAGTCGACGTGTCCGGGGGTGTCGATCATGTTGAGCGCGTAGGTCGACGCGCCCGCGGAGTCCTTCTCGGCGGTCGCCCACGGCATGCGCACGGCCTGCGACTTGATCGTGATGCCGCGCTCGCGCTCGATATCCATCCGGTCGAGGTACTGCGCGCGCATGTCGCGGTCCGAGACGACTCCGGTTATCTGCAGCATCCGGTCGGCGAGGGTCGACTTGCCGTGGTCGATGTGGGCGATGATGCAGAAGTTTCGAATCATCTCGGGCGGCGTCGCGGACGGCTCGAGGGGCTTCAGGGCGCGCGGTGACATATCCTGTCGATCCTACCCGGCGGGCGCGGGTGAGGCGGTCTAGCCTGGTGACCATGGTGGTCGAGGTCGTGTTCGTGCACGGGATCCGCACGTCCGCCACCATGTGGCGCGCACAGGTCGCGCATCTCCAGGAGCGCGGACTCGCTGCGACGGTCGTCGATCTGCCCGGTCATGGCGCCCGGCGCTCCGAGGTGTTCGACCTGGGCGAAGCGCTCGCCACGATCGATGGCGCCGTGAGGGACGCCGCGACACGCGGCGCCGTGCTGCTCGTGGGGCATTCGATGGGTGGCCTGCTGTCGACCGCGTATGCGGGGTCCGAGCAGCGCCCCCCGATCGCGGGCTTCATCGCGGCATCCTGCACGACGGTTCCGCGGGGTGTGGGGCTCGCGGCGTACCGGTTCCTCGCGCGGCGCTTCGATGCCCTTCCCGACCGGGGAATGTGGCTCAGCAACCGCTGGCTCGCCTCGACCCTTCCGGTCGAAACGCGCGCAGACTTCGGTGCGGGCGGCTATGCCTTCGACGCACAGGATGTCGCGCTGCGCAGCCTGTCGGTGCTGGATCTGCTCGCGGCCCTCGCGCGCATCGATGTGCCGCTGTGGTTCGTGAACGGGCAGTACGACCAGCTTCGGGCCAATGAGCGGCTCTTCATGAGGGTCGCCCCGCACGCCGAGCTCATCGTCGTGCCGCGCACCTCGCACCTCGTGACGGCGATGCGCCCGCGTGTCTTCAACGCCGTGCTCGATCTCGCGATCGCGACGCTGGATGCGAGGGAACAGGCAGTGCACGAGAACTGATAGACTCGGTGATTGGCTTGCGTGTGGGTTCTGCCCTCACGACCGCCGATGCGACGGCCCTCTCCCGGCGCCCGGCACTTCCATCGAATTCACTCCGAACGAAAGACGTCGAACGTGGCGAACATCAAGTCGCAGATCAAGCGCAACAAGACCAACGAGAAGGCGCGCGAGCGCAACAAGACCGTCAAGAGCGAGCTGCGGACCGTCATCCGCAACACGCGCGACGCCGTCGCCACGGGCGACAAGGCTGCCGCCGAGAAGGCGCTCAAGCAGGCGACGAAGAAGCTTGACAAGGCCGTCAGCAAGGGCGTCCTCCACGAGAACCAGGCCGCGAACCGCAAGTCGGCCATCGCGAAGCAGGTCGCCGCTCTCTGAGCCGCAATACTTCAGGCCCGTCCCTTCGGGGGCGGGCCTTTCGCGTTCCCGGCTGCCGGACGCTGATCAGGCGCCGAAGGGCGCGCGCGTCGCGATGACGGTGATGAGGCGCTCGAGCGCGAACACGGGATCGCGCGAGCCGCCCTTGACTTCGAGGTCGGCGCGCGCGGCGGCCTGGATCGCCATCCCGAGCGTCGTCTCGTTCCACCCCGTCAGGTCGCGGCGGGCCCGGTCGACCTGCCAGTCCTTGAGCCCCAAGCGGGCCGCGATCGCCGATGACGATTCGCGGTGACCCGCGACGCGTGCCATGGTGCGCAGCTTCGAGGCGATGGCGGCGACGAGGGGAACCGGGTCTGCGCCGGAGGCCAGCGCATGGCGGAGCGCGATGAGGGCGTCACCGTAACGGCCGGCGATCGCTGTGTCGGCCACCGTGAAGGCCGAGGTCTCGACGCGGCCGCCGTAATAGCGCTCGACGACCTGGTCTGTGATGTCGCCGGGCACGTCGGAGATCAGCTGCTGGCACGCGGCGGCGAGCTCGGTCACATCGTCGGCGAAGGCCGAGACGAGCGTACGCAGAGCCGTCGGCGCGATGCGTTTGCGGGCGGCGGCGAACTCGCCCGCTGCGAAGTCGAACCGGTCGGAGTCGCGCTTGATGGCGGGGCAGGCGATCTCGATGCCGCCCCCGGTGCCTGCCCGGATCGCGTCGAGCAGCTTCTTGCCGCGCACGCTCGCGCCGGTGTGCCGCAGCACGACCGTCGCGCCGTCTTGCGGGCCGTTGAGGTAGGCGATCGCCTCGGTGAGGAAGGTGTCGGAGCACTTCTCGACGCCCGAGACGCGCACGAGGCGCGGCTCGCCGAAGAGAGACGGCGACGTCATGCCCAGGAGCGACCCCGACGTGTAGTCGTCGGCGCGCAGGTCGGATACCTCGAGGCTGGGGTCCTCTGCCCGCAGGAACTCGCGGATGCCGGCGATCGCTCGCTCGGCGCAGACTTCTTCGGGGCCTGAGATGAGCACGATCGGTGCCGGCTGCGGCGCGCGCCACGACACCTGGGGGATGACCGATTTCGCCGCTCGACTCGACGATCCGGTCGATCGTCGGGGTGCGGCAGCCATGAGATCAGCCTACCGATCGGTACCGACCGCATTCAGCCGCGCTCCCTCCAGACCTGCAGGCCTCCATCGCGCACCGACAGCGCGATCATCCCCTCGGTGTCGGTTCGCGCGATCGACCCGCCCATCACGGTGAGGGCATCGAGGATCTCGCGGCGCGGGTGCCCGTACCGGTTCTCGCCGACCGTCACGAGCGCGACGGCGGGGTCGGCGTGGGCGTAGAGGGCGACGTGCTGGTCGGCACTGCCGTGGTGTGCGACTTTGACCAGTGCGTACGGCGGAGCAAGCGGGGCGGACGCGGCGAGCGCCGCCTGCGCCGTCGCTGACAGATCGCCTAGCAAGAGTGTTCGGGGAACGTCTCCCCCGCCGATGTCCACCACGACGCTCGCATCGTTGCCGTGCGGAAACGCGAGGCTGTCCGCGCGCGGCCACAGCACACGCCACCGGGCGGACCCGAGCCTCCCCCGCATTCCCGCTGTCGCCGATACGGTGTCGGCGCCCTGTCGAGCGAGCTCGGCGACAAGTCGCGCATCGGCGGCGGAGGCGGCGGGCCCATGCAGCACGGCCCCGACGCGTCCGCGCACGGCCTCCACTCCGCCGACGTGGTCGAGGTCGAAATGCGTCAGCACGAGCAGGTCGATGCGTGCGACGCCGACGCGCGCGAGGCACGCCTCGAGCGGTTCAGGCTCGGGGCCGGTGTCGATGAGTGCAACCGCCGCGCCCGATCGCACGAGCACGGCGTCTCCTTGCCCGACATCGCACACGAGGACGCGCCAGTTCCCCGGCAGGGTCCACCCGCCTGCGACCGTCGCGGTCGCGGTACTGCCCGCCACGACCCCGACGACGATCGCGACCAGCGCGCCGGATGCCACGCGCAGAGCGCGACGACGGCCTCGGCCCGGGCGCAGGCCCACGACGATGCCGAGCGCGGCCCCCGTCGCGCCGAGAAGCACCGCCCCCGCGAGACCCTCGGCCCACGGCACGAGGTCGCCCGGCAGCGCCGTCGCCGTATGGGCGGTTGCCGCGATCCATGCCGCGGGCACCCACGCGATCGCCGCGAGGCCGTGCTGCAGCCGGGGCAGCGGTGCGGCGAGGCAGGCCGCGAGACCGATCACGGTGCCAGCGGGTGCCGCGGGCGCCGCGAGCAGGTTGGCGAGCACGCCGTACAGCGGCACGCTCGGCTGGATCAGTACGAGGAGCGGTCCGCACGCCAGCTGTGCCGCCAGCGGTACGGCGAGCATGAGCGCCAGGGCCCGTGGCAGATGCCGGGCGAGTCCCTCGGCGAGCGGACGCGCGAAGACGAGCAGCGAGCCGGTCGCTGCAGCCGACAGCGCGAAGCCGAGCGAATGCGCGAGCCACGGGTCGGCGACGAGCAGCACCGTGACGGCGAGGCTCAGCACGCTCACCCCCGCCCCGGCGCGCCCGAGCAGCAGCCCGACCATGGCGATCGCGGCCATCGTCGCGGCGCGCACGACGCTCGGCTCGGGGGTGACGAGGATCACGAACCCCGCGAGCGCACCGAGCCCCGCGACGACGCGTGCTGTGCGACCGGCCCCGAGGGCAGCCGCGGCGAAGAATGCGATCCCCACGACGAGCGCGCAGTTCGCACCCGAGACGGCGGTCAGGTGTGACAGCGAGGAGCGCTTCATCGCCTCATCGAGGTCGCCGGAGACGGCGGAGGTGTCGCCGACGGACAGCCCGGGAATGAGTCCCGCCCCTGGTTCCGGCAGGCCCGCGACGGCACGTACGAGCCCCTGCCGCAGGTCGGCGGACACACCGAGGATGCTCCGCGCGGGTGCTATGACCGTCACGCCACGGCCCGCCCTCACATCGAGCACGGAACGCTCGCCGGGATCCGATCGTCGCGCTGTGCCGCGCGCGATCACCTCGGCCCCGACATCGAGGTCGCCGCGACGCGCGTCGATGTCGCCGGGCGCGACGCGCACGACGATCTCCCCAGTGACGCGGTGCTCGGCCGATCCGATGCGCACAGCGCTCACACGCGCGTCGAAGGCGAGCGTGTCGTCGGCGCGGCGTTCGACCTTGCCGATGACGCTCGCCCGCAGGTCGATCGAGCGGCCGCCGTCGACGGTCAGTGCCGCGAGGGCTTCGCGCGGGCCGTGCGCGACCGCGACGTGGGATGCCGCGGCGCCCCCGGCCGCCAGCGCCACGACCAGCACGACGGCGGCGCCGTGGAGGCCATCTCGTCGCGCCGACCGAGACCGGACCGACAGCACCACCACGGCCGTCAGTGAGGCGATCCACAGCAGGCCCGCTGTGGCGGCAGCGGTGTCGGGGGCGGCTGTCGTCCCGGCCGCTGTCGCCCACGCCACCCCGGCGGCAGGAAGCAGCCGGAGGCGCCGTCCGAGCCGACCGTCCTCCGCCACGCCTCGACGCTACGCAGCGGCATACGGGGCGCCGGGGCGGCATCCGTGATCCGTGCCGAGGTCGCCGGTCAGCGGCGGTGGGGAGGAGCCGAGTCAGCCGATCGCGTGCTCGTGGATCGGCGAGTTGAACGCCGCGCCGTTGAGCTCGAGGTAGAGGTGCCCCTCGGTGACCGAGAGCGTCGCGGTGTTTCGCCTCTGGATCGCCGGGGTGAGCGACTCGACGAAGCCGGGATCGAAGCTGCGCACGGGGATCTCGTCGGACCGGTGGATGCGTTTGCCCGACCATGTCGCGATCACCTTCGCGGGATCACGGTGGGTGTAGACGACCGTGCGATCGGCGAGTTTGCTGCCGTGGTGCAGCCGCGCCGCGTCGGGCGACCCCACTTCGATCCACGCCGTGACGCGGTTCGTGAGGTCGCGAACGAGCACGGCGGGCTCATCGGTCGCCGAGACGCCCTCGCTGAACGAGATGCCCTCTTCGTGCTCGAGGCAGTAGGCGAGCACGCGCGTCATCATGAACGCATCGGTCTCGGACGGGTGCCGAGCGACGCGCAGCATGAGATCTTCGTACACCCCGCGGTCGACGTCGGCGAGTTGCACATCGAACGTGTGGATCGTCGCACCGAGGGCCATGGGAATCGAGCCTACGCGGTCAGACGGTCACGAGATCACGCAGCGCCGCGAGCATCTTGTCGCCGATTCCGGGAACAGCCAGCAGGTCGTCGACGCTCGTGAACCGACCGTGCTGGTCGCGCCAATCGATGATGCGCTGTGCGATGGCCGGACCCACGCGCGGCAGCGTCTCGAGCGCGGCCGCATCGGCCACGTTGAGGTTGACGCGGCCGTCGGTCACGGGCGCGCCACCGGGCGCCGCGACGTCGTCGCCCTCCTGCGGCACCACGATCTGTTCGCCGTCGCTGAGCGGCCGCGCGAGGTTGACGGCGTCGCGCGCCGCCGTGTCGGTGAAGCCGCCCGCTGCGGCGATCGCATCGACGACCCGGGCCCCCTGCGGCAGGACATAGAGCCCCGGAGTGGCGACCGCGCCCGACACGTGCGCATAGAGGTCGGACAGCTGCACCCCCGCTGCATCCCGCGGTGCATCCGCCGCCTCGTCGAACGTCACCGACTCGACCGGCGCGGCAGCACCGCGGACCACGCCGATCCCGACCGTGACCGCCAGCGCGACGATGACGAGCACGACCGCGGCGCCCACGCCGAGGCGGCGCCGCGTCGCGGGCGGGTCCTCGGCCGTGGTCACCCGGCTACGCTAGGCCGCGTGAGCGCACCCGTTGTCCCGAGCACGGCAGGCCGTGCGCTCGGGGACGAGGTGCCCGTCTGTGGAGGAGTCGCTCAGCGCGTGCTGAAGCTCACGACCTTCGGTGCGCGCACGATGGCCCGGACGATCTCGCGATCGCCGAGCGAGCGCAGCACGCGCTCGTCACCGCGTGCGAGCGCCTCCAGGTCGTCGGCAGAGATACGCGCGGGCACGTCGAGCGTCGCGCGCACCTTGCCATCGATCTGCACGACGGCCGTCACAGAGTCCTCGACGAGAAGCGCCGGGTCGGCCTGACGCCACGGCACGAGGCCGACGAACGAGCTGTGGCCGAGCATCTCCCACATCTCCTCGGCCGTGTGCGGCGCGAAGAGGTCGAGGATCATGGCCGTCGCCTCGGCGGCCTCCCGGACGGCGGGGTCGGCACCGCCGGCGCCCGAGTCGATCGTCTTCCGCGTCGCGTTGACGAGTTCCATGAGCCGTGCGACGACGACGTTGAACTTCGTCTGCTCGATGAGCCCCGGCGCGTCCGACAGCAGGCGGTGGGTGACGCGGCGCAGCGCAGCGTCGCCGTCGGCCCACACGACATCCGGGGCGCTCGTGACGTCGTGCGCGACGCGCCACGCGCGCGCCAGGAACTTGGCTGCGCCGGTGGTCGAGACGTCGTCCCAGTCCTTGTCGTCTTCGACGGGCCCGGCGAATGCCAGCGCGACGCGCAGGGCGTCGGCGCCGTGCGCCTCGAGCTCGTCCGAGAAGAGCACGAGGTTGCCCTTGCTCTTGGACATCTTCGAACCGCCCAGGATCACCATGCCCTGGTTGATGAGCGACGAGAACGGCTCGGTGAAGTCGATGTAGCCGAAGTCGAAGAGCACCTTCGTGATGAACCTGGCGTACAGCAGGTGCAGGATCGCATGCTCCACACCGCCGATGTAGAAGTCCACAGGCGCCCAGCGATCGGCCTGATCGCGTGAGAACGCCTGGTCGGGGTCGCCGGGGTTGAGGAAGCGCAGGAAGTACCACGAGCTGTCGACGAAGGTGTCCATCGTGTCGGGGTCGCGCAGCGCCGGCTCCCCGGTCACGGGGTCGACCGTCTGCATCCATTCCGTCGCGCCGCCGAGGGGCGAGGTGCCCTTGGGCGACAGATCCAGACCGTGCGCGTCGGGCAGGACGAGCGGCAGCTGGTCGGCGGGAACAGGCTCGATGCGACCGTCGGCGGTGTGCACCATCGGGATCGGGGTGCCCCAGAAGCGCTGGCGCGAGATGAGCCAGTCACGCAGGCGGTACGACTTCGTCGCTCTTCCGAGACCCTTCGCCTCGAGCTCCTCTGTGATGCGCGCGATGGCGTTGCGCTTGGACATGCCGTCGAGAGAGCCGGAGTTGATGAGGCGACCCTCGCCCGTGAGCGCGACGCCGGTCTGTGCCGGGTCCTCGAGGGATGCCGCATCCGTGCCCGGATCGATCGGCACACCCTCGTCGTCGAGTTCGATCACGGGGATCGCGCCCGTCACGGGGGCGGTCGTATCGACGACGACGCGCACCGGCAGATCGAAGGCGCGCGCGAAATCGAGGTCGCGCTGGTCGTGCGCGGGAACGGCCATCACGGCGCCGTGACCGTAGTCGGCCAGGACGTAGTCGGCAGCCCAGATCGGCAGCCGCTCGCCGTTGATGGGATTGATGGCGTAGCGGCCGAGGAAGACGCCCGTCTTGGGGCGGTCGGTGCTCTGGCGCTCGATGTCGGTCTGCTTCTGAACCGTGGTCAGATAGTCCGCGAAGCGCATGCGCACGTCGGGATCGGCGTCGGCGACGAGCTCGGCAGCCAGGTCGCTGTCGGGGGCGACGACGAAGAACGTCGCGCCGTAAAGAGTGTCGGGGCGTGTCGTGAAGACCGTGACGCGCTCGTCGCGCCCCTCGATCTCGAACTCGATGTCGGTGCCGACCGAACGGCCGATCCAGTTGCGCTGCATCTGCAGCACCTTGTGCGGCCAGAACCCTTCGAGCTGGTTCAGATCATCGAGCAGGCGGTCGGCGTAGTCGGTGATCTTGAAGTACCACTGCGTCAGCTTCTTCTTGATGACCTCGGCGCCGCAGCGCTCGCATCGGCCGTCGACGACCTGCTCGTTCGCGAGCACCGTCTGGTCGTTGGGGCACCAGTTGACGGGGCTCTGCTTGCGGTACGCGAGGCCCTTCTCGTGCAGAAGCTGGAAGAGCCACTGGTTCCAGCGGTAGTAGTCGGGATCGCTCGTGTGCAGCACGCGATTCCAGTCGAACGACACCCCGTAGGCGTGGAACCCGGCCTTCTGCTGCGCGATGTTGGCATACGTCCACTCACGCGGGTCGGCGCCGCGCTTGATCGCGGCGTTCTCGGCAGGCAGACCGAACGAGTCCCACCCGATGGGGTTGAGCACGTTGTAGCCGCGGTGACGCCACGAACGGGCGACGATGTCCGAGTAGAGGTAGTTCTCTGCGTGACCCATGTGCAGGTCGCCGGACGGATAGGGGAACATCGCGAGCACATACTTGCGCGGCCTCGTGTCCTCTTCGCCGCCTGCGCGGAACGGATCCTGCGCCTCCCACCGCGCCTGCCACTTGCGCTGGACGGCGTGCGGGTCGTAGGCGCTGCCGTCGGCCGGGGAGTCGGGGGGCAGGGTCTGGCTCACAGAGAAACACCAATCATGGAATGCCGGGCGGGGCGCGAGGGCGCCACCCTCCAGATTAGCGGACCGCCCGAGTCACCACCCGTGCGGCAGATGCGCCCCCAGAGCGGCGAGGGGACCCCGTGCCTTGATCCCGACCTCGGCGACTTCGGCGCCGGCATCCGATCGCCAGGTGATGCCTCCGCCGGCCCCGACATAGGCACCGCGGGGGTGCACGACGATCGAGCGGATGACCATCGCGAGGTCGAGGGACCCGTCGACTCCGATCCAGCCGAATGCCCCCGAGAAGACGCCGCGCGGCGCGTTCTCGAGCTCGTGGAGGATCTGCATCGCCGAGAGCTTGGGCGCCCCGGTCATGCTGCCGGCGGGAAAGGTCGCCTCGAGCAGCTCTGCCACCGTCGTCCCCGTGCGCAGCCGGCCGGACACGGTGCTGACGAGCTGGTGCACGGCGGGGTACGACTCGATCTCGAGGAGCGCGTCGACCCCCACCGAGCCCGGTTCGCAGACGCGCGATAGGTCGTTGCGCATGAGGTCGACGATCATGACGTTCTCCGCGCGCTCCTTCTCGCTCTCGCGCAGCTCGCGTGCGAGAGCGGCGTCGGCGTCGGCATCGCCGCCGCGCGGGCGCGTGCCCTTGATGGGCCGTGTGCGCACCGTGCCCCCGCCCACGTCGAGAAAGCGTTCCGGGCTCGCACTCGCGAGCGCGTGGGCGCCGCTGACGACGAGGCCGCCGTGGTGGGCCGGCGTCGCCTCGCGCAGCCTGCGGAAGACGTCGCCAGGATCGACGGATGCGGCGACCTCGAACCGCGTCGTGAGGCACAGCTGGTACGCATCGCCGGTGCGGATCGCGTCGCGGCACCGCTCGATCAGATCCGCATAGCCGTGCGGAGTATGACGCGCACGGGCCGGCCCGAGGTCGGGCGGTGCGCTGGGAGCGGGAGCACCGCCGGCCGCAAGGAGCGCGTCACTGAGCGCCGTGCTCTCGCCCGGTTCCGCAAAGACCCACACCCGCTGCGCGGCGTGGTCGAACGCGGCGAAGCGCCGCACGCGCAGCCAGACCTCATCGGGCGCCGTCCCGTCGCCGGCCGAGACAGCCGCCCCGGCGCTCCGCGCGGCACCCTCGTACCCCAGCCAGCCGACCCACCCTCCGCGGAACGGACCGCCTTCGGTTGACTCCCCCGCGCCCCGGCACACAACCGCGCGCACACTCGCGGGGTCGCGCTCGGAATCGCCGCAGCCGACCCAGCTCCACCCCGACGCGGCGGAGGGGCCCGCATCGAGCCAGAACACCTCTTCCGCGGACGCCTCGAAGTGCGCGAACGCCGTCGCCGGGTCGATCCAGCGCGGCAGGACGACCGGCGAAAGAGAAGGCGACATGTTCCCAGGCTAGGGCGACGCTGGAGCTTTAGGCTCGTGGGGTGAACGAGATCCTGACGTGGCTGCTGGACACGGTTCAGAGCGTGGATCCGGCCGTGCGCGCCCTCATCGCCGGCCTCGCGATCATGTTGGAGACGAGCGTGCTCGTCGGCCTCGTCGTTCCCGGCGACACCATCGTGATCGTCGCCGGTACGGCGGTCGACGGATTCGTGGAGGGCGCTGTCCTCGTCCTCGTCGTCGTCATGGGTGCGCTCGTCGGAGAGAGCATCGGGTTCTGGCTGGGGCGGCTGCTCGGCCCCAAGATCCGCGACTCGCGCGTGGGCGGGTGGATCGGGCGTGAGAACTGGGCGCGCTCGGAGCGCTATCTGCAGCGCCGTGGCGGTCCTGCGATCTTCATCTCGCGGTTCCTGCCCGTCCTGCATTCCCTCGTGCCGCTCACCGTCGGCATGAGCGACTTCTCGTATCGGCGCTTCCTCGCCTGGACGACACCCGCCTGCCTCATCTGGTCGACCGCGTACATCTCGGTCTCGGCCGTCGCGGCCGAGGGATACCGCGCGCTCGCGGATCAGTTGCACTTCGCGGCATACATCTTCGTGGCCGTCATCGTGGTGTTCGTGGTGGCCGTCGTGATCGTCAAACGGCTCATCGAGCGCTCCGAACGGCGGCACCTGACCGGCTCGCCCGAGGCAGACGTCGACGCCGATGCGTCCCAGGGTGGCGCGGACGACATGAAAGACTGACGGGATGCCCGAGAACTCCGGGGCCGCCCGGCCCGCGAAGGTGATGTGGCTCGCTCGGCTCGAGCACCGTGTGCACACCTGGCGAGAACGTCGTGCGCGTGCTCGCGGCCTGACGCCGACGGTCACGCCGTTCCCCGGATACGGCGGGGTCGGGTGGATCCGTGTGCTCGGACGCGTGCTCATCGTGCCGCCCGCCGCGCCGCGAAACCCCGGCGAGTATGCCGGGGTGCGGGGGTGGCGCAGCTTCGCCGCCGTGCCCGTGGGCTTCGCGCAGGTGAGCGTGACGATCGCCGGTGTCACCCACGAAGTGGTCGCCGATCGCGGCGGAGTCATCGACACCAGGTTGCCCGCGACCCTCGAACCGGGATGGCAGACGTTCACGATGTCGGTCGAGGGCAGCGAGCCCGTCGAGACGCGCGTGTTCATCGTGGGGCCGGATGTGCGCTTCGGGGTCGTCTCGGACGTCGACGACACCGTCATGGTGACGGCGCTGCCGCGCCCGCTCGTCGCGGCATGGAACTCCTTCGTCGTCAACGAGCACGCGCGCCAGCCGGTTCCCGGAATGGCGGTGCTGCTGGAGCGGGTCGTGCGCGATCACCCCGGTGCCCCCGTCGTGTATCTGTCGACGGGCGCATGGAACATCGCACCGACGCTGATGCGGTTCCTGCGGCGCCATGTCTTCCCTCCGGGCGCGATGCTTCTCACCGACTGGGGGCCCACGCACGACCGGTGGTTCCGCAGCGGCAGGGCCCACAAAGAGGCGAACCTGCGGCGACTCGCTCAGGAGTTCCCGCAGGTGAGATGGCTCCTGATCGGTGACGACGGCCAACACGACGATGACCTGTACACGAGGTTCACCAGCGAGCACCCGGGCAATGTCGTCGCGGTCGCCATCCGACGCCTCACACCCGCCGAAGCCGTGCTCGCGGGCGGTCGCACCGCCGTGAACGACCACTCTGCGGCGGACATCCCCTGGGTCGCTGACAACGACGGGGCGGGACTGCTCGAAAGGCTCGAAGAGGTCGGCGTCATCGAACCCTGATGTCGGGTCCCCGACGTAGGCTGACGCCATGTGCGGACGCTTCGTCGTGGCAAATGTCAGCTCGGAACTCGTGGGTGTCCTGCGCGTCGACGTCGAGAGCGACGACCTGCCGCCCCCGTCGTACAACATCGCGCCGACGAGCGCGGTCGGAATCGTGCTCGACTCGACCAAGACCGAGCCGCCGACGCGCCGGCTCGAACCAGCTCGCTGGGGCCTCGTGCCGGGCTGGGCGAAAGATCCCAAGATCGGCGCGCGCGCCTTCAACGCCCGCGCCGAAGAGCTCGAAGACAAGCCCATGTTCCGCACGGCCCTGCAGCGCCGACGGGCCGTCGTGCCGGCATCCGGCTATTTCGAGTGGAACACCGCCGACGGCGCGAAGATCCCGCATTACATCCACCCGGCAGACGGTTCCCCGCTTTTCTTCGCGGGCCTTTACGAGTGGTGGAAAGACCCGGCGAAGGCGGATGACGACCCGAGCCGGTGGCTGTTGAGCTTCACGATCCTGACGCGGGACTCGATCGGACGGCTGGGGTCGATCCATGACCGCATGCCGCTGTTCGTCGACGCCGATCACGCCGACGCGTGGCTCGACACCGACACCGACAACGTGCGCGATGTGCTCGACGCCGCGATCGATGCCGCACCGGCCGTCGCCGAGACGCTCGACGACTACGTCGTCTCCGCTGCCGTCGGCAACGTCCGCAACGACTCCCCCGCTCTCATCGAGCCCGTCGAGGGGTCTTCCTGAGGCGCGGCGCCTATCCTCGAACGGTGTCCACCCTCGCCGCATCCCGCACCGTCCTCGACGTCGACGCGTGGCGTGGCGCCCAGGCGCGGCATGAAGAGCGCGCCGACGCACTGACTTCCGCCCACCGGCAGCGCGCGCGTCGCGGTGAGCGGCACCCGGTCGAGGACTTCCTCTTCACGTACTACTCGTACAAGCCGGCGGTGCTGCGTCGGTGGCACCCGGGAGCGGGTGTCGAACTGGCGGATGCCGCGGCTGAGCCGCGCGCGACGTGGCGCTGGTACGCGGTTGGCGCCGCCCCGGGGTCGGTGACGGTCGATACGGCCGCGTTCCGCGCCGACAGGGGGTCGCTCGTCGCCGGCATCGTCGCGATCCTCGGCGCGACCGCGGCTCGGCCGGCGGGCTTCGGCTGCTTCGGTCTGCACGAGTGGGCGATGGTCTACCGCCAGGGCGAGCACCGCCACCCCGAACCCCTGCGACTCGGACAGGCCGAGACCGACGCCGTCGTCGAGGCGCACGAGCTGCGCTGCACGCACGCCGATGCGTTCCGCTTCTTCACTCCCGCAGCCGTGCCGCGCAACCGGGAGCAGCCCACGCGCGCGACGCAGGCAGCCCTCGAACAGCCCGGATGCCTGCACGCCGGCATGGACCTCTACAAGTGGTCCCTGAAGCTGGGGCCGCTCGTGCCCGGTGACCTGCTGCTCGACGCGTTCGAGCTCGCTCGCGACATCCGCGCCCTCGACATGCGGGCCTCACCGTACGACCTCTCGGCGTGGGGGTATGCGCCGGTCCCCATCGAAACGCCCGAGGGCAAGGCGACGTACGTGCGCGCGCAGCGTGTCTTCGCCGAGCGCGGGCAGGCACTGCGTACTCGCCTCCTCGAGGCCGTCGAGCAGGGCTGATCACTCCGCCGGCGCGCACTCCGCGCACGGCAGCAGGCCGCGCCCGTCTGCCGCCAGCGTCAATCGCAGCTCGAGCACGCGGGCTGCGGCATCGTCCAACCGTGTCGCGGGCAGCGACCCCGACTCCACGGCCGTCACGATGCCGTCGATGATGAGTGCCGCCGAATCCGCCGTCGAGAACATGACGGCGAGCACCATGTCGTTTCCCGAGGCGAGAGCCGTCACGGCATTCGCGACCGGGTCGGCGTACGCGGGGTCTCCCGAAGCCTGCAGCATGCCGAGGTCGTCGGTGATGATGACACCATCGAAGCCGAGGTCCTCGCGCGCGATGCGGTGCCACTCGGTCGACAGCGTCGCCGGTGCGGCGTCGACGGCCGTGTAGGCGAGGTGGCCGAACATGAGCAGTTCGGCGCCCGCGTCGATCCCCGCGGCGAACGGCTCCCCTGCCGTGGCACGCCACTGCGTCGCCGACAAGCCCGTCGACGGGATGCCCGCGTGGGAGTCTCCGGGCGCAGCGCCGTGTCCGGGAAAGTGCTTGAGTGTCGACAGTGCGGCACCGCTCTCGCCGTCGACGGCTGCCTCGACCCGCTCGGCGCCCGCGGCAGGCGTCGTGCCGAGGGCGCGCCGGTGGATGAACATCCCCGGGTCGCTCGTGACATCGGCGACGATCCCGAAGTTGACGCCGATGCCGGCCCGCTGCACGAGTGCTGCGCGGCCCGCGAAGGCGTCACGCGTCTCGTCGGCCGGCCGGTCCTTGAGCGCAGCGGCCGAGGCGAAGTCGTCCCACGGCAGACGGCTGACATCGCCGCCCTCCTGATCGATGGCCAGCAGGGGCGGCAGCGAAGGGTCGATGGTCATCGCAGCCGTGAGCGTGTGCAGCTCGGCCTCGGTCGCGGGGATGTTCGATCCCATCAGGATGAAACCGCCGACGCCGGTGGATGCGAGGTAGGCACTCACCGCCGTGGCATCCGTCGTCGGGATATGCCCCATGACGACCGTCGCGGCACGCTCGCGCAGTGACATCGCGTCGCGCACGGCGGCTGCCTGGGTCGCGGTGTCGTCGGGCGTCGCGGCGAGGACGACGACGCGTGACGCCGTGACCGCTTCGTCGTCGGCGGATGCTGCGGGGGCGGATGACATCGCGAGCACCCCCGCGCACAGGAGCGCGAGGGTGAGGGCGCGCTGACGGGTCATCCGGCCAGCATAGACGCGCGGGTGCTCTCGCCCGTCGCGTCGGGGGTGGGGTGGGGCTTCGGCACAAATGCGAACGGGTGGTGCGGGCGGACGAGCCGCCGCGCACCACCCGTTCGGATGCTCAGATGAGCGTCAGCGTCAGAACACCCGAGTACGTGCCGACCCGGGTCGAGCCCGGCACGCCGAGCACGAGGTCAGCACCACACGTGAACGAACCCGCGCTGTGACCGGCGGCGGCGGCGCAGAGCGTCGCCGAGTCGCCGATACCGGTGCCCGGCGCAGCCGGTGCACCCGGCGTGACGACCGAGTTCTGCGAACCGTCGGTGGGCAGGTCGCTCACCGCGGCGCGTGCGTTGGGCGTCCATCCGAGGTTTTCACCCAGGATGCTGCCGGTTCCGCTCGTGAAGTCGGACATCTGTGCCGTCAGGTCCCAGCCGGCCGCAGTGCCGCGTCCGTCGAGAACGTCAACGGGGTGCAGCGCACCGGTCGTGGTCTGGTCGACACCCGTGAGGGCGACCGACTCGAGAACGACGGGCTCGTCGCTCGTGACGGTGAGCGAGAGCGTGCCCTGCTCGACCTCGGTCGTGATGACCTGGTGGTCGGTGCCGGGTCCGCTGGCGCCGAGGCGGGCGATGAGCTCCTGCGCGCCACCGACGACCGGCAGCGTGAGCGACGAACCCGAGGGGTCGACGGTCAGCTTGGTGCCGGGAGCCGGGCGAACGGTGAACTCGTTGTCCGACGACGTCACGACGACGCCGATCTTCGATCCGGCCGGGAACACGTAGTCGTGCGGCTCGAACGCGAAGGTGAACTGGTTGAACTCACCGGGGACGATCGCGTCGGTGCGTGCAGCCGACTCGCGGTTCTGCACGTCCATCCAGCCGCGCGTGATGATCTTCGGTGCGGCACCGTTCGCCGGGTACTCGACGAGAGCAGCGGACAGGTTCGCCTTCTCGCGGTCGACCGCCATGTCGAGCGACACGCGGGGGGTGCCCGAGAAGCGCACGCCAGCCGTCAGCTCACGCGTCTGGTAGACGAGACGGTTCGGCGACTCAGCAGCCGCAGCCAGCGCCTGCGTGCGCAGCGTGGCGTCGTCAACGAGGGTCTCGGTGACAGCGTCGCGCTCCGTGCCGAAGTCCAGCGTTCCGACGCCGTTGACGGTGTCGGCCGCGTGGAAGTTCAGCGTCACGTCGGCGGCAGCCACGTCAGGCCAGTTCGAGTAAGGCGTGTTGACGCGGTCTTCGCGCTGCACGGTCGCCTTCGGCATGTTCTCGACGCCGTTCTCGTGCTTGAACAGGTAGCGGGTGAACCAGCGGTTCACGATGTCCGCGGGCAGGGTGCTGGAGTGGCCGCCCTGGTGCAGGTAGATCTGGTGCGGCGTGCCGGTCTTCTTGAGCGCCGTGTACAGGTCGGAAGCGTTCGTCATCATGACGTTGCGGTCGTTCAGACCGTGGGTCACGAGCGTCGCCGCCTTGATCTTGTCGACGTCGTTCAGGTAGTTCCGCTCGTCCCAGAACTCGTTGTAGTCACCGGTGACGCGGTCCTGCTCGGCGCGGATCTGGTCGATGACGGGCTGGCACGTGGCCTGGTCAGGACGCGTGTGGACGTAGTCGGCGAGCACGTCGGCGTCTTCACCCTGGTATCCGCCGGGAGCGCGCACGGCGCCGTCCGAACGGTAGTACTCGTACCAGTTCGAGATCGCGGCGATCGGGACGATCGCGTCGAGGCCCTCGACACCGGTCGTGGCGACGGCGGTCGGGAGCGTGCCGTTGTACGACGTGCCCATCATGCCGACGGAACCGGTGGTCCAGTCAGCGGTGACCTGCTGCGAGCGGTCCATGCTCGTGTAGCCCTTCGCCCGGCCGTTCAGCCAGTCGATGACGGCCTTGCCGGCGAGCGTCTCGTTGACACCGCCCGTCGTGGGGCAGCCTTCGGAGAAGCCCGAGCCCATGCCCTCGGCGTGCACGACGGCGAAGCCGCGCGGAACCCAGGTCGACTCGTGGCTCGTGGAGATCTTGGGGCTGGTGCGGGGCGCCCGCGGTGCGGGGAAGCCGGGCTTCGATGTCGGCGGCTGGCCGATCTCGTGGTCGACTGACCAGTTCTCGACAGCGCCGCCACCGGCGTAGTACGGGCTGATCTCGAAGACGACGGGAACCTTGAGGCCGTTGGCCGTCTCGGGCACGCGCGTCACGTCGATGTGGATGAGGTCGAGCTTGCCGTCTCCGTCGGAGTCGATCTCGCTCTCGACCCACGCTTCTTCGCGGATCCAGGCGTTGCGGTCGGTCGTGAAGACCGCCTGCGACAGCCCGTCGACGAACGTCGGCGTCGTCGCCGTGTCGGCGTTCGCGGGCACGGCCGCGAACAGCAGGCTGCAGGCGACCGCGGGAACCGCGATCCCTGCGGCCACGACGCGGCGTCGCGTCGTGGATTTGGTGGAATGTGGCATGTTACTGCTTCTCCTTTTGTTCGGGTTTGAGGGAAGGGCTCAGTTTCCGCGCGGTGATTCTGCCGCGTCGGAAGCTTCGAGGTCGCTCGGGGGCGCGGCATCCGTTGTGCTGGTATCCGGCACTGTAGCGGGTTCGCGCGCCGCCGTCGCCTCGGCCGCAGCTGCCTCGGCCGCCGCGAGACGCTGGCGCAGACGTCGTCCGCGCAGCCAGACGAGCACGAAGATCGCGATGACGATGATGAGCGCGACGATCAGCAGCCACGGCACGGCCCAGGCGATCCCTGTGGCTGAGTGCTCGCCGTCGACGTCGGCGGCAGCGCCGGCCATCGTGGGCTCGAGTGTCACGGTGGCGAAGAGCAGCAGCGCGGGCGGTACGTTGTCGAGCTCTGCGCTGAGGGTGACGGTCGCTCCCGGCAGCACGTCGGGCACCTCGATCTCGTGCACCGCGTCGAGTGAGAGTCCGAAGGGCCCCGTGATCTGGATCGTCGCGGTGCCGCCGACGCGCATGTTTCCGGTGTTCGTGACGTCGAACGAGATCGTCGCCGGGCTCGACGCGAAGATGGGCGACGCCGAATACGCGACCGAGACATCGGAGACATCGACGGCGGGAAGCTGATCGCCCGGAACGTTGACGTACACCCGCGCACCGACGCGGCGGTCGACGGCGACCTGCTGCTCGCCGTCACCGCTTCCGGCGAGTTCGACGACGGATGCGACGATGCCACCGGCGTGATCACCCGGCGAGGCCGTCGGAGACACGGTCAGACGGAAGGGCACATCGATGCGCGTGCCCGGCTCGACGGTGAAGACGCCGTCGCCGTTGAAGCCGACCCAGGTGCCGACATCCGTCGAGGCCGTGTCAGCGGGCGGCAGCGTGAAGGCGCCGTCCGCCGTCATGGCGGCGTCCTGTGCGTACACGCGAAGGGAGAGCGGGGCGGTGCCGAGGTTCGAGACGCCGATGTAGTCGGTCACCGTCTCGCCCGGCGCCAGGGTGTACGTGAAGGCGTCGCGGCCGTCGGGCCCATCCACAGAGGAGGGCTGGACGGCCCAGGTCGTGACCTCGTCGGCCTCACTCGCTGCGGCCGGCGCGGCCAGCGCGGCGAGCCCCAAACCGAGTGCGAGCGTGCTGACGATCGCCCCGAACCGGGCGGCGATGCTTCTCACGTGGGTACTCCTGGATCCGCTGGCACGCGACACGGGCGCCCAGTCTCGGGTAATGATAGGTCGTGCGGCCCTCGACCTCATCAAGCGACCGTTCGAAGTTGACACTATCCCGTGCGACAGATGTCGCCCGAGGAGACGAGGCCGGCGACGGGTCACAGTGTGAAGGACTCCAGACGCAGCAGCAGAAGCGACGCGTGCAGGTTGAGCCGCTGCGCGCCGTCCTGAAGATCGGTGCCGAGCATCTTCTCGACGCGGGCGAGCCGGTGATACAGCGAACTGCGATGCAGATTGAGCCGCGCGGCCGCCTCCTGGACCTGGCCTCCCGTCGTGAGGTAGCAGTCGAGGGTCTCCAGCAGCACGGCGCCGTCGCGCTGCGTGCGCAGCTCTTCGAGCCGGGGCTGCAGCCCCTCGGCGCGCAGGCCGTTCTGCGCGGCCGTGTGCAGCACGCGGTAGATCCCGAGCTTCGACCACGCGAGCACGCGCTCCTGCAGCCCGAAGGCCGCGCCGAGTTCGATCGCGTGCCGCGCTTCACGGTAGCTCGTGCGTGCACGGATGAGCGTGTCGACGGGGCTCCCCGTGCCGACGACGATCGGCCCGGCGCCGGGCACCTCGGGCAGGCGCGACTCGGCGATCGAGAGGAATCGTTCGGCCGTTTCGGCGACGGCGTCATCGTCTCCCCCGGCCGCACCGGTCAGGATCACGACGCCCTGCTGGCCGATCGTTCCGTGCAGACCCGCGCCGCCGACCCCGCGCAACGCGCCGAGCGCGGACGCACGCAGCTCTCGGCGCAGCGCTTCAGACGGCTCGGCTTTGCGCTCGGTGCCCTGCAACGACAGCACGAGCACCCGGACAGTGCCCTGATTCCACGTGTGACCGCGTCCGACCAGTTCGCGCGCTGTGCGCGTGCGCATCTTGGTCGAGCCGGTGAGCAGACGCATCGATCGGTCTGCCCGCTCGGCTGAGCCGTCTTGCACCGTCGCCTCGGCCTGTCGCCATGCGCGACCGATGCGGGTGGCGAATTCGGACGCCACCGAAACCTGGTCGGCCGTCAGCTGGTCGGGAGCCTCGATGAACCACAGGTGACCGAGCCGTTCGCCGTCGGCGCGCACGGGCACGAGAAGCCTCGGCAGCATCCCGAGGTCGCCGTTACCAGGCACGTGCACCGCGAGATCAGTCGTGAAGGCGCCCATGCGGCGCAGCCATTCGCTGACGTCGGATCCCGCCTGCTGGCGCAGAATCGTCGCCTCGCGCACCGAGTCGATCCGGTCATCCTGCGGACTGAAGGCCACCATGCGCTGGCGCGTGTCTTCGAGGACCGCCGGACGCTTGAGCACATGGGCGACTTGATTGACGAGGTCGGGAACGATCATCGTGGACTCCGCTCGGGTCGGGCAGGGAGTGCCGTTACTGTGCAGCCGCTTCGACGTGACTACATGAGCAGATTCTCATGATCGACACAGGATGTGCAACTACGTCAGCGGGCGACCACCGTCACCGTCGCCAGACGCTGCAGGACTTCGTGGCTGATCGACCCCAGCAGGAAACGGCGCACGGGCCCGCGCCCGTGAGACCCGACGACGGCCATCTGCGCATCGGCGGCCGCATCGTTGATCACGTCAGACGGGAAGCCCTCGACGATGCGCTCGTCGATCACCAGGCCGGGATACTGTGCCAGCAGGCCCGCCAGAGCGAGGGCGAGCCGCTCGCGCGCGAGCAGCTCCATGCCCGCGCGGTACTCGTCGGGCAGCACCATGAGGGCGTTCCGCGGTGACGCGAGCGGCGTCCACGCGCAAACGGCGATGAGAGGCTGGCCCAGCCGGTCGGCTTCCGCGGCGGCGAAGGCGACGGCGGCTTCGGACACGGGCGATCCGTCGATGCCGACGACGACACCGCGTCGCTGTCCGAGCTCGAGGTCGGGCACGACGGCGACGGGGCATGACGCGTCGGCGACGACGCGGATGCCGTGCACGCCGCGGTTGGGTCCGTCTCCGGGACCGCGGTAGTCGCTGCCGATCACGAGCAGGTCGGCGGATTTGGTCGCCTCGACGAGGGTCGAGACCGGGTCACCGACCGCGACGCGGATAGAGACGTCGACACCGGATGGCGCCACGCGATCGCGTTCCTCTTCGAGCATCTCGCGGGTGTCGGCCTCGGCCGCCTGGAGCACGCTGCCTTCGCCCACGGCCCCGATGGCGCCGCCGACGACGCCGAGGAGCTCAACGCGCTGCCGGCGCGCTGCCGCGCGTGCGATGGCCCAGTCAACGGCCCGTCGGGTTACTGGAGCCCCCGTAACACCCACAACAATCGTGCCGGTCATGTCTTTCTCCTTCGCGTGCGCTTCCGTCCTCACTTTAGCGGTGGCCATCGGCCCGGAATGTGTGGCGGGCCCGCCCATCCGGACGAGCCCACCACCACCGTGACTCGGTCAGCCGCAGGAGGTCGCCGCGTACGACGCCGTCACCTCAGTGGAGACCGGTTCACCGTGCACGACCGACGACGCGGCCACCGTCACCGATCCCGCGGGCACGTTCGCCAAGCGCGTCGTGAACGCGTGCGTCGCGCCCTTGCCCGTCGCGATGCCCGCGAAGGATTTCGTCCCATACGTGCTCGTGACCCCGAGATCGACGGTGGCGTTGACATCGGCGTTCGCCACCTTGACCGTCACCAGGCCCTTGCCTGCCACGCACCGCACCGAAGCCGTCGCCGACACCTTCAGGTCCCACGCATCCGGCTGCCACAGGTAGTCCCGCGCGAACGTCGTGAACAGCTGGTTCCACGTGTTGAAGTCGTGAGCCCCGGACACGACGACGTTCTCGACGTGTGCGTTGGTCAGCGCCGCCACTCGCGTCGGGTTCGGCAGACCGAAGTCCCATGCCCCTCCGCCCAAGAGGATGTATGGCGCCCCGAGGTTCGGCGTGGCGTTGTCGAATCCCACGTCACGGCTCCAAGGGCCGAAGTATCCGAACAGCGTGGGGTCGTAGCTGATGAGGGCGTTCGTGACCCCGGCGCCCTGCGATAGACCGGCGAACGCCCGGTCCCTGACCTCCGTCGAGACGTTGTAGGTCGTCTCGACGAAGGGGATGACGACATCCCGCAGCACCGGGTGCCCCTGGTTCGCGGCGCCGAGGTAGGTCGTGTTGGTCGTGATCATGACGGCGGGCTCGGTGAGCCCGTCCTGCAGGAGGTTGTCCATGATGACCGGTGCGCTGCCGATGTTCATCCAGTCCGATTGGTCCTGACCGCTGCCGTGCTGCAGGTAGATCGTCTTGTAGGGCTCGGCGCGGTTCGCGTCGTAGCCGGGGGGAAGGTAGACCCCCATGGTGCGTGTCGTGTCGTTCACCTGGAACGGAACGTAGCTCCATGTGCCCTTGGGCGAGTCGGGCCGCGGGTTCTCGATCTCGCGCGCCGCCAGCGGAGCGAAGTTCTGCTTCTCCGGGTCGTAGGGCACGTTCACCTTATTGAAGGCGCGCCTGGCGGTGCCGGTCAGCCCGTCGGGCGCGTAAATCGGCGGGTTCGCCGGGTCTGCCACCCAGAGGTTGGTGTTGTTGTTGACGTAGAACCAGTACTGGTTGGCGCCGGCTGCGAGCGGGACGTCGGTGACCCAGTAGCCGTCGCCGACGTTTGTCATCTGCACGTCGTAACCGCCGCCCCCGCGCATCAGACCGGGGCGGTACTGGAACGGCGAATAGACCGTTGTGTCGGCGGGGTTCGCCCAGTTGCGCAGCATGATGTCGGCGACGAACCGCACGCTGGTGGCGGTCGGGTTGTAGTAGACGAAGTGCCCCGTGTAACCGGTGGGCGAGGTGGGATCGGCGACGACCGTCGGCCCCGGAGTCAGATCGACGTCGTCGGCTTGCGCTGCCACGCTCGACGTGCCCAGCACCATCGCCAAGGCGATCCCGAAGACCGCAACCGGCCTCAGGTACCGGCGGCGGGCCACCCGGCTCGAGCCGAGATCTCCTTCGGACTCCCTACTCCATCGGAATACCTTCATAGCCGTTCCTCCTTGAATGGCGGCTTCACGCCGGTCTGGGGTGAAGCGTCGCCAGGCTATCGACGGTTTACGACGTTGTAAATAGATCCGCGGCGACACACGTGTCCCTCGGCCCAGCCGCACGCGTCGTTACGGTGGACGGGGCCCGCGCGTCTCTCGCGCTTTGGCGAGCCCTCAGCTGCGCCCGGGCGCGGGACGCAGGGGGTGTGCGACCGTGCTCCGCGGGTCATCGATCGCCCGGACTGCGCGGAGGCGTCACTCTGGGGACGGCGGGTCTCGTGTCCGCCCTGTCGTTCCCGTCGGCCGCCGCGATCCTCGATCGCGTGCTCCCGGTGCCCAGGACGGATGACAGCCGGGACCCGCCGTCCTCAGCCCACGAAATCGGCGATCGCGCGCGTGAGCGTCGCATCGTCGACGCCGTGCCACTCGCCGGGTAGCACCACGAACCTCGCGTTGGGCATCGCGGCTTCGAGCGCCCGCCCCCCCGTGTACATCTCGGGGGCCGTGGAGTCCGACGCGATCACGAGCGTCGGCTGCCTCACCTCCGCGAACCGGCGTGCGGGCGTGGCCGGCAGGAAGGCCAGCTCGTGCAGGAGGGACGGCGCATCGCGCAATACGGCCTCCGAGGGTGGCCCGAGTTCGGCGAGCACTTCATCCGGGACACCGACGATCTCGGTATAGAACCACCTGTGCAGCACGTCCGGTCCCTGCTGCAACTGTCGCTCCCCTTCCGCCTGCAAGGCACCGTCGGAATCCGACTCGTCCGACAGCGGCGGCTCGAGCAGCGCGAGGCACTCGACCGGAGCACCGGCCGCGGCCGCGAGCAACGCGAGCGTGGCGCCGGAGGAGAAGCCGTAGGCCGTGACCGGCCCGGACGCGAGCCCGATGATCGCGGTCAGATCCTCGACTTCGCGCTGGACGTCGTACGGCTCGGTGTCACCGCTGTCGCCCGTTCCCCGGCGGTCATACGACCACACCGTGAAGGCGTCCGCGAGCGCCTCCGCGAGGGTCGGCTGTGGCGTCGTGGCGCGAGAGACGCCCACGGAATGCACCATCACGAGGTCGGGGCCCGAACCCATGCGGCTCCAGGCGATCCGCGTCCCGTCCTCCGACGCGACGACTCCGTCCGTGCGAGCCGACGGTTCCGCGCTGGTCATGAGCCACTCCCCTGTCCACGCCGTGCGGCCCACGCGGCCGCGCGTAATGCCACGTGTACCAGAGTGAAGGGGAGCACCGCCAGAGGGACAGGATGCCCCCGCGACGGAGGAAACAGGAACCCCCGCCGAAGCGGGAGTTCTGGTGGACTTGAGGGGACTCGAACCCCTGACCACCGGCATGCCATGCAGGTGCGCGACCAGCTGCGCCACAGGCCCGGATGATGTTGCATCGACCGGGTGAAACCTCGTCGATCTCGGCCTGATCCCGTTGATCCCCGCACGCAAGTCGCGAGCGGAACACCTCATCGATTGACGGGCTCGGCGCCGCCTAACCCAACTGCTTCCTGATCGCCTTGAGCTGCTTCGTGTTCTGGTCGACCGCCTTCGATAAGGCGAAGACCTGCTTCATGACGTCCACCAGCTGGGTCTCGTCGAACTGCAGGCTCGTGGGGCCGGGCGGCGGTGCCGGCGGAGTGCCCGCGCAGGGGTTCAGTCCCGCGTCCTGATCGTCGAATCTCGTGTTGCGAAGGATCTCGATGAACTCCTGCGGCCGGTTGACGAGGTCGAGCGTCGGACCGAACTTCGCGATGACCTGCTTGACGAGGGCGTGGTCCTTATCGGACATCGTGCCTTCCTTTCTCTTCTGGCCTCAGCGCACGGGTCGCTCGCGCGACCAGGTCGTGAGGATGGTCTTGCGCCCCTCGCGCACGGGCGTGGCAGCGTGGAGGAGGCGCCGGTCGAGCCCCCCGTCGGGGAGAAGGTTGTTCCAGGCCACGAGCTTCCCCGCCGTCGGCTCGACAAGCAGATCGAGCTCGGGAAAATAGGTCTCGCCGCCGGAGTCCGGCTGCTCGAGGAAGAGCAAGAGGGTGAGCACGCGCTCTCCCCCGAGCTCGTCGCGGAACGAGCCCCCGTCGAGGTGCGTCTCGAACTTGCCGCCTGGGTCGTACTGCACCGCCTGCCAGGTCTCGAGATGATCGGGCTCTACGGCGAAGTCGGCGCACACCCGCGCCGCGATCTGCGCGACGCGGTGGGACAGAGCCTCGTTGAACCACATCTGTCCCGCCGAGCGGCTCACGCGCATTGGGTCGTCCGCGATCATCCGCCCAGCCTCGCCCTGCGTGATGACGCGGCTTGACTGCCACCGCACGTAGCGGAGGTCTGAGACCATCGCAGCCGCGCGCTTGCGCGTGATGAACGACGCGTCCCATCCGATCCCGCGGGTCGCGATGTCCGCGACGATGCTCATGCCGGTACCACGAGTCGGTGCAGCGCCCACTCCTCGAACTGGGCGACACTGCGTTCGTCGCCGCGCAGTGACGCCGTGTCGGCACCCCCGGTGTAGAGAGAACGCTGTCGCGCGAGCGAGGCGCGGTGGGCGACGTGCCAGTCGGGATGCCGACCCCAGTGCGGCTCGCGGGTCGACCGGCTGTACGCGTGCCAGCCGAGCACGTGGTGAGGGTGGAAGACGTCCCACCCGTGGGTGAAGGCGCGGACGCTCAGCGTCACCTCGTCGCCGAAGAAGTAGATCTCGGGATCGATCCCGACCTCCTCGGTGAACGCGCGGGGCGCCAGCAGGAAGTGCAGCGATACGTACGACCCACGCACGGGCCCGGCAAGATCGCTCCAACGGTGGATGGGGTAGCTCGTGAGCCGTGTCAGGACGCCCCCCTCGCGCTCCATCGGCGAGACGGCGAACGGGTCGGTCTGGCGCAGCGTCTTGCTGCGGCCCGGGACGTATCTGGGGAGATATGAGCTCAGGACGGGCTTGCGGATGCCGGCGCCCTCGAGCCCGTGCAGCATCCCGATCGCCTGTTCGTCCCACCCACGGACGAAGCGATGGTGCGAGTCGAGCAGGAGCGTGTACGGTTCGTCGCCGAGTTCCCGCTGCAGAAGATTCCGGGCCCAGTTGGGCCCCCGGCTGTCCGCGGCATCCGTTTCGATGATCGTGAGACCGGGCAGCGCGCGGACATCGTCGGGCAGCACGTCGCTGTCGTCCTTCTGCCACAGCACGACGGTGCGCAGGGTCGAAGGATGCCGGGCTTTGGCATAGATGTCGCGCAGCGTCGCGGCAAGCTCGGAGTCGCGATAGGCGGGGATCTGCACGAAGATACGGGGCGGCATGCTCATGGCGCTTGACGCACCCGCTCGGCGAGGTTGCGCAGGGCCTTTTCGTCGTCGCCGATCGCGATCTTCTCGAGGCGCACGCTGACCTCATCGTGGTCGCGGAACCGCGCGGCGGAGTCGACTGCCTGCTTGCGTACCCCGACGTCCTCATCCTCGAGGAGTCGCCCCAGCAGTTCGGGTGCGTCGGCGACGCCCACCGCAGGCGCCACCGACGCCGCCGCGAGCCGCACGAGCGGCTCCGTGGCGGTAGCAGCCTCGCGGATGGCATCGGACGTTTCGTCCGACGGGATCCGGGCGACGAGGTAGGTCGCCTTCGGTGCGATCGCGGGGTCGCCCTCCGCGATGAGTTCGCGCAGAACCGGCACCGCGGCGGGTCCGAGATACTCCGCGACGGCGTTGTAGTTGATCTCGTCGGGCGAGAGCGCCCAGAGAACGTCTTCGCGGGTGACAGCCATGACCGCTCCTAGATGTTGTGCGTCAGACGGTTCGCGCGCAGCGCCAGATTCTCCTGCGCGGTGACGTCGGGCGGCGGGTCGGTGATGTTCCATGTGCCGCGGCCCGTCATGAGCCGGTTCAGCAATGGGGCGGGCGCTGCAGGGGCCGGCGGCGGCGGGTCGTCGACGTGGTTGAGCCCCAGCACATGACCGCACTCGTGCCCGAGCGTCCAGGGCGAAGCGGTGCTCGCGACGACAGCCCCCGGCCGCCCCGCCGGGAACGCCGCGCAGCCGTTGTTCGATGGCACCGTCGAGCGCACGAAGTACACCGTGAGGTCACCCGTCGGAACGTTGTTGCGGTTGCCGAAGAGCTGCGTCTGCTCCGCCGTGACTCTTCCCATCGTGCAGCCGCCGATATCGACATCCGTAAGAAGAGGGAGAGTGAGATTCTCCGTGCTGACGCGCTGCACGCGGACGCCGAGCAGCTCGTACACCCGCTGCATCTGACTGAACATCGTGTCGAGAGACACGGAAGTCGGCGCGGTGAGCACCTTCGCGTGGATTCGCAGGAGCTGCATGCCGATCCCGACATGGTTGTCGGCCGTGTTCAGCAGCCAGCCACCGGCGAACCGCGTGCCGTTGGGCGAGAGCATGAGCCCGGTCATCGTCCCGCGGCGGAACCCGAGCACACCGATCCCCCACGGGCTCGTGACGACGATCTCGTCACGGCCGTCGCCGTCGACATCGGCGACCGCGTCGACGTAGTTGTCGGCCGTATTCAGCAGCCAGCCACCGAACCGCGTGCCGTTGGGAGCGAGCCACGGATTGCCGAGCGTCGATCCGGACTTTTCGAGGATCCCCATGCCCCATGGGCTCGTCACGAGGATCTCTGCGCGGCCGTCGCCATCGAGATCGCCGAGCCGCGCGAAGCGGTTGTCGAGGGTATTGAGTCGCCAGTTCCCGTACATCGGGCCGTTGGGTGCCATCACCGACGCCGTCAGCCTCCCGGACGAGTACGACAGGATGCCGAGGCCCCACGGACTCGTCACCAGCAGGTCGCTGCGCCCGTCGCCATCGAAGTCGGCGAAGGCCCAGAAGTGGTTGTCGGCCGTGTTGAGCAGCCACTCGCCCATCCGGGAGCCGTTGCTGACGACGGCCAGCGAGGTGAGCGATGTGCCCGTGAGCTTCAGGATGCCGATCCCGTTCGTGCTCGTCACGAGGATCTCGGCGGATCCGTCCCCGTCGACGTCGCCGACAGGTCCGAATCGGTCGATCGAGGTGTCCAGGCGCCACGAGCCGAGCATCGTGCCGTTGGGCACGAGCATGACGCCGACGAACGCGCCGCCCCTCAGCTCCATGATGCCCATGCCCCACGGGCTGACCATGAGCCACTCGGAGGCGCCATCGCCGTCGAAGTCGCCGGTAGGCCCGATGCGGTTGTCGGCCGTATTGAGCAACCAGCCGCCGATGCGGGTCCCGTTGCCCGCGAGCGCGAGGCCGTTGAAGCCGGACCCTGCCTGCTCGAGTACCCCGATGCCCCACGAGCTTGTGACGAGCAGCTCGGCACGCCCGTCGCCGTCGACGTCAGCGGCGTCGACGAAGACGTTGTCGGCGGTATTGAGAAGCCAGCCGCCGAAGCGCGTGCCGTTGGGTTTGAGCGCGGGACTGCCGAGCGCACCGCCGGTGTACTCCAAGAGCCCGATGCCCCACGGGCTACGAACAGGCACCTCGGCCCGACCGTCGCCGTCGAAGTCGAGGTAAGAACCGACCATGATGCAGCCTCGCTCTCGTAGATCGCTACACTCTCCACACGCGCGCACCCGGTGCACCGCTCCCCCGAGACAGCCCGAACCTACTCCTGGGGGGCACGGGCCACAAGATGCTCACGCGCGAGGGCCAGCTGGATCATGCCCCTCGCGGACAGAACGTCTTACTGCACAAAGAAGGCGACCGAATCCGGCGCCAGCTCCCGCCTCATACTCGCCACTGGCGCAGACCACCTCCTCCTCGGAGTCGATCCGATGCCCTACACCGATATGACCGCGGCTCTATCTGAGCACGACCCAGGTGCAGTGGGTGCAGGAGGTGTACACCCTCGTCTTCGCCGCCCTGCTCATGGTGTGGGGCACGATGAGTGACCGATTGGGTCGTCGGCGGCTGCTCGTGATCGGTCTGGTGATCTTCATCGGCTCCAGCATCCTGTGCGCATTCGCCCTCAGCGGGACCTGGTTGATCGCAGCACGCGCCCTGCAGGGCGTCGGGGGGTCGATGATCCTTCCCACCACTCTGGCGCTGCTTAACGCGACCTTCCGCGGGGCCGAGCGCGGTATCGCGTTCGCGGTGTGGGGCTCCACGATCGGGGCGATGGCCGCCGTCGGCCCGGTCCTCGGCGGCTGGCTCACCACCGCGTTCTCATGGCACTGGGCGTTCTGGATCAACGTCCCGTTCGGCATCCTGGTCATCATTGGCCTGCTGCTCTCCCTGCCCGAGTCGAAGGAGAGCCGGACCGCCCCCTTCACGGACTGGATCGGCGCCCTCACTTCGGTGCTGGGATTCGGGCTGCTCGTCTTCGCCCTGATCGAGGGCCGCTCCTACGGCTGGTGGGACGCGAGGGATTCCGCTCCGATCAGCCTCGGCGGCTTCAGCGTCATCCCAGTCATGTTCGTGCTCGCGATCGCCGTGCTTGGCCTGCTCGTCCTCCGGGAGCGGCGGCGCGCGGCTGCCGGGAGCTCCGTGCTGCTCGATGTCACCCTGTTCCGGTTCAAGACCTTCAGCAACGGCAACGTCACGGCGCTGACCGTCTCGATGGGCGAGTTCGGGCTGATCCTCGCGCTTCCGATCTGGTTCCAGTACGGACTCGGGATGGACCCGCTGCAAGCCGGGCTCGCCTTCCTCCCCCTCGCTGTGGGCTCCTTCCTGGCCACGGGATTCGTCCGCCCGCTGTCGAAGCGGATGAGTGCAGTCCAGCTGGTGCGCACAGGCCTGGTGCTGGAGGTCCTCTCCCTTGCCGCGCTGGCACTGTTGGTCCGGCCCGACTCCTCTCCGTGGGTCACCACTGCACCCCTGTTCTTCTACGGCATGGGCGTCGGGCTGGCCACCGCGCAGTTGACGCAGCTGATCCTCGTGGACATCCCGGTGGACAAGTCCGGACAGGCGTCCTCCACGCAGTCCACGGCCCGCCAGGTGGGGTCGGCGCTGGGCATCGCGATCCTCGGGACCGCGCTGTTCACCACGCTGCGGGTCGGCACCGAGGCGCGCCTGAGCGAGCAGATCGCGGCCGATCCGCGGTTGGGTGAACTCGTGGACGCCGTTTCCGACTCGGCCGGGGCCATCATCGCCAAGCTGGCGTCCGACCCGTCGACGGCAGCGATCGCGGATGCCGCGCGCGAAGCACTCACGCAGGGAGTGTCGGTGGCTGCCTGGGTCGGCGTCGCCGCGCTCATGATCGGACTCCTCACCACGATCCCGCTGGGGCGCCGGTCGGCAAAGGAGTCCGCGTCGGACCCCGTCCCCGCTGCCGACTCGGAAAGCTGACCTGTACAGGCGCGCGCCTGCATCCGGAGGGGTATCAGCACCCTCCCCCGCTGCTCTTCCCTTCGGAATAGCCGACCGCAATGCCGGCTCAAGGGATGGGAGATTGACATGTCGGCGATCACAGGGATCCTCGTGCAGATCATCACGGGGGATGTCGAGAACGCGGGTACCGACGGCAGGGTCTATCTGGGCTTGGGTGGGAGGGAGTTCCGCCTCGACAGCGAAGCCGACGACTACGCGCGCGGCTCGTGGCGCGAGTATGTGCTCGGGCGCGGTCCGAAGGAGCTCGATCTGCCGAGTCCGCAGGTGCGCGTCGAATGGCCGGAGTTCAACGACCCCCGGGTGGGGTTCGCGATCGACACGGGGAACATCATGAAGAGCCCCGTCTATCTCCGGTTCGAACCCGAGGGCGACAGTCCGAACTGGAACCTGAAGTCGGTGTTCGCGCTCGTCTACATCGGCGAGAGCACCTTCTACATGTACTTCACCACGCCGCCAGGTTTCGACAACCTCTGGATGGGCGACCCGGTGGGAAAGATCGTCTACCTGACCGAGTTCTGGCGCCCGGAGCGCGTGCGGGAGCTACCAGAGAGCATCGGCGCGCACATCCCGAGACTCCATTCCACGAGTTGATAGCAACCGAAGCTGTCGAAACCGCAACAGGCACGCCTCTCTAGACTCGAGCACGTGACCACCGGCGCAACCCGATCGAGACGACCCGACTTCGCCGATCATCGTGCCCGCGACATGTCGTTGTGCTGATGGACGACATCCCGCTTCTGCTTCAGCGTCCACTTCAGCCCGAGCTTCCTGCGAGAGAGCTTCAGCCCCGTGACCACGTCATCGGTGACCTTCCATGTGATGAACGTGAGCCGGAAGTGGCCGGCGAGTGTGCCCAACGGACCCTCCTCGAAGGACAGAAGATCAAGCTCGAAGCCGAACAGGTCAAGCTCCGCCAAGCCCACTACGCGGACGCGATCCCCATCGACCTGCTCAAAACCGAACAGGACCGCATCCGCGCGAGCCGCCACGCCATCACCGGCAGGCTCGACACTGTTCGACCGAATCACCATCGACGACGAAGACCAAGCTGCCCTCGAACCAGCCCACACGATCGCGACGATCCTTGACGCCATCCCCAGGCCACACGACGAAAGAACCTTGCCCCGCGATCAAGCGGGGCAAGGTTCGAACGTTCAACTTTACGTGGACCTGAGGGGACTCGAACCCCTGACCCCCTGCATGCCATGCAGGTGCGCTACCAGCTGCGCCACAGGCCCAGACGCTGTCTCGATCGCTCGAGGCAACTCGATAATGCTACTACACAGCAGAGGGCATCTTTGACCGCGTCACTCGCTCGCAGCGGGGCGGGGCAGCTCGATTGGAACGACCGGGCAGTCCTTCCACAGGCGCTCGAGACCGTAGAACACGCGCTCCTGCTCGTGGAAGACGTGCACCACGAGGTCGCCGAAATCGAGCAGGATCCAGCGTGACTCCTGGCGGCCCTCACGGCGCAGCCGCTTGTGCCCCGCTTCGAGCAGCTTCTCCTCGATCTCATCGGCGATCGCGGCGACATTGCGCTCGCTGCGTCCGGTCGCGAGCAGGAAGATGTCAACGAGCGGAAGCGGCTGCGATACGTCGATCGCGACGAGGTCTTCGCCGCCCTTCGCATCGGCTGCGGCCGCGGCGATCGCGACCATCTCATGGGCCTGCGGACCGGCGGCCATCAGAAGAGGCCCGTCACGACGGCGACGATGAGAAGAACAGCGAGAGCTGCGAAGAGTGCACCGGCCGTGATCGCCAGCCAGAGCATGAGTCGATTGCCCTTTTCAGGAGCGGGGGGCCGGATCACTTCACCCGCGGGCTTGATCGTGCTGACCGCGGAACTTGCCGCGATCGGCGTCGGCGAGGAGTGTGCCGGCAGTTCGCCGTCGAGAAGCACGGAGTCGAGCTCTTTTCCGTCGGTCGTGCCGTGTGCGTGTCCCCGCGAGCCGAGGCCCTCGGGCAGGGCGAAGGTTCCGGTGACGAGCACGTCGCCGGTGGCCGTGACGGGCGCGACCATGGGCAGCTCCCCCGTCGACTGCGACAGGATCAGCGCGTTGGGCGCGCCGATCGAACCGGTCGCTCCGCGCGACAGAAGCTGGTCGAACGACGGCGGCAGATCGAGCTGCACGGGCGCCCCCGCGATCACGCCCGCGCCGAGCGACGGATTGACGATGCGCTCGGGCGTTTCGTCGACCTGCGAGCCGTCTCCGGCTTCGCCGTCTGCGTCTTCCTCGACGTCGGATGCGGCCTCCATGGCTGCATCCTCAGCCGGCTCCGGCTCGTCGTCGTACTCGGCGGTGTCGCCCGCCTGGTCCTTGACGATGTCGGATGCGATGAGGTCCACGTCGTCGTCTTCGTAGTCGACGACGACGACGGACTCGGGTGCTTCAGCCTCGACGACCTCGGCCTCGACGACCTCGGCCTCCACGGCCTGGTCCTCAGGCTCGACGTCCTCGTCCGCGACGACCTCAGGCTCGACGTCCTCGTCCTCGTCCTCGTCCGCGGGCGCGAACAGGCTGCGAAGCGCCTCGACGTCGTCGTCGGAGCGCTCGTCATCCTGCGGCACCGACGAGATCGGTGGAACGGCAGCGATGGCTGCTGCGTGTGCGGCGGCCTGCTCGGGCGTGATGACCGGCACCGACGCGGTGCGGATCCGCTCCTGCTGACGGGCCTGGCGCCGGGTCAGCGGTGCGGCGCTGAGGTCGACCTCGGAATCGTCCACGGGTGCGTCGGGTACGACGGCGGGTTCTGCGGGCCGCGGAAGCGGTACGGAGACGTCCGGAACCGTTTCGGCGGACTCTTCGGACGGGTCCTCATCCATCGTCACGATGGGCGTCACCCCTGTGCGCATCTCGCGCAGCTGTTTGCGCGTCAGTGGAGGGGTGTTCGGCTGCTCGGGTGTGCTCATGCCTCGCTCCGGTAAAGGTGGTGCTTCGCAATGTATTGGACGACCCCGTCAGGAACGAGGTACCACACGGGGTGCCCGGTCTGCACGCGTTCCCGGCAGTCCGTCGACGAGATCGACAGGGCCGGTATCTCGAGCTGACTGACGTCCTCGGTCGGAAGCCCGTCCGTGTTCAGGACATGGCCGGGCCGGGAGACAGCGACGAAGTGGGCGAGATCCCAAAGTTCATCATGGTCCCTCCAACTGAGAATCTGCGCTATGGCGTCGGCACCGGTGATGAAGAAGAGCTCGGCGTCGGGACGCTCGGCCTGCAGTTCACGCAGTGTGTCGATCGTGTAGGTCGGACCGTCGCGGTCGATGTCGACGCGGCTCACGGTGAAGCGCGGATTCGATGCGGTGGCGATGACGGTCATGAGGTACCGGTCTTCGCCCGGGCTCACGTCTTCTTTCTGCCACGGCTGACCCGTGGGCACGAAGATGACCTCGTCGAGGTCGAACGACTGCGCAACCTCGCTCGCGGCGACGAGGTGTCCGTGATGAATGGGATCGAACGTCCCACCCATGACCCCGATCCGCGGGGGACGCGCAACCGTCATGCGGTTTCGGCCTCAGTGGCCGTGACCGTGCCCTGCGTGCTGGACGTCGTTGGCGTGCGCCTTCGCGTAGGCGTCGGCCTTGGCGGCGTGGCGGTTGGCGACGTTGCGGTACGACAGCGTCACCAGGCCCAGGGATGCGAACGCGATGATCGCGACGATGCCGTACCCGACGGTCTCGAGGGCCACGTTCCCGTGGTCCGCCTCTTCGGCGGCGAAGGCGAGTAGCGTGGCGATGGTCATTCCGGCTCCATTCGAGGGTCTTTCCGCGCCTGTGGCACAGCGCGCCTCCAGTTTAGGTGGTCAGGCGCGTACTTGTCCTGAGCCGCGCGCGAGCCACTTCGAGCTCGTGAGTTCTGCGAGTCCCATGGGGCCCCGCGCGTGCAGCTTCTGGGTTGAGATGCCGACTTCGGCGCCGAAGCCGAACTCGCCGCCGTCGGTGAACCGCGTCGAGGCGTTCGCCATGACAACGGCGGAGTCCACTTCGGCGAGGAAGCGCTCTGCGTTGGCCTCATCGGTCGTGATGATCGACTCGGTGTGGTGCGTCGAGTACTGCCGGATGTGCGCGAGTGCCGCGTCGAGGTCGTCGACGATCCGCATCGAGACATCGAGGCTCAGGTATTCGGTCGACCAGTCGTCTTCGGATGCCGGCACGACGTCGGCTGCCAGAGCCGCGACCTCGTCGTCGCCGTGCACGACGACGCCCTGTTCGCGCAGCGCCGTGACGACGGGCTCGACGAGGCGTTCCGCGGCTGCGCGGTGGACGAGCACCGTCTCGACGGCGTTGCACACGCTCGGTCGCTGAGCCTTGGCGTTGACGACGATGTCACGAGCCCATTCCAGGGGCGCTGACGCATCGAGGACGATGTGCACGACACCGGCGCCGGTCTCGATGACAGGCACCGTCGATTCGGTCACGACCGTCTCGATGAGCTCTGCGCTCCCGCGGGGCACGAGCACGTCGACGATGCCGCGCGCCTGCATGAGGTCGCGCGCGCCGTCACGGCCGAACTCATCGACCGTCTGGATGGCGTCGGGATCGATCCCCTGTGCGTCCAGCGCCGCGCGCATGATGCGGACGAGCACGGCGTTCGTGCGCTCGGCGGCTGTGCCTCCGCGCAGCACGACGGCGTTGCCCGAGCGAAGCGCGACCGCGGCGATGTCGACCGTGACGTTGGGTCGCGCCTCGTAGATCGCGCCCACGAGGCCGAACGGCACCGCCACTTTCGTCAGGGCGAGGCCATTGGCAAGCGTCCGCTCGTCGAGCACGCGGCCCACGGGGTCGCGGAGGTCGGCGATGTCGCGCACGGCGTCTGCGAGCGCACTCACGCGCTTTTGATCCAGCGCGAGCCGGTCTTGCAGCGCCGTGGACAGTCCCCCGGCGCGACCGCGTTCGAGGTCTTCGGCGTTGGCGGCGATGACGGCGGATGCGGCCGTGTCGATGCCGTCGGCGATCGCGAGCAGCGCCGCACGCTTGATGTCATCGGACAACAGCGCGATCGAGCGGGAGGCGTCTTTAGCGCGCTGCATCCGCTCACGTGCTGTCACGGCGGTGGTGGTCACGTCCTCAGCCTATCGACGTGCGAACAGGGCCCGTCGCGAGGTCGGAGGCGGGGTCGGGGTTGGGGGCGAACCATGTTCCGACCGACTCACCGGCGAGGGCGTTCTCGACGAGGTCGGTGCGTGTCACGAGCACCCCGATTCCGGATGCCGCTGCCCGACGGGCCGCGGACACCTTGGTCGCCGCGCCCCCCATGCCGACGCTGTTGACGACGGTCGACCCGAACTCGAAGCCCGCAAGGTCTTCGTCGTAGGCGACACGTTCGATCGGGCGGGCACCGGGCTGGTCGGGCGGCCGTGTGTACAGGCATTCGATGTCGCTGAGCAGCACGAGCGCGTCGGCACCGACGAGACCGGCGACCAGTGCGGCGAGCCGGTCGTTGTCGCCGAAGCGGATCTCCTGCGTTGCGACGGTGTCGTTCTCATTGACGATCGGCAGGATGCGCAGGCCGAGAAGACGCTCCATCGCTCTGCGCGCATTGGACCGCGGCGTGGCGTTCTCGAGGTCGCCGGCGGTGAGAAGCACCTGACCGGCGACGATGCCGAACGGCTGCAGCGCCTGCTGATACTGATAGACGAGCACATTCTGACCGACCGCGGCGGCCGCCTGCTGCGTCGCGAGGTCGCTCGGTCGCTCGTCGAGCGCAAGGTACGGCATGCCGGTCGCGATCGCCCCTGATGAGACGAGGACCACCTCGGTGCCACGCCCGTGGGCTTTCGCGAGAGCGGCGACCAGCGGCGGGATGCGCGAGGCCTGCCCGCCGCTGATCGACGACGAACCTACTTTTACGACCACACGTCGAGCACCGGGGATGTCCCCGCGCTCGAGCGCAGTCATTCCGCTTCCTCGACCGGGCGCTGCTTGTCGGCGATCCGTTCCGCGTCGAGTTCGGCCCGGGCGGCCGCCTTCGCGTCCATGCGGTCGTGATAGCGCTCGCGACGCTGCGCGGTCGTGCGCCGCGCGTTGTCATCGAGGCGGGGATCGGTGCCGCGAGGTGCCGCCATCAGTTCGGCGGCCGAGCTGAGCGAGGGCTGCCAGTCGAAGACGACGCCGTCGCCCTCGCCGATGACGACCGTCGCACCGGGCGTCGCGCCGACACGGAACAGCTCGGTCTCGACACCGAGGCGGTCGAGTCGGTCGGCGAGATAGCCGACGGCCTCTTCGTTCTGGAAATCGGTCTGCTGCACCCACTTGAGCGGCTTGTCGCCCAGGATGCGGTAGACGTTTCCGTACGTGCCGCCCTCGACACGGATCGTGAACTCCTTGACCCCGCCCTTCGGCCGGATGACGATGCGCTCAGCGACGGGGGTCGCGGCCACTTCGGCACGGTGCTGGGCGACGATCTCGCCCAGTGCGAAGGTGAGCGGGCGCAGTCCCTCGTGGCTGACGGTCGAGATGTCGAAGACGCGGAAGCCACGCTCCTCGAGCTCGGGACGCACGAGGTCGGCGAGATCCTTGGCTTCGGGAACGTCGATCTTGTTGAGCGCGACGATCTGGGGCCGCTCCCGCAGGGGCGTCTGGCCTTCGGGAACGGGGTAGGCCGCGAGTTCTTCGAGGATGACGTCGAGGTCGGTCAGCGGGTCACGACCGGGGTCGAGCGTCGCGCAGTCCAGCACGTGCACGAGCGCCGTGCACCGCTCGACGTGGCGCAGGAACTCCAGTCCCAGGCCCTTGCCCTCGCTTGCTCCTTCGATGAGGCCCGGCACATCGGCGACGGTGTAGCGCATGTCGCCCGCCTGGACGACGCCGAGGTTGGGGTGCAGAGTCGTGAACGGATAGTCGGCGATCTTGGGACGCGCCGCCGAGATCGCGGCGATGAGGCTCGACTTGCCCGCGGAGGGAAAGCCCACGAGAGCAACGTCCGCGACCGTCTTGAGTTCGAGCTGAACGTCGCCTTCCCACCCGGGCGTGCCGAGCAGGGCGAAGCCGGGAGCCTTGCGCTTCGGTGAAGCCAGCGCAGCGTTGCCGAGTCCGCCGAGTCCGCCGGGCGCCACCACGTAGCGCATGCCGGGCTCGATCATGTCGACGAGCGGTTCGCCCTCGGCGTCCTTGACGACCGTCCCGACCGGAACCGGCAGCTCGACGTTCTCGCCTGCGGCGCCGGAACGGTTGTCGCCCATGCCGAATCCCCCGTTGCCGCCGGTGCGGTGCGGAGAGTGGTGGTACGACAGCAGCGTCGTCACCTGCGGGTCGGCCACCAGGACGATGTCTCCGCCCTGACCGCCGTTGCCGCCGTCGGGGCCGGCGAGCGGCTTGAACTTCTCACGACGCACCGAGACGCAGCCGTTGCCGCCCTTGCCGGCACGCAGGTGCAGCGTCACTCGATCCACGAATGTGACCATCTGCGTCTCCTATCTGTCTGAGGAATGCGAAAGGGGGCGAGCCGGAGCCCGCCCCCTTCGCTGAAGGTGTACTACCGCTGGTCGGTGAGACCTGTCGAGGTCACTCCGCCGCTGCGGCGACGATGTTGACGACCTTGCGGCCGCCCTTCTGGCCGAACTGGACAGCACCGGCTTCGAGGGCGAAGAGCGTGTCGTCACCGCCGCGACCGACGTTCGCGCCGGGGTGGAAGTGCGTGCCACGCTGGCGGACGATGATCTCGCCGGCGAGGACCTTCTGGCCGCCGAAGCGCTTCACGCCGAGGCGCTGTGCGTTGGAGTCACGACCGTTGCGGGTGGAGCTTGCGCCCTTTTTGTGTGCCATCTCTGCGTCTCTTCCTGGACTTACTTGATGTCGGTGATCTTGACGCGCGTGAGGTCCTGACGGTGGCCCTGGCGCTTCTTGTAGCCGGTTTTGTTCTTGAACTTCTGGATGATGATCTTCGGTCCGCGAAGCTCACCGAGAACCTCGGCAGTGACCTTGACCTTGGCGAGCTTGTCGGCGTCGCTCGTCACGGCGTCACCGTCGACGAGGAGCACGGCCGGAAGCTCGATCTTGTCGCCGATCGAGGCAGCCTGACGGTCGAGGACGACGATGGTGCCGACCTCTACCTTTTCCTGCCGGCCACCGGCTCGCACAACTGCGTAAACCACTTCACACCTGATTTCGTCTGGGAGCGGGATGCTCCGATTGAGACTGGAAAGTCTTGGTGCGGACGGCTGAGCTGGGCTGAGCTGTCGACGAACGCCGGGAGGCATGCGACACGGGACGCACCAAAGGAATACTTTACCGGATGGAACGATCTCCCGCAAAAGCACCGGCCGCTGTCATGGCCCGCCTAGGATCGCGGGGTGGCGATCCTCCTCGATGACCCGCTCTGGCCCGCCCACGGAAGACTGTGGGCGCACCTCGTGAGCGACACCGATCTTACCGAGCTGCACACCTTCGCGGCGGCCAACGGGATCCCCCGTCGCGGCTTCGACCTCGACCATTACGACGTGCCGGACGAGAGTCATGCCCGGCTCGTCGCCGCCGGTGCCGAGCACGTCAGCGGGCACGAGCTCGTGCGCCGCCTGATCGCATCCGGCCTGCGCGTCACAGCCCGCGAACGACGCGGGCTGTGACGGCGGGCTCAGTCCTCTGAGGCGGGTGCGGCCGGCGACGTCGTCGGCGAGACCGGCGTGCCCGTCAGCGCGGCCGTCGAGACCCGGCGGCGAGACCGCCCCTGGCCCGGAGCCTTGGGCTCAGGAAGCGCGCTGAGCACCGAATCCAGCAGCGCGTCCTTCTCGGTGCGGGGTGGATTGGCGTCCTTCGCGGACGAGTCCCGCCGCTTCTTTCGCTGCTTCTTCGGGCGCTCGACGGGCGCCTCGACAACAGGGGCCTGATCGTCGGCCTCGTCGTGGTGGATCGTCGATGCCGCAATCTGCGCGAGCGCCGTCTTGGCGCTTTCGGTGATGACGTGCGTTCCGTTGGAACCGGCCGGCGGAGTCGTGGCCCCGCGCGAGCGGCGTCCGCTGGACGAGCCGCCCGATGACGCGCGGTGCTTGACGACGGGATCGTGATGCACGATGACACCGCGGCCCGCGCACACGTCGCACGCCTCGCTGAAGGTCTCGAGCAGGCCGAGGCCGAGCTTCTTGCGGGTCATCTGCACGAGCCCGAGCGAGGTGACCTCGGCGACCTGGTGCTTGGTGCGGTCGCGGCTGAGGCACTCGACGACGCGACGCAGCACGAGGTCGCGGTTGGATTCGAGCACCATGTCGATGAAGTCGATCACGATGATGCCGCCGATGTCGCGCAGGCGGAGCTGACGGACGATCTCTTCGGCAGCCTCGAGATTGTTCTTGGTGACGGTCTCTTCGAGGTTGCCGCCCGAGCCGACGAACTTGCCGGTGTTGACATCGACGACGGTCATCGCCTCGGTGCGGTCGATCACGAGAGAACCACCCGAGGGCAGCCAGACCTTGCGGTCGAGGGCCTTCTCGATCTGCTCGGTGATCCGATACGCGTCGAACGGGTCGATGTCGTCTTCGTAGGCCTCGACGCGGTCGAGCAGGTCGGGGGCGACGGACTCGAGGTACTTCGTGATCGTCGCGTACGCCTCGTCGCCCTGGATGAGCATGCGCGAGAAGTCCTCGTTGAAGACGTCGCGCACGATCTTGACCAGCAGATCCGGCTCGGAGTGCAGCAGCGCGGGCGCCTGGATCGAATCGACCTGACGGGAGACGTGCTCCCACTGTTTGGTCAGGCGCTGCACGTCGCGGGTGAGCTGCTCCTCGGTCGCCCCTTCGGCCGCCGTGCGCACGATGACGCCCGAGGACTCCGGCAGGACCTCTTTGAGGATCTTCTTCAGACGTGCCCGCTCGGTGTCGGGAAGCTTGCGTGAGATGCCGTTCATCGCGCCGCCGGGGACGTACACGAGGTAGCGGCCCGGGAGAGAGATCTGGCTCGTCAGGCGCGCGCCCTTGTGGCCGATGGGATCCTTCGTGACCTGCACGAGGACCTTGTCGCCCGACTTGAGGGCGAGCTCGATGCGGCGCGGCTGATTGCCGGTCTCGACCGCATCCCAGTCGACCTCGCCCGAGTACAGCACGGCGTTGCGCCCGCGGCCGATGTCGACGAACGCCGCCTCCATGCTCGGGAGCACGTTCTGCACGCGCCCGAGGTAGACGTTGCCGATGAGGGATGCGTCCTGGTTGCGCGCGACGTAGTGCTCGACGAGCACGCTGTCCTCGAGCACAGCGATCTGCACGCGACCGTTCTTCGAGCGGACGATCATGACGCGGTCGACGGCCTCGCGGCGTGCGAGGAACTCCGCCTCGGTCACGACGGCACGGCGACGACCGGCTTCCCGGCCATCACGACGACGCTGCTTCTTGGCCTCGAGACGGGTCGAGCCCTTGATGCGCTGCGGCTCGGTGATGAGCTCGACAGCGCGCTGGCGGGGGGGCGGCGCGGAGTCGCCGTGATCGTCGTCACGGTCTCCCCCGCGTCGACGCCCCCGTCGGCGCGAACTCGTCGACGACAACTGGTCGTCGATCTGCGGACGCTCCTCGGGGAGCGAAGGCAGCGGCGCGACCTCGGGTGCGTAGAAGTGCAGATCGGTCGTCACTTCCGAGACGAAGGTCTCGGGAAGCAGGCCGAGCGACACGGCTGTGACGGGGCCGGAGGCCTCGGACTTCTCCGTGTCGGCATCCGTCGCCTCTTCGGGCGTCTCGGGCGCGTCGTCGGTGCTCTTCGCGGCAGCCGGTGCTTCGGCGTCGCTCGGCACCTCTATGTCAGGCGCTTCGTCGGCGACCGGAAGCCCGGTCACCTCAGGCGGAGAGATCTCCGCCTTCGTCGGGGCGCTCGATTCGTCGCCGTTGGGGTTTTCTGAGGTGCTGTCAACAGCCATCACTGGCGTACTCCCTGCGGGGCGACACCGCGCGTCGCCCGGCGAAATCTCGTGTGGCGCCGCACCTGCGGTGCCACGAACTCACTCGGTCTGCAGCCGGCTGTGCGCCCAGGCTGCGAAGGGCTGTCATCGCCCTGAAGTCTTCGATGATGCTGTGGCGGCGCGGCCGCGGCGCATCCGCATCATTATCGCACTTTCCCCGCCGGATTGCTCACATGAGGACGCGGCAGTCATTTCCGCGCCGCATCCATGCCTCACACATAGGCGGTGTTTGCCATAATCCGAGGTATGCCCCCGACTCAGACCCACACGCGCCCGACTGTTCTCGCGGTGTGGCTCATCATCGCCGGAGCGATCGGGTGGTGGGCGGCGTTCTCACTCACCGTCGCGAAACTCGACACGCTCGCGAATCCCGGCGCAGGCGCGGCCTGCGACATCTCGGTCCTCGTGCAGTGCAGCGCGAATCTCGATGCCTGGCAGGGCAGGATCTTCGGCTTTCCGAATCCGATCCTGGGGCTCGCATGCTGGGTGGCCCCGATCGTGGTCGGGGCGGCGATCCTCGCTCGTGCTCGCTTCGCGCGCTGGTTCTGGCTGCTGTTCTGGGCGGGGACGACCTTCGCTTTCGGCTTCGTGATCTGGCTCATCGGCCAGAGCATCTACGCGCCGAACCTGCACACCCTCTGCCCGTGGTGCATGGTCACCTGGGCCGTCACGATTCCGACGTTCTACCTCGTGACGCTGCATGTGCTGCGCTCGGGTGTGCTCGCCGTGCCGCCCGGCGTGCGCCAGGCAGCGGACAAGCTCATGTCGTGGGTGCCGCTCGCGACGATCCTCAGCTATGCGCTCGTGCTGCTGCTTGCCCAGCTCGAGATGAACGCCGTCGTAAGCATCGTGAACTCGCTGTTCTGACTCGCGTCAGAACCAGATGTCGAGTTCCCTCGCGGCGGACTCGGGGCTGTCCGAGCCGTGCACGAGGTTCTGCTGCACCTTGACGCCCCAGTCACGCCCGAAGTCGCCGCGCACTGTGCCGGGCGCCGCCGTCGTCGGGTCGGTCGTTCCCGCGAGCGAGCGGAACCCCTCGATGACGCGGTTGCCGGCGAGACGGATCGCGACGGACGGGCCCGACATCATGAACTCGAGGAGCGGCTCGTAGAAGGGCTTTCCCTCGTGCTCGGCGTAGTGCCGTTCGAGGCGCGCACGGTCGGGTTCGACGAGTCGGATGTCGACGAGGGCGTAGCCCTTCGCTTCGATGCGGGCGAGGATCGCGCCCGTGAGCCCGCGGGCGACGCCGTCCGGCTTGATGAGGACGAGGGTCTCTTCCGTGGTCATGTCTGGTGTTTCCGTTCCGTTGTCAGGCCTGGTCGGAGTACTGGGCCTCGATCGCGGCGTTGCGCCGATCGAGAGCCGCACCCTTGATGGTGGCATAGCCGTACATGCCGCCGAAAATGAGCGCCACGATGATGAGGACGGGTTCAAAGAGTGCGCCGAGGGCGACGACGACCTGCAGCAGCCAGCCGATCACGATTCCCCACCGGTAGCGGACGAACCGGCCCGTCAGGATCATGAGCACAGCGAGGGTCGTACCTGCGACGATCCCCCACCAGCGCTCGACGCCGTCGGGCAGCGCATCGAGTCCGAAGAGGACGAGCCCGCCGAGGAACGCGATGACCGATTCGAAGGCCAGCACGATCGAGGCGAGCGACTCGGCTGCCCCGCGCCGGCGGCGCGGCCGCGGTGTCTGTGTATCGGTCATGATGTCCACCCTGACTTCCAGTCTTCGAGTTCGGCGAGAGTGAGCGCTTGGCCTGCCAGCACGACCGATCCCGTCACGACGACGCCACGACGATCGGATGCCGCTGCCCATTCCCGAGCCGCCTCGACCGCGACGCTGAGGCCATCGTGAACCGTCACGAGCAGACCCGCTGCCTCAGCCGCGTCGGCGATCGTGTCAGGCTCATTCGCCCGGTCCGACTCGGGCGCCGTCGCGAAGACGTGCGAGGCGGTCTCGGCGAGGGCAGAGACGATGCCCACGGCGTCCTTGTCATCGAGGACGCCCAGCACGACGCCCCACTCGTCGAAGTCGAACGACTCGCGCAGAGCCGTCGCGAGAGCCTGCGCGCCGTGCGGGTTGTGCGCGGCGTCGACGAGAACGGTCGGGTGCGTGCCGGCGAGATGCAGGCGTCCGGGGGACGTCGCCTGGCCGAAGGCCTCGGCGAGCACGTCGCCCGCGATCGCCCGCGTCCCGCCACCGAGGAGTGACTCCACGGCGGCGATGGCGAGCGCGGCGTTGAAGCCCTGATGCGAGCCGTACAGCGGCAGGTACTCGTCTTCGTAGACCCCCGCGAGACCGCGCACCGAGACGAGCTGTCCGCCGACGGCGAGGCGCTGCGACACGAGGGCGAAGTCGTCGCCCTCGAACGCGATGGTCGCGCCTCGTGCTTCGGCGGCGTCGGTGAGGACGGCCTTCACGGCGGGCAGCTGCTGTGCCGAGACGACCGCCGCGCCGTCCTTGATGATGCCGGCCTTGACCGTCGCGATCTCGACCACGGTGTCACCGAGGCGATCGACGTGGTCGATGTCGATGGGAGTGAACACCGCGACGTCTCCGTCTGCCGTATTCGTCGAGTCCCACGCACCGCCCATGCCGACTTCGAGCACGAGCACGTCGATCGGCGCGTCCGCGAATGCGACGAAGGCGAGCACCGTGAGGAGCTCGAAGAACGTCAGCGCCGCGTCGCCCGCGGCCGTCAGTTCGGCGTCGACCATGGCCACGAACGGCTCGATCTCATCCCACGCGTCGGCGATCGCGGCATCCGAGATCGACTCTCCGTCGATCGCGATGCGTTCCGTGAACCGCTCGAGGTGCGGACTCGTGAACAGCCCCGTGCGCAGCCCGTGGGCGCGCAGCAGGCTCTCGATGAGCCGCGCTGTGGAGGTCTTGCCGTTCGTGCCGCTGATGTGCACGACTCGGTAGGTCTTCTGCGGGTCATCGAGCAGTTCGAGCACGCGTGCGGTGCGCTCGACGCGCGGTTGCACCCATTGCTCGCCCTGCCGCTGCAGCAGCGTTTCGTACACGGCGTCAGCCCGCGTGCGGTCGCTCATCCGGATGCCTCCATTCGTGCCACCGAGACGGTGAACGCGCCCCGGTTGGCGTACGTTCCCGGCTCGACGGTCGCCTCGAACTCGGGGTCTCCCCCGTCGCCCAGCGCCAAGATCGTCGCGGTGCTGTTCCGCACCGCGTAGGCGACGGCGAGTGTCTCGCCGGCGACGTCGGCCGTCGTGAACGCCTGCGCCACCGCTGCGGCATCCCCGGCGTCGTCGAACTGCAGCGCGAGACGGATGCGGTCACTGACGTCGAAACCGGCCGCCTTGCGCGTGTCCTGCACGGCGCGGATGACGTCGCGGGCGAGTCCTTCCGCCTCGAGCTCGGGCGTCGTCGTGGTGTCGAGCAGTACGAACCCGTCGCTGCCGCCGAGGAAGCCCATGGCCTCGCCCTCGGGACGCACCGAGACGTCACTGTCGAGCGATGCTTCGCCCTGCGCCATCACGACGTCGCCGTCTGCCGTCTGCACGACGATTCCGCGCTCATCCTCGATCCACTGGCCGGCTTTGGCCGCCTTGATGACCTGCTGGACCCGCTTGCCGAGTCTCGGTCCTGCGACGCGCGCGTCGACGACGAGCCGCAGCGCGACACCGTACTGGTCATAGGACTCCGGTCGGAACTCGTCGATCCGGACCTCCTTGACGTTGAGCTCGTCGCGGAGGATGTCTTCGAATTGCGCCAGGTCCGCGGCATTCGGCACGACGACCGTGAGCTGCGGCAGCGGCAGACGCACACGCTTGCCCTCCTTCTTGCGCAGCGCGTTCGCGACGCTCGAGACGTCGCGCACGGCGTCCATCGCGTGGCGGATGTCCGCCGCCTGCGGGAACGCGTCGGCGTCAGGCCAGTCCTGCAGATGCACGCTGCGGCCGCCAGTGAGGCCCTGCCACACGCGCTCCGAGACGAGCGGGATGAGCGGGGCGGCGACGCGCGTGAGCGTCTCGAGCACGGTGTAGAGGGTGTCGAACGCCTCGGTCCCGGTGGCCGCGCTCGACGACGGGTCGACGCCGATCCAGAACCGGTCGCGCGAACGACGGATGTACCAGTTCGTGAGCGCCGCGGCGAAGTCGCGCAGCTTGGCGGCCGCCGATGTCGAGTCGAGCCCTTCCAGGTCGGCGGCGACGTCGCGCACGAGGTCACCCGTGAGGGCCAGGATGTACCGGTCGAGCACGTTCGTCGAATCGGTGCGCCACGTCGCTTCGTAACCGCCCGGGGCAGCGGCGTTGGCGTAGGTCGCGAAGAAGTACCACGTGCTCCACAGCGGCAGCATGAACTCCCGCACGGCCGCACGGATGCCTTCTTCTGTCACGACCAGGTTGCCACCGCGCAGGACGGAGCTGGACATGAGGAACCAGCGCATCGCGTCGGACCCGTCGCGGTCGAAGACCTCGGACACGTCGGGGTAGTTCCTGAGAGACTTCGACATCTTGTGGCCGTCGCTGCCAAGCACGATGCCGTGGCACGACACCCCCGTGAACGCGGGGCGGTCGAAGAGCGCCGTCGACAGCACGTGCATGACGTAGAACCAGCCGCGCGTCTGGCCGATGTACTCGACGATGAAGTCCGCCGGGGCGTGCGAGTCGAACCACTCGCGGTTCTCGAACGGGTAGTGCACCTGGGCGTAGGGCATCGAACCGGAGTCGAACCATACGTCGAAGACGTCTTCGATGCGGCGCATCGTCGACCGGCCCGTGGGGTCGTCGGGGTTCGGGCGGGTCAGGTCGTCGATGTACGGGCGGTGCAGGTCGACGTTGCCGTCGGGGTCACGCGGCAGGCGGCCGAAGTCGCGTTCGATGTCGGCGAGGCTGCCGTAGACGTCGACGCGGGGGTACGCCGCGTCGTCGCTCTTCCACACCGGGATGGGCGAGCCCCAGTACCGGTTGCGGCTGATCGACCAGTCGCGTGCTCCTTCGAGCCACTTGCCGAACTGGCCGTGCTTGACATTCTCGGGAACCCACGTGATCTGCTCGTTGCCCGCCAGCAGGCGGTCCTTGATGTCGGTGACGCGCACGAACCAGCTCGACACGGCGCGGTAGATGAGGGGGTTCCGGCAGCGCCAGCAGTGCGGGTACGAGTGCTCGTAGCTCGCCAGGCGCAGCAGGCGCCCGCTCTGGCGCAGCAGGCGCACGAGCGGCGTGTTGGCGTCCATCCACAGTTCGCCCGCGACATCCGTCACCTGGGGCAGGAAGCGTCCGCCGTCATCGAGGCTCATGATGAGCGGGATGCCGGCGGCTTCGGTCACCCGCTGGTCATCCTCACCGAATGCCGGTGCCTGGTGCACGATGCCGGTGCCGTCCGAGGTGGTGACGTAGTCGTCGACGAGGATCCGCCACGCGCGCTCGGTGCCCCACGTGTCGGCATCGGCGTAGTAGTCGAAGAGCCGGTCGTAGGCGACATCCTCGAGATCGGCGCCGAGGACGCTCTGCTCGACGGCGTCCTGCGCGGCTTGTGCCGACTCGTACCCGAGGTCCTTCGCATACCCGGCGAGAAGCGATTCCGCCAGCAGGTAGCGGTGCGCCGTCGCCTCGAACGGCTCATCACCCGGCTGCACATCGGCTGCGCCCGCGGGACCGCCCGGCACGACGACATATCGGATGTCGGGACCGACGGCGAGCGCGAGGTTCGTCGGCAGCGTCCACGGGGTCGTCGTCCAGGCGAGGGCGCGCACACCCGTGAGGCCCAGAGCTTCGGCCTTCGCGCCGACGAGCGGGAAGGTGACCGTCACGGACGGATCCTGGCGCATCTGGTAGACGTCGTCGTCCATGCGCAGCTCGTGCGCCGACAGCGGGGTCTCGTCCCGCCAGCAATACGGCAGCACGCGGTGGCCCTCGTAGGCGAGGCCCTTGTCATGCAGCGTCTTGAACGCCCACAGCACGGATTCCATGTACGAGGGGTTGAGCGTCTTGTAGCCGCGCTCGAAGTCGACCCAGCGAGCCTGACGCGTGACGTAGTCCTCCCAGTCGCGCGTGTACGCCAGCACCGATGACCGAGCCTTGTCGTTGAAGACGTCGATGCCCATGGCTTCGATCTCGGCCTTCTCGGTGATGCCGAGCTGCTTCATCGCCTCGAGCTCGGCCGGCAGGCCGTGCGTGTCCCAGCCGAAGACGCGATCGACCTTCTTGCCCCGCATCGTCTGGAACCGCGGGAACAGGTCTTTGGCGTAGCCGGTCAGCAGGTGGCCGTAGTGGGGCAGACCGTTGGCGAAGGGCGGGCCGTCGTAGAACACCCACTCATCGGCGCCTTCGCGGTTCTCGATCGAGGCGCGGAACGTGTCGTCGTCTTTCCAGAAAGCGAGCACTTCGCGCTCGATCTCGGGAAACCGCGGGCTCGGCACGACCGCTGCGGGTCCGAACGCCGAAGCGTCGCTTCCTGAGCTTGCTGAAGGACGGGGGTAGGTCATGGATCTCTCGCAGGTGTCGTGGTCGCCGGTTCCTGCGAGGACGACCCTGTGAAGGACCGCGGTACCACCCCGCGTTGCCGTTGCCGGCCACTTTCACTGCGGCTGTCACGGGCCTGACCCGCTCGGTTCTACTGGGCTTGCGCCGTTCTTCCGAGAGCTCCCCGGTGATGGCCGGATCGGTGCTGCTCAGGCGATTCTATCCGACCGCGCCGAGGCGGCGACGAGTTCGGAGGTGAACGGATGCTGCGGGCTGCTCAGGACATCGGCGGTCGCGCCGCGTTCGACGACGAGGCCCTCCTTCATGACGAGCACGTCGTCGGCGAGCCCGCGGACGACCGACAGGTCGTGCGAGATGAGCACCATCGTGAGTCCCATCTCGCGCCGCAGCTGCGCCAGCAGCTCGAGGATGCGCCGCTGCACCGAGACGTCGAGGGCCGACACCGGCTCGTCGAGCACGAGCACATCGGGCTGCGTCGCGAGGGCGCGGGCGATCGCGGCCCGCTGGCGCTGGCCACCCGAGAGCTGACCCGGACGGCGCTGCGCCAGGGCGGCGTCGAGCTCGACGAGCTTCATCAGGTCGTCGGTGCGCCCCGCCTGCTGCGACGCGGGGACGCCACCCGCCGTCAGGGCTTCGCGCAGCGACCTGCCGATCGTCCAGCGCGGATCGAACGCAGCGCGGGGATCCTGGTGCACGAGCTGGATCCGGGCCCGGCGAGCGCGACGATCCCTCTCGCGGGCGGGGTTCCACAGTGTGTCCTCGAGGCGCACCGTGCCGCGGTCGGGAGTCTCCACACCGAGAAGCAGCCGTGCGACGGTCGTCTTTCCTGCACCCGACTCGCCCACGATCCCGAGGCTGCGGCCCGCCCGAACCGTGAACGACACGTCCTGGACGGCAGTCACACCGCGGAAGCTCTTGTACAGCCCGTCGGCGGCGAGCACGATGTCGCCGCCGACGGGCGACGCGGCGGGGGGAATCAGCGCGCCGACGACGAGTTCGCGCGTGTACGGGTGCTGGGGGGCGCCCAGCACCTGCGCGACGGGGCCCGACTCGACGACGCGCCCGTCCCGCATGACGATGACCCGGTCCGCGATGCGCGCGACGGCGGTGAGATCGTGGCTGACCAGGAGCAGACCCACGCCGTCGTCGTCGACGAGCGATCGCAGCAGACTCAGAACGCGCACCTGCACGGTCGCATCCAGCGCCGTGGTCGGCTCATCGGCGATGAGCACGCGCGGCCCGGCGGCGAGAGCCGACGCGATGAGCGCACGCTGCCGCAGGCCGCCTGACAGCTCATGCGGGTGCTGGCGCACGCGGCGCTCAGGATGCGGCATCCCGACCCGGTGAAGCAGGTCCTGCACGCGCCGCGCCCGTTCACGTCGGTCCAGACGCGTGTGGATCTCGAGCGGCTCGGCTACTTCGCTGCCGATGCGGGCGAGCGGGTCGAGCGAGACGAGGGCATCCTGTGAGACGACACCGACCCGGTCCCCGCGCACGGTGCGCCACGCGCGCTCCCCCGCATCGCGCAGGTCGGCGCCGTCGATCTCGAGCCGATCGGAGCGCACGTGCGCCCCGGGCGGTGTCAGCCCGAGCAGAGCCAGCGCCGTGAGCGACTTGCCGGCGCCGGACTCGCCGACGACGGCGACGCACTCCCCCGGTTCGACGGCGAGGTCGACGCCGTCGACGACGGTGCGCCCGTCGAACGAGATGCGCAGGTTCGCGACGTCGAGGGCGCTCATGTCGTGCGTCCTTCCGCGGCGGCGCGCAGCGTGCGACCGACGACCGTCGCCGAGATGACCGTGAGGGTGATCGCGAGTCCCGGGAAGACGGCGATCCACCACGCCTGCGCGAGGACGTTGCGCCCGCCCGAGAGCATGAGACCCCATTCCGGTACGGGTTCGACGGCTCCGAGGCCGAGGAAGCTCAGTCCCGCGGCGGCGAGGATACTCGTGCCGAATCCGATCGTCGCGATGACGCTGAGGGCACCGAGCACACCGGGTACGACATGCCGCAGCAGGGCGACCGGCCGGGCGACGCCGAGCAGCGCCGCCGCCTCGACGTGATCGGCGGCAAGGAGCGTCCGTGTCTGCACCCGCGCGAGCCGGATGTAGACCGGGATCACCGCGATCGTGACGCCGATCGCGACGTTGGTGGGGCCCGGCCCCAGGATCGCGACGACGACGAGCGCGATGAGGAACTCCGGGAAGGCCAGGACGACATCGAGGGCGCGCACGGCCACGGCATCGACGACGCGCGGTGCCGCGCCGATCGCTGTGCCCACAATGAGGCCGACGACGAGCGCGATCCCGACGGCGATCAGGCCGATCGACAGCGACGAGCGCGCTCCGTAGACGACACGCGCGAAGACATCCCGCCCGGTCTGGTCCGTGCCGAACAGGTGCTCGGCGCTCGGCGGCAACAGCGCTGCCCGCACGTCGGTCTGCAGCGGATCGAGCGGCGTGAACAGCGACGGCGCGACGGCCATCGCGAGGAAGACCGAGAGAACAGCCCCGGCGGCGGTCAGCGCCGCGATCTGACGGCGGCTCACGGCACGCCCACTCTCGCGTGATCGGCCGCTTTCGGTCGACGCAGCCGCGGGTCGATGACCGCGGAGGTGAGCTCGACGACGATGTTGATCACGACGAACACGAGGGCGCTCAGCAGGATGATGCCGCCGATGACCGGCAGATCACGGTCGGTGATCGCGACCAGCGTCACCCGGCCGAGGCCCGGGCGGCCGAACACCGTCTCGACGAGCACCGCCCCCCCGAGCAGTGTGCCCACGAGATAGGCGGCGAGCGTGAGGGCGCCCGTGGCGCCGTGTCTCAGTGTGTGGCGCAGCGTCATCCTGCTCGGGCTCGCGCCGCGCGCGCGCACGGTGATGGCGAACGGCTGTCGCTCGGCCGCCTCGATGCCGTCGCGCAGCACCTGCCCGAGCAGGGCAGCTGTCGGCAGGGCCAATGTGACGGCCGGCAGAACGAGGGATGCCGCGTTGCGCGACCCCGTCACGGGGAACCAGCCCAGAGTGAAGGCGAACACCGTGAGCAGGATGAGCCCGATCCAGAACACCGGTGACGAGAGGATGACCAGTTCGACCCCGGCCACGACGATCCGCGCGGCGCGTCGCCGCACCGTGACGGCGACGACCAGCGCGAGCACGACCGCGATGACGAGCGCGAGACCGGTGAGCTGGAGTGTCGGCAGCAGCTGCCTGCCGATGACGTCTGCCACCGGCATCCGCAGTTGATAGGACTCGCCGAGGTCGCCGCGCGCGAGACGCGCCATGTAGTCCATGTACTGCTGCAGCAGCGGGCGGTCGAGCCCCAGATCCTGGCGGATGCCGGCCTTGACCGAGTCCGAGACCTGGGCCTGCGGGCCCAGCATCACCTCGACGGGGTCACCGGGAATCAGTCGCATCGCGACGAACGCGAGGGTCGCCGCCCCCCAGAGGACCACGACGAGTCCGGCGAGGTGGCCGGCGATCCGCGCGAGGACGCGCCCCGCCGGGGTCATTCCACCGTGGCGTCGTAGAACAGGGGCCGGCCGTAGAGGTCGTACGAGAGTCCGCTCAGGCCCGGGGAGACGGCCGTGATGGACGACGGAACGTACAGCGGCACGATCGCGGTGTAGTCGGCGTTCCAGCGCTGCAGCTCGCGGTAGATGTCGCTGCGCTCGTCGATGTCGCTCGTCGCGACGCCGCGGTCCAACAGCGCGTCGATCTCAGGGTCGGACACCTGCGAGGCGTTCTGGAACCCCTCGGTGTGCAGGTGGCTGCGCAGCAGATCGGGGTCGACCCCCGAGAAGCCCCAGTCGGTCAGGTCGAACGTCTTGCCGCCGTACTGCTCGTTGTATGCCCCCGGCTCGAGCACCTCCCGCACGAGCTCGAAGCCGATCTCGCGCAGATCGGACTGGATCGCATTGGCCAGCGCCGTGCGGTCATCGGGCACGGGCGTCCAGGCGATCCAGCGGGCCGAGAGGCGCGCGCCGTCCTTCGTCCGGAAGCCCTCCGCGTCGCGCTCGGTCCATCCTGCGGCGTCGAGCAGCGTGTTCGCCGCGGAGGGGTCGAAGTCCCAGGTGCCCTCGAGGGACGGCTCGTAGCCCGGGGTCGGCGAGGCGAGGATGCTCCACGCGCGGGGGTACTGACCGAAGAAGACCTGCTCGACCGTGGGTTCGATGTCGATGCCGAGGGCGAACGCCTGGCGGACGCGCTCGTCGGCGAACACGCCGTACTGCTCATTGAGGTACAGCGAGTACGGCAGACCCGGCAGCTCGATCGACTCGACCGTGATGTCCTCGGGCAGGTCGCCGATCGTGCTCGGCGGAAGCTGGCCCGCGATGTCGGCCTCACCGCTCGTGATCACTCCGGCGCGCACAGCGGGCTCAGGCAGGATCGACACGCGCAGCGTCTCGATCTCGGGTGCGCCCTGCCCCTGGGGTCCCCACGCGTAATCGGCGTTGCGCGTGTAGACGATCTCCTGGTCGGGCGTGTAGTCGGTCAGTGTGAACGGCCCGGTGCCGATCGTGACGTCGGGCCCGCCGGCCGCGAGCAGGTCGGCGTCCGCGGCGAGCACGGCGGGCGAATAGAACCCGAGCTGCGCGGTGCTGGCCGCTTGCAGGAACGGGGCGTACGGCTGCGTGAAGGACACGCGCACGGTGTGGTCGTCGATGACCTCGGTGCCGGCGTAGAAGTCCGCGCCCAGCATCGCCGCCGCCTGCGCCGAGCTCGTCTCGGGATCGACGATGCGGTCGAAGTTGGCCTTCACTGCCGCTGCGTCGAAGGGCTCGCCGTCGTGGAAGACGACATCGTCGCGCAGCTCGAAGGTGTACTCGAGTCCGTCCTCGGAGATCTGCCAGTCCTCGGCGAGCCACGGCGAGAACGTGCCGTCGGGGGCCTGGAAGACGAGCGAGTCGAGCACGGCACGCTGCACCATGGCCGACACGTCGAGCTGACTCGTCTGCGGATCCATGTGACCGGCAGAGAGGTTCGCGCCCTCGATGGCCCAGACCAGTTCGCCGCCGGTCCCTTCCGCATCGTCACCCGTCGGCGCGCACGCACTCAGGACGAGCGCGGCGGCTGCGGTGAGGGCGGCCGCACGCAGCAGACGCGGAGTGAGAGAGCGGTGGGAGAGCATGCGGGAACCTCTGTGACGTGACGGGGACGAGATTACGCTAACGCACTTTTTGGACTGAGTTCACTTTGCGTCGTTCGGCGTCGTCCGTGGGCTCGATAGAATCGTCGGGCATCCCATACTCAGGCACGCTCACACGGTGCCGCACATACGGCGAGGAGACCTCATATGTCCACGATTCCCGACAAGCCCGTTCTCGAAGGTCTCGAAACCGCATGGGATGCCGCGTGGCAGAAGCAGGGCACCTACCTGTTCGACCGCGCTCGCGCGGCAGAGGTCGGGCGCGAGGGCGTTTACTCCGTCGACACTCCCCCGCCGACGGCATCCGGGTCGCTGCACATCGGGCACGTGTTCAGCTACACCCACACCGACGTCAAGGTGCGCTTCGAGCGCATGCGGGGCAAGACGGTGTTCTACCCGATGGGATGGGATGACAACGGTCTTCCCACCGAGCGTCGCGTTCAGAACTACTATGGCGTGCGCTGCGACCCGTCGCTGCCCTACGACAACGACTTCACGCCCCCGTTCCAGGGCGGCGACAACAAGAGCACCAAGGCCGCAGACCAGATTCCGATCAGCCGCCGCAACTTCATCGAGCTGTGCGAGAGCCTGACGCTCGAAGACGAGAAGCAGTTCGAAGCACTCTTCCGCCAGCTCGGGCTGAGCGTCGATTGGACCCAGACCTACCGCACGATCTCGGACGACACGATCCGCACGAGCCAGCTCGCGTTCCTTCGCAACCTCGAACGCGGCGAGGCCTACCAGGCGCTCGCGCCGACGCTGTGGGACATCGACTTCCGCTCCGCGATCGCGCAGGCCGAACTCGAAGACCGCGACCAGCCCGCGGCGTACCACCGCGTCGCTTTCCACAAGAGCGACGGCTCGGGCGACGTGCACATCGAGACGACACGTCCCGAACTGCTCGCGGCCTGCGTCGCGCTCGTCGCGCACCCCGACGACGAGCGGTACCAGCCGCTCTTCGGCTCGACCGTTCGCACGCCGCTCTTCGACGTCGAGGTGCCCGTGCTCGCGCACCCCCTCGCGCAGAAGGACAAGGGGTCGGGCATCGCCATGATCTGCACCTTCGGCGATGTCACCGACATCATCTGGTGGCGCGAACTCGACCTGCCCAACCGCACGATCCTCGGCAAGGACGGCCGTATCCTCGCCGAAGCCCCTGATGTCATCGTGACGGATGCCGCGAAGGCGGCCTACGCCGAGATCTCGGGCAAGACCGTGTTCAGCGCCAAGAAGGCGATCGTCGACCTGCTGCGCGCGTCGGGCGAACTCGACGGCGATCCCAAGCCGTTCACGCACGCCGTGAAGTTCTTCGAGAAGGGCGACCGCCCGCTCGAGATCGTTTCGACCCGCCAGTGGTACCTGCGAAACGGCGCCCGCGACGAGTCGCTGCGTGAGAAGCTCATCGCCCTCGGCAAGGACATGGCGTGGCACCCCGATTTCATGCGCGTGCGCTACGAGAACTGGGTCGGAGGCCTCACGGGCGACTGGCTCGTGTCGCGCCAGCGCTTCTTCGGCGTGCCGATCCCCGTCTGGTACGCCCTCGACGAGAACGGCGAGCGGGACTACGACCGCGTGCTGACACCGGATCAGGCGACGCTGCCGATCGACCCGACGATCGACGTACCGCCGGGATACACCGAGGACCAGCGCGGCATGCCGGGCGGATTCGATGCGGAGAAGGACATCTTCGACACCTGGGCCACATCATCGCTCACGCCGCAGCTGGCCGGTGGCTGGCAGCGCGATGAGGAGCTGTGGAACCTCGTGGCGCCGTTCGACCTGCGCCCGCAGGGACAGGACATCATCCGCACGTGGCTGTTCTCGACGATGCTGCGCTCCGCCCTCGAAGACGGCCGGGCGCCGTGGACGGATGCCGCCATCTCGGGCTTCATCGTCGACCCCGACCGCAAGAAGATGTCGAAGTCGAAGGGCAACGTCGTCACTCCCGCCGACATCCTCGACAAGCACGGCACCGACGCGGTGCGCTACTGGGCGGCCTCGAGCCGGCTCGGCGCCGACGCCGCCTTTGACCCGCAGAACCCCACGCAGGTCAAGATCGGGCGTCGCCTGGCGATCAAGGTTCTGAACGCGTCGAAATTCGTGCTGTCCTTCCCCGTGCCCGAGGGTGCTGAGATCACACATGCGCTCGACGCGTCGATGCTCGCGACGCTGGACGGCGTCGTGCGCGAGGCGACGAAGGCGTTCGAAGGCTATGACCACGCACGGGCGCTCGAACTCACCGAGTCGTTCTTCTGGACGTTCTGCGACGACTACCTCGAGCTCGTGAAGGAGCGCGCCTACGACCAGACCGACGTCGGGCAGCCCTCGGCGGCTCTCGCTCTGCGGACCGCGCTGTCGACGCTGCTGCGGCTGTTCGCGCCGGTCCTGGCTTTCGCCGCCGAAGAGTCGTGGTCGTGGTTCAACGATGACTCGGTGCACACGGCGCCCTGGCCGGAGCCCCTCGGCATCGAGGGAGACCCGGCAGTGCTGAAGGCCGTGAGCGCCGCACTCATCGGCGTCCGCCGCGCCAAGACCGAGGCCAAGGCATCGCAGAAGACAGCGGTCGAGCGCCTCACGATCACGGCGCCCGCCGCATCCCTCGCAGCGATCAGCCTTGCCGAGGGTGACCTCAAGGCCGTCGGTCGCATCAGCGACATCGCCTACGCGGACGGTGACGAACTCGCCGTCGGCGACGTGGTCCTCGCCCCGGTCGAGGAGGCCTGATGCAGCTCGGCACGCGCTGGATGTCGGGCGACGAACCGCCCACCTCGGTGCCCACGGCCCTCACCCGAGGCATCCGCTCAGTCGAAGGCGCGCTCGCCCTGACGGACGGGCCGCGTCCGCGGTGGACCCTGACGTGGCTCGAGGGGCGGCCGATCGCCGAACTCGACACGGGCACGATCGTCACCCTCGACGCCGCCGACGAGCCCGTCGTCAGCCACGACCCCGACGACGAGTTCTCCTGACCCCGCTACCCCTGACCGCGGGGTGAACTCGGCTGGAGGTCGCGCCGTTTTGCGGCGTTTAGGCTGGGCCCATGGCATCCGCGAACCCTCTGCTCACCCCGTCGACGTTGCCGTACGGCCTGCCCGACTACGCCGAGATCCGTCCCGCGCACTACCTGCCGGCCTTCCGCGAGGGCTTTGAGCGGCAGCTCGCCGAGGTCGCCGCCATCACGCGCGTGCGATCGATGCCGACGTTCGAGAACACCATCGTCGCGCTCGAGTCCAGCGGTGCGCTGCTGACGGACGTCGCCCACGCGTTCTACACGGTGTCCGCGGCGGATGCCACCGACGAGATCCAGGAGATCGAAGAGACGCTCGCGCCGCTGATGGCTGCGCACCACGATGCCATCCAGCTCGACGCGCAGCTCTTCTGGCGGATCAAGACGCTGCACGATCGCCTGGATGAGCTCGATCTCGACCCCGAGCAGCGCTATCTCGTCGAGCGGCGCTACCGCGAGATGGCCCGCGCGGGAGCCGGACTCGATGACGAAGCGAAGGCCCGTCTCACCTCGATCAACACTCGCCTGTCGGTGCTGACGACGACGTTCGAGAAGAACCTGCTCGCGGACACCAACGACCTCGCGGTCGTCTTCGACACGGCGGATGAACTCGCGGGGATCACCCACGGCGAGGTGTCGGCGGCTGCCCGTGCCGCACGCGATCGAGGTCTCGACGACGGATACGTCGTGACGCTGCCGCTGTTCACCGGCCACCCCTATCTCTCCTCACTCACCAACCGCGAGTCGCGGCGCCGCATCATGGACGCCTCACGGGCGCGCGGACGCCGCGGCAACGCGCACGACAACAGCGACGTGCTGCGCGAGATCGTCACCCTGCGCGCCGAGCGCGCACACCTGCTCGGCTTCGAGACGCACGCCGACTACGTGACCTCCGATGAGACGGCCGGCTCCCCCGCCGCCGTGCACGAGCTGCTGCGCAGCCTCGCGATCCCCGCCGCCCGCAACGCCCGGCGCGAGCGCGCCGATCTGCAGAAGATCATCGACGCCGAACCCGAGCCGTTCCCCCTCGCGGCCCACGACTGGGCGTTCTACACCGAGCGGGTGCGCTCCGCGCGCTACGACCTCGACACGGCGGCGCTGCGCCCCTGGTTCGAGGCAGAGCGAGTGCTGCACGACGGCGTGTTCCGCGCCGCGACCGAGCTGTACGGCATCACCTTCACCGAGCGCGCCGACCTGCACGCCTACAACCCGGACGCGCGGGTCTTCGAGGTGCATGACTCCGACGGATCGGCCCTCGGCCTGTACGTGCTCGATCTGTACACGCGGGACACCAAGCGCGGCGGGGCGTGGATGAACTCGATCGTGCTCCAGTCGCGTCTGCGTGGCACGGCCCCCATCGTGGTGAACAATCTGAATGTCTCGCAGCCGGCACCCGGAGAGCCGACACTGCTCACCCTCGACGAGGTGACGACCTTCTTCCACGAGTTCGGCCACGCGCTCCACGGCCTCTTCGCGACGGTGACCTACCCGCACTTCGCGGGCACGAATGTCTTCCGGGACTTCGTCGAGTTCCCGAGCCAGGTCAACGAGATGTGGATCTTCTGGCCCGACGTGCTCGCTTCGTACGCGCGGCACGTCGACACCGGAGAGCCGCTCCCCGACGACGTGGTGGACAAGCTCACGAGTTCGGCCGCGTTCAATCAGGGCTTCGCGACGAGCGAATACCTCGCGGCGACCTGGATCGATCAGGCGTGGCACTCGCTCCCGCCCGAGCAGGCGGCCGAGGTCGACGACGTCGCAGCTTTCGAGAAGGCCGCTCTCGGCGACATCGGGCTCGACATGGAAGAGATCCCGCCCAGGTACTCATCGACGTACTTCGCGCACATCTTCTCGGGCGGGTACAGCGCCGGGTACTACTCGTACATCTGGAGCGAAGTGCTCGACGCCGACACGGTCGAGTGGTTCCGCGAGAACGGCGGACTCACGCGGGCCAACGGGGACCGATTCCGCGAACGGCTGCTCGGTGTCGGCGGTTCGAAGAACCCTCTCGAGGCGTACCGCGACTTCCGGGGCCGCGACGCCCACATCGGCCCGCTGCTGACGCGACGGGGCCTCACCGACTGAGGGCCCTCGCGGGTCAGGCGCTCTTGCGCTTTTCTCGCAGCACGAGCGTCGGCGTCGCACCCTGTTCGACGGCGGCGCGCGTGATGATGACCTTGTCGATGTCGTCGGACGACGGGATCTCGAACATGATCGGCCCCAGCACCTCTTCGAGGATCGCCCGCAGCCCGCGCGCACCGGTCTTTCGCGCCACGGCGAGCTCGGCGATCGCCTCGAGCGCCTCGACGTCGAACTCGAGCGCCGCACCGTCGAGCTCGAACATGCGCTGATACTGCTTGACGAGCGCGTTCTTCGGGCCGGTGAGGATCTCAATGAGCGCCGCACGGTCAAGCGGTGCGACGGATGCGACAACCGGAAGCCGCCCGATGAACTCGGGGATGAGTCCGAACTTGTGCAGGTCCTCGGGCCGGACCTCGCTGAACAGCGAGAGGTCGTCGCCCTTGTTGTGCAGCGGTGCACCGAAGCCCACGCCGTGCTTGCCGACACGCGACGAGATGATCTCTTCGAGGCCCGCGAAAGCACCGGCGACGATGAACAGCACGTTCGTCGTGTCGATCTGGATGAACTCCTGGTGCGGGTGCTTACGCCCGCCCTGCGGAGGCACCGAGGCGACCGTGCCCTCGAGGATCTTCAGCAGCGCCTGCTGGACACCCTCGCCCGAGACATCGCGGGTGATCGAGGGGTTCTCGGCCTTGCGCGCGATCTTGTCGACCTCGTCGATGTAGATGATGCCGGTCTCGGCGCGCTTCGTGTCGAAGTCGGCTGCCTGCAACAGCTTCAGCAGAATGTTCTCGACGTCTTCGCCGACGTAGCCGGCCTCGGTCAGCGCCGTGGCGTCTGCCACCGCGAAGGGCACGTTGAGGCGCTTCGCGAGGGTCTGCGCGAGGTAGGTCTTGCCGCATCCCGTGGGCCCGAGCAGCAGAATGTTGCTCTTGGCGATCTCGATCTCTTCGGCCCGCTGCTCTGCGGACTGCAGCGTGCCGTGGGCGCGCACGCGCTTGTAGTGGTTGTACACGGCGACCGACAACGCCCGCTTGGCGTCTTCTTGGCCGACGACGTACTCCTCGAGAAAGTCGAAGATCTCGCGGGGCTTCGGCAGGTCGAAGTCGGACACGACGCCCGACGAGGACTCGGCCATCCGCTCTTCAATGATCTCGTTGCACAGCTCGACGCATTCGTCGCAGATGTACACGCCAGGCCCAGCGATGAGCTGCTGCACCTGCTTCTGGCTCTTTCCGCAGAAAGAGCACTTGAACAGGTCGGCGCTCTCACCGATGCGTGCCATGTGGCTCCTCCTCTGTCGGGCCGGGTCCAGCCGTTCTCCGAGCCTATCCGCAAGCTGCGACATGGAGCGGGATTGCGACGCGGCAAGTGGAAGCCGACATGGACGACGAAGCCCCGCCGCCCGGAAATGTCCGGACGACGGGGCTTCGCGGCATCCGCTAGCTCGTGATGGCGGTCTGCCCGCGCTTGCGTGTCGTGAGTACCTGGTCGACGAGGCCGTACGTGAGCGCCTCTTCCGCCGAGAGGATCTTGTCGCGGTCGATGTCCTTGTGGACCTCTTCGACGGGCTTGTTCGAGTGGTACGCGAGCGTCGCTTCGAGCCAGGTGCGCATGCGCATGATCTCCTGGGCCTGGATCTCGATGTCAGACGCCTGGCCGTGTCCTGCCTCGCCCATTGACGGCTGGTGGATGAGGATGCGCGCGTTCGGCAGCGCGAGGCGCTTGCCGGGTGCGCCTGCAGCCAGCAGCACGGCCGCCGCCGAGGCAGCCTGGCCCAGCACGACGGTCTGGATCTGCGGCGACACGTACTGCATCGTGTCGTAGATCGCCGTCATGGCCGTGAACGAGCCGCCGGGCGAGTTGATGTACATGATGATGTCGCGATCGGGGTCCTGCGACTCCAGCACGAGCAGCTGCGCCATCACATCGTCGGCCGACGCGTCGTCGACCTGAACGCCGAGGAAGATGACGCGGTCCTCGAAGAGCTTGTTGTAGGGGTCCTGACGCTTGTAGCCGTAGGCCGTGCGCTCTTCGAACTGAGGCAGGACGTAGCGGCTGTTGGGCATCTGAAGACCCTGGGGGATGCCGACAGTCGGGGTGTGCATTCGGTTTCTCTCTTTCGCCGTCAGCCGGGTCAGTTGGCGGTTCCGCCGCCGCCGATGACGTCGGAGGCGGATTCGCGGATGTGGTCGACGAAGCCGTATTCGAGTGCCTCATCGGCGCGGAACCAGCGGTCGCGGTCGCCGTCGGCGTTGATCTGCTCGACGGTCTTGCCCGTCTGGGCCGCCGTGATCTCGGCGAGACGCTTCTTCATGTCGAGGATCAGCTGCGCCTGCGTCTGGATGTCGCTCGCCGTTCCACCGAAACCGCCGTGCGGCTGGTGCAGCAGGACGCGGGCGTTCGGGGTGATGTAGCGCTTGCCCTTCGTGCCCGCGGTCAGCAGCAGCTGCCCCATCGAGGCGGCCATGCCGATGCCGACCGTCACGATGTCGTTCGGCACGAACTGCATCGTGTCGTAGATCGCCATGCCGGCCGTGATCGAGCCGCCGGGCGAGTTGATGTAGAGGTAGATGTCCTTCTCGGAGTCCTCAGCGGCGAGGAGCAGGATCTTCGCGCAGATCTCGTTGGCGTTCTCATCACGCACCTCCGAGCCCAGCCAGATGATGCGGTCCTTCAGCAGCCTGTCGAAGACGCTCGTCGCGACAAGTGGTTCGGCCATGTGACACTCCTGATTCCGTGGTCGTCGCATCGAATCTACCGGCGCGCCGCCGGCGACCCGCGCGTGTTCGCCCTGGGCAAAGACGAAGGGTGGATGCCGCGGCATCCACCCTTCGCTTCGCGTGTGCGACTTACTCCTTGTCAGCGGCCTTCTTCTTGACCGGCGCCTTCTTGGCGGGCGCCTTCTTCGCTGCGGGCTTCTTGGCGGGCTTCTCGGCCTCTTCGGCCGCGATCACCTCGTCGGCGTCGGCAGCGGCGTCAGCGATCTCCTGCGCCTCTTCGACGACCTCTTCTTCGGCGGTCGGCTCGTCTTCGACGGCCACGAAGCCGGTCAGGTCGACCGGCTTGCCGTTCGTGTCGACGACGGTGACCTTGCCGAGAGCGACCGCGAGGGCCTTGTTGCGGGCGACCTCGCCGACCATCGCCGGCAGCTGGTTGCCCTCCTGCAGGGCGTTGACGAACTCCTGGGGAGCCATGCCGTACTGCGAGGCCGACTGGATGAGGTACTGCGTGAGCTCTTCCTGCGAGACCTGCACGTCGGACTGCTCGGCGAGCTTGTCCAGGAGCATCTGCGTCTTGAACTGCTTCTCGCTCGCCTCGGCGACCTCGGCGCGGTGGACGTCGTCTTCGAGACGCCCCTCACCCTCGAGGTGATTGTGCACCTCGTCCTCGATGAGCTGAGCGGGAACGGGGATGTCCACCTCGGCGATGAGCTTCTCGATGAACTTGTCGCGAGCAGCGGCACCCTGTGCGAAGACCGCCTGCTGGCCCACGCGGGCCGCGAGGCTCTCGCGCAGTTCGGCGATCGTGTCGAACTCGCTCGCCATCTGCGCGAAGTCGTCGTCCGCCTCGGGCAGCTCGCGCTCCTTGACCGCGGTCACGGTGACCGAGACCTCGGCCTCTTCGCCGGCGTGGTCGCCGCCGACGAGCTTCGAGCGGAAAGTGGTGTCCTCACCGGCGGTGAGCGAGTCGATCGCCTCGTCGATGCCCTCGAGCAGTTCGCCCGAGCCGACCTCGTACGACACGCCCTCGGCGCGGTCGATCTCGGTGTCGCCGATCGTGGCGACCAGGTCCAGCTCGACGAAGTCGCCGGTCGCAGCCGGGCGGTCCACGGCGATGAGCGTGCCGAAGCGGCCGCGCAGGCGGTCGAGCTCTTCGTCGACAGCGGCCTCGTCGGTCTCGACGGCGTCGACCTCGACGGTGAGCGTCTCGAAGGCGGGAAGCTCGAACTCGGGGCGCACGTCGACCTCGATCGTGACCTCAAGGTCGCCCGAGAAGTCCTTCTCGTTGGGCCACTCGGTGACCTCGGCGTTCGGGCGTCCGATGACGCGCAGCTCGTTGGCGGCGACGGCTTCACGGAAGAAGCGGTCGAGCCCGTCGCTCACCGCGTGCTCGAGCACCGCAACGCGTCCGATGCGCTGGTCGATGATCGGTGCGGGGACCTTGCCCTTGCGGAAACCCGGGATCTGGACGTCTTTCGCGATGTGCTCGTACGCGTGCGCGATGCTCGGCTTGAGCTCGTCCGGGCTGACCGTGATGTTGAGCTTGACCCGTGTGGGGCTGAGCTTCTCGACGGTGCTGTTGACCATGCCTGTTCGTTCTCCTCGTTTGGACCGGACTCGGCCGCGGCGGATGAATGTCTGGGGTCTCGGGTCCCCGAGCGGGGTCGTGACGTCGGGGCGACAGGATTTGAACCTGCGACCTCCCGCTCCCAAAGCGGGCGCTCTACCAAGCTGAGCTACGCCCCGGGCGGGTCGCGCACGAATGCGGACACGAAACGGCCCTGTGAAGTCTAGCCGACGCGCGCGGCTCCCTTCCCCGACGTGTCCGGAACGTGCGTTCGGGTCCGTTAGACTGGGCGAAGTCGTGGTTTTCCGTCGCGATGATCGGCGGGATACTGCCGATAGTGGGGCTGTAGCTTAGTGGTAAAGCCTTAGTCTTCCAAACTAATGATGCGGGTTCGATTCCCGTCAGCCCCTCCAAGAACGCCGCAACCCTGCGCGTGTAGACGCCTTCCAGCCGGACTAGAACACGTAAGCTCTGGCCGCGTGGGCACACGCGGAGACTACGTTCGTTCTACCTCTTCGCGACGGACGTCGCGCTTGCCACCGCCGACACTGCCGCCTTTGCCAGAGGCGGCCGGTCTAACGGTTGAACTCAGCCAACACGTTCAAAACAGCAGCCGTCACCTCAGGAGTGACTCTGAGTTGCGGGTCGAGCATGATGCCGGAACTTCCACCCGGTATAGGCAGTCCGACCGAGATGCCCGTAGGCACGTCTTTGAAGAGGCAGTGCGTCATCGTGTCCAGATCATCGATGTGGAGCGCGGCCCCGTCGATCTTGAACTTGACGCCGTTCCTCCAGAACTGCCCGCGCTGGATCGTCACGAGGGACGGCGTCTGGAACTCGAGCTCTACAAACACCGACCTAGCCCGATCCCGCAAGATGAGGCGACTGCCGATTCGCTCCACGTCGTAGGCCTCCGTGGTGTGAACCAGTTCGTTGTCCGCGACTGCGATCATTCGCCGGTTCCGTACATCACGGAGGTCAGCCTGAAGCAAGTAATTGCCGTCCTCATACCGGAACCCGATGACGGGACGTCCGTCCACTGAGATCGCGCAGAAGCTATGCTCCTCAGCGGTAAAGGCGAGCGTGGGACTGCCCCTACTTTGGTTGACGGGTA